>NZ_WWIR01000323.1 GCF_009863025.1 Streptomyces sp. SID4985 | reverse complement strand
GGTGGTCGCGGTGAGGCCGCCGCCGCCGAGCAGGAGCGTTCGGCGCGCACCCCGCGCCGCCGCCGTCGTACGCGCAACGGAGCTCCGCTGGAGTCCGGTGCCGCCACGCCGGCCGTCGAGACCACCGCCACCGAGGAGGCACCGGCGACCCGTACGCCGCGCCGCCGTCGCCGCACGCGCAACGGCGCGTCGGACGCGGTCGCGCAGCCGGTGACGACCGCCGCCGAGACCGCCGTGGACACGGCGGAGGGCACGGCCGTCGTGGAGACCGTCGTGGACGCCCCGGAGCAGCCGCGCCGCCGCCGTACGCGCAAGCAGACGGAGGCCGTGGAGGCGCCGGTCGCGGTGACCGAGGCTCCCGCCGCTCCCGCCGTCGAGGCCCCCGTGGCCGAGCCGGTCGCGGAGACCAAGCCGCGCCGCCGCACCCGCAAGGCCGCCGAAGCCGTCGTGGAGACGGTCGAGGCGCCGGTCGCGGAGCCGGTGACCGAGGCTCCGAAGCGCCGCACCCGCAAGGCCGCTGTGGCCGCCCCGGAGACCACCGAGGTCGCCGAGGCGCCCAAGCGCCGTACGCGCAAGGCCGCCGAGGCCGTCGTCGACACCGTCGAGGGCACCGAGGCCGAGGCCAAGCCGCGCCGCCGGACCCGCAAGGCCGCCGAGCCGGTCGTGGACGCGGTCGAGGCGCCGGTCGCCGAGGCTCCGAAGCGCCGTACGCGCAAGACGGCCGCCGCCCCGGAGACCACCGAGGTCGCCGAGGCCGAGGCCCCGAAGCGTCGTACCCGCAAGGCCGCCGTGGCCGCCGTGGACACGGCCGAGGCCGTCGAGGCCAAGCCGCGTCGGACCCGCAAGGCCGCCGCCACCGCCCCCGAGGCCGAGGCCGGTGACGTCGCGGAGGTCAAGCCGCGCCGCACCCGCAAGGCGACCGCCACGGCGGTCGACGGGGACGAGGCCCCCGCTCCCAAGGCGCGCCGCACCCGGAAGGCCGTGGCCGAGGCCGCGGAGATCCCGGCGCAGGCCACCGAGGAGCCGGAGGCCAAGCCGCGCCGCCGCACCCGCAAGACGACGGCGGCCACCGAGGCCTGATCCTCACCGGTCGCACGCATCGGCCCGGTCCCCTTCAGAGGGGGCCGGGCCGATGCGCGTACGCGGGTCAGTACTGCGTCTGCAGGTGCTCCCAGAAGCCGTCCCGCAGCGCCCGGCGCAGATCGGCCTGGCCGCGCAGCGAGTACTGGAGCAGGTTCTCGGCCTCGACCAGCAGGTCCTGGTCGACGGAGCCGGGCAGATAGGGGTGGCCCGGGAGCAGTTCGCCGATGGTGTCGCGCCCCCGGGAGGCCAGCCACTTGGCCGCGATCTGGGCGCCGACGAAGCGCACGTCCTCCCGGGTGGGCCGGTTCCCGGTCGCCTCGTACGCGGCGGCGGTACGGCGGGAGACGTACGGCTTGCAGAACTCCAGGTCGAAGGTGCGCTGGCTGTCCACCTCCCACAGCAGCGGCTCGGCCTGGTTGCGGCCCTCGGGTGCCTCGATGCCCCACAGATGGACGCGGGCGCCGTAGCCCTGCGCGGCCTCGACCGCCGAGACCAGGTCCTCGTCGCCGCCGAGCAGGGCCGCGTCGCTGATGGCGCGGTGCCGGGCGAGGGACTCCAGGTCGGTGCGGATGAGGGAGTCGACGCCCTTCTGCTGGTTGTGCGCGTTGAGGTTGCCGAGGCGGACCTTGACGTCCGGCAGCTCCGCGATGGTCTGCTGCTCGGCGGTGTGGATGCGGCGGCGGGCGCCGTCGTACCAGTAGACGCGCAACAGGCGGCTGTCGGCGAAGATCGAGCGGGCCTTGTCGATGAGCGCGTCGATCAGGCCCTCGGCGTCGAGGTCGAAGGCGCGCCGGTCCTCCGTACCGGCCACGAGCCGGCCCGCGGCGGCGTAGAGGTAGCCCGCGTCCACGAAGATCGCGTGCGTGGAGGGGGTCTTCGCCACCTCGGCGAGCATCCGCTGGAGCAGCTCGTTGGTGTGGTCGATGCGGGCGCCCAGGTCCGCCAGGTCGTCGTTCATCACGTCCATTGTCCCGGCCGTCACGCTGCGAACACAACCGGTCTCGGTCAGTCCGCGAAAGCGCCTGGCCGGGCCAGTTCTTACCGTTGGGTAATTAGCCGTTCGAAAAATTTCTTTAGCGTAGGGAATGTTTGTAACACGCAGTGCGTTGTCTAGGTATGCAACACCGCGACACCACACGTCGCACCCAGTAGTTCTCCGCAGGAGGATGACCAGACGAAGGGAGAAGCCATGCGCTTCGAAATCATGCGTCTCGACGAGGTCGACGGCACGACCGTGGACAGCACCGTCGTGGACGCCGCCTCCGTCAATCGGATCGTGCAGCAGGCCGCCGCCATCGGGCAGCGTCTGTGGATCCGCCCGGCCGACACCACGGCCTCGTAGGGCGCGCGCACGACACTCAAGCCTTCCGGGGGAGCCGAGGCTCCGTCTCAGCTCCCCCGGATCACCTGAGTGATTCCGTTGATGATCTGCTGCACGGCGATCGCGGCGAGCATCATGCCCGCGAGCCGCGTCACGAGGACCACGCCCCCGTCCTTGATGACCCGGATGATCAGCAGCGAGTAACGCATCACCAGCCACAGCACGACATGGATGGCGAGGATCGCCGACCACACCGAGACCTGCGTGGCGACACTGCCGGCCTTCTGCACGGCCAGGATCACGGACACGATGGCTCCGGGCCCGGCGAGCAGCGGCATTCCGAGGGGCACCAGGGCGACGTTGACGTCCTTGGTCTGCTGGGGCTCGTCGGTCTTGCCGGTGAGCAGGTCCAGCGCGATCAGCAGGAGCAGCAGACCGCCCGCGATCATCAGGGCCGGGACCGAGACGTGCAGATAGTCGAGGATCTGGTGGCCCAGCAGGCCGAAGACGGCGATGACCCCGCCCGCCACACAGACGGCCTGGAAGGCCATCCGCTTCTGGACCTTGGCCGGGCGTCCGGCGGTCAGGGCGAGGAAGACCGGGGTGATCCCCGGGGGGTCCATGATCACGAAGAGGGTCAGGAACAGCGAGCCGAAGACGGCGAGGTCGAACATGGTGTGCCTTGTGTGCCTTGCATGACGAGCCACCACCGCGCGCGAACGTCGGCGACCCGGCCATAGGAACCCGGGCCACGGCGGTACGCGCGGCGGACGTGCGGAATTACTGGGGGAAAGGGAGGGGCGAGGAGGCCCTGGGCGGTCAGCTCCCGCCGGTCCCCGGGACGGGGAACGCGCCGGTGGCGCGGCGGATGATCTCCCCGTAGACCTCGGGGTCCGTGGTGTTCGCGCCGAGCGCGACGGTCTTGCGGCTGCCGTGGTAGTCCGAGGAACCGGTGGCCAGCAGCCCCACCTCCCCGGCGAGGTCCCGCAGCCGGGTCCGGGTCGCGGGGTCGTGGTCCATGTGGTCGACCTCGATGCCGTCGAGACCGGCCTCGGCCAGCTTGGCGGTCGTGGCCTCCGGGACCGTACGGCCGCGCTTGACGGCGGCCGGGTGCGCGAAGACGGTGACCCCGCCCGCGTTCTTGACCAGCCGGATCGCCTCGAAGGGGTCCGTCTCGTGCTTGGGGACGTACGCCCGGCCGCCGTCGGCCAGCCACTCGGGCGTGAACGCGTCACCGACGGTGGGGACGACACCCAGCTCGACCAGCGCGGAGGCGATGTGCGGGCGGCCCACCGAACCACCGGCGGCGATCCGCTCGACCTGCTCCCAGGCGACCGGCACACCCAGCTCGTTCAGCCGGGCGACCATGGCCCGGGCGCGCGGCACCCGGTCGTCGCGGACCAGCTCGCGCTCGGCGAGCAGGGCGGGCTCCTCGGGGTCGAAGAGGTACGCCAGCAGATGCATAGAGACGCCGTCGGTCCGGCAGGACAGCTCCGCGCCGGGGACGAGGGTGAGCCCCTCCGGCAGCGCGGCGATCGCCTCGGCGTGACCGCGCGTGGTGTCGTGGTCGGTCAGCGCGACCACGTCGAGCCCCGCGCGGGCCGCGTTGCGCACCAGCTCGGCCGGGGTGTCCGTACCGTCCGAGGCCGTGGAGTGGCAGTGCAGGTCGATGCGCACGGCGACTCCAGACGATGACGGGGGCGGAGGGAACACCTAAGGATAGCCGCGCGCATCCGATGCCCTGTCACACCCGCACCTGCCCGGCGCCCCCTACAGTGTGCGGGGACCACATGGGCCCGCAGCACATAGGGCGCCGCCCCGCACGGGGTCCTTCAGGGCCGCATCAGTCGGGGCGACAGCGCCCCGCACGGCACCAGGTCGATCTCCGCGCCCGCGTCTCTCAGGTCGGTCAGCACCAGCTCGTCGTACATCAGCAGGCTCGACTGCTCCGGCCACATCACCGCCCACAGCCACATCCCGAGCGCCTCGCCCGCGAAGGCGGCGCGGTCGGTGGGGGTGCCGGAGACATGCCAGAGCGGGGTCGGACGGCCGGCCGCGAGCACCTTGCTCTGCGGCGGCTTCTCCACGTTCAGGTAAGGGCCTGGGTCGGGACCCTCCAGGCCCGCGTACCGCGCGCCGAGTCCGACACCCGGCTCCTCCGCGACGAGGATCAGCTCGCCGGGGCCGCCGAGCGGGCCCGGCCCGGAACAGGCGACGGCGGTCGCGCGGCCCCCGCTGCGGTCGTCACCGGCGTAGGCGATGCCGGTGAACAGCCAGCCGACCGGCAGCGGCCACGGCATCCACACCGGGACGTGCGTGCGCTGGACGACGGCGGTGAGCGCCTCGACACTGGGCGGGATCACGGGCTGGAGCGGCTGCACCGACCCGTGCGCGGCACACTGCCACGAGTCGGCGAAGAGACCGGGAGCCCGGACCCGGCCACCACACCTCGGGCAACTGGGTTCGCCCCTCATAGAGCCCCACGGTCCTACCCGCACCGCCCCACGTCAAGGACGATCACCCGTCCGGCCGCCCGGCGCGATCGCCGCCGCGGAGAGGCTCGACGGGCCGCCGCCACGGGTCCCGCGGAGAGCCCGCGCCGTCCTGCCCGGCCCACCGACGAGGCCCCGCTCCCGGGTGGCGACCGAGGACCTGCCCGCACGGTGGTGGCCAACGCCGAACCCGACGCCGAACCCGGCGGTGCGCCGCCCCCTGCCGGTCACCGGCGCACCCAGCCGCACCCGCCACTCCCGCAAGGGTCAACTCCCCCGCACCCCCGGAGACTTGGTGAGCTTGCTCACCCGGCCGGTCAGTCCAGCGGTACGCCCGCGCGCAGCGGGTCGCGCAGATCCGTGCCGTGGGTCAGCCACCGTTCCTGGAGGGCCTGCGCGCCGTGCACCCGCTTCCAGGCGGCCTCGTTCGGGGTCATCGGGAGCAGCGGCAGGAACCGTACGGGGTCCAGCGGGTCGTCGAGGTCCAGGTCCTCCACCAGACCGCCCGGCTCGCCGACCAGGACCGAGGTGAAGGGGGCGCCGGGCCACAGCGGCTCGCCGACGTCCAGGGAGGCGCCGGGGGTCACAACCAGCCCCTCGACCTGCGGGGTCGCGGCGAGCACGGCGAGCGGCCTGAGCACCTGGGCGGTGTCGGCGCGGCCCGTGCGGACGGTGAGGACCAGCTCGGCGCGCGGCCCCTTGACGGGGTCGGCCACCATCACCGTGGGGTCGGTCATGGGGTGCGCGGACATACCGAGGGTCGCGTAGCGGACGAGGTCTCCCTCCAGGAAGCGGAGCACCTCGACGCGGTCGGCGCCGAGGAAGGTGACCGAGGCGCGCGCGTCCGGCTCGCCCAGAGCGGTGGTCAACCGGGCCTCGACCAGAGGAAGAACATCAACCATGCGGTGAGCATAGAACTCGTCAGTGGCAGGCAAAGCTGCGCCTTGACATCACAGGCGGCTGCTACGCTGAGCCGGTGGTTCGGGGCCGCGTGCAGAAGCACGCTGTCGAGTCCCGACGCCGATGAGACTCCCTTACGAGGGACCGGCCGGAGGAGGTGGGGCTGTCATGGATCGAAGTCGACCGTGCAGTACCACTCGCTCTTCCGGCCGTTGATGTCATTCCTGGCCGGCTGCCACCTTCACGTTCGCCTCGCCGTTCGGAAGAGCACTTCGTTTCGCTTTGCCTGATCTGCCTGATCCGCATCAGTTCTGCATCAGTAGCGAAGTCGCCACCGCGACGGTGCGGTGCTCCCCGCTTTGTGGACGTGCCAAACCTACGGAGTCAGGACGTCCCCATTCCGGGTAGTTCCAGCCGTCGCGGGCCGCGCTTGCGCTGCCTGCCCGCGAAGGAGCCTGCCCATGTCGATGATCCGCGACCTGCGAGCCGTGGTCCGCCCGTCCCGTCCGGCCCCGCGCACGGAGACGATGTCCGCGTACGACACCACGCGTGACCCGGCCACCCCGTCGGCCATCGTCGACTGCGCGGTCTACCGCGACGGCACCCGCGTGGAGAGCGACAAGCCGCTCGGCCCGCAGGAGGCGATGCGTCAGGTGCGGCGCGACGGCGGGTTCGTGTGGATCGGTCTGCACGAGCCGACCGAGGCCGAGTTCGCCGGGATCGCGGGCGTCTTCGGACTCCACCCGCTCGCCGTGGAGGACGCGGTGCAGGCGCACCAGCGCCCGAAGCTGGAGCGCTACGACGACTCCCTGTTCACCGTGTTCAAGACCATCCACTACGTCGAGCACGACCGGCTCACCGCCAACAGCGAGGTCGTCGAGACGGGTGAGGTCATGTGCTTCACCGGCCGGGACTTCTTCATCACCGTCCGGCACGGCGGCCAGGGTTCGCTGCGGGCGCTGCGCCACCGTCTCCAGGACGACCCGGAGTTGCTGGCCAAGGGCCCCTCGGCCGTGCTGCACGCCATCGCCGACCATGTGGTGGACGGCTACCTCGCGGTCGCGGACGCCGTGCAGGACGACATCGACGAGGTGGAGACCGAGGTCTTCTCCCCGGGCCGCAACGGCGGTGTCTCGCGCGGTGTGGACTCGGCGCGGATCTATCAGCTCAAGCGCGAGGTACTGGAGTTCAAGCGCGCGGTCGCTCCCCTGCTGCGGCCGATGCAGCTGCTGAGCGAGCGGCCGATGCGGCTGATCGACCCCGACATCCAGAAGTACTTCCGTGACGTCGCGGACCACGTGGCCCGGGTGCACGAGCAGGTGGTCGGCTTCGACGAACTGCTGAACTCCATCCTCCAGGCCAACCTGGCGCAGGCGTCCGTCGCGCAGAACGAGGACATGCGCAAGATCACCGCCTGGGCCGCGATCATCGCCGTCCCCACGATGGTGTGCGGCGTCTACGGCATGAACTTCAAGTACATGCCCGAGACCCACTGGCGGTACGGCTACCCGGTGGTCATGGGCATCACCGCCGCGCTGTGTCTCGCCATCCACCGCACGCTGAAGCGCAACGGCTGGCTGTGAGCGCGCCGGCGATCACCGTATCCGCGCCCGGCCGAGCCGTACCCGCGCCTGGTTAATCTGGGCGCATGACTAGCGAGCTGCCCGGCCAGGACCTCTTCGACCAGGCCCTCATCGAGGAGTCCACCAAGAAGTCCGGTCTGATCTGGGTCCGGGGCGCGGAGGTGTCCGCCGCGCGCCCGCTGTGGCATGTGTGGCACGCGGGCGCCGTCTGTCTGATCGGCGACGGTCCCGGTGAGCAGCCGCTGCCCGGCCTGACCGACGGCGGCCGGGCCGTCGTGACGGTGCGGAGCAAGGACAAGGGGGGCCGCCTGGTGAGCTGGCCCGCCACGGTGCACGCGCTGCGGCCGGACTCCCCCGAGTGGGCGGAGACGGTGGCCGAGCTGAAGGGCAAGCGGCTCAACGCCCCCGACAGCGAGGCGATGACGGAACGCTGGGCCCGCGAGTGCCGGGTGGTGCGCCTGGTGCCGACCGGTGCCGTGGAGCCGCAGCCCACCGGCAGCCTGGCCGCCCCGCCGCTGCCCACCCCGGCGACGACCCGGCAGCCGATCCCGGCCGCGCTGCCCAGGCTGCTGACGCGTCGCCGCAGGAAGGGGTAGTGCCGTCTGGCAATTCCCGTCTCCCCCTAGGACGCGGGCAGGCTGCTGCCGTAGTCCACGGTCTCCGACTCGGCGGGCTCGTCGAGCGGGAAGTCCTTGCCCCAGTCGGAGAAGGTGAGGGTGCCCGCGTCGCCGCCGCGCACCAGGCGCAGCGGATAGGGATTGCCCGCCAGGGAGACGTCGAGGGTGCCACCGAGGCCGCCGTCGCCGGTGACCCGGATCGTGCGGGTGCCGCCCTGCTGGTGGTGCCCGGCGGTCGCGAGCTTGCCGTGCAGGGTCAGCAGACCCGACATCAGCACGTCCTTCTCGGTGAAGCCGATGAACTTCTTGTACGCCGCGTCCGTCTGCGGGACCTTCACGTACTTGTCCTGGAGTTTGGCCGCCGCCGAGCTGTCCCCGGCGCGCTTCCAGAAGCCCGCGTCGGCCTTCAGATACAGCTTCTCGCCGACGCGCAGCAGCCGGAACGCCGACCCCTTGGCGGTGACCGAGCCGCTGGCGCCGCCCGCCTTGAGCCGCATGTCCAGGGTGTAGGTGTCCTTGCCGGTGACCACCGTCCCGGCCAGGTGGACGTCCTCGGCCGCGTCCGCCGCCGCCCTCGTGCGCGACTGGATCTTGTCCGGGGGCAGCTTGCCGACGCCGTTCGTGCCCGCATCCGGGTCATCGCCGCCGCAGCCCGCCAGCACCGTGGCCGCGAGGGCCAGACCGCACGCGCGGAGCGCGGTGCGGCGGCGGGCAGAGGTCCGGGGAATCACGGTCACAGGTGGGGCTGCCTCTCTGACGTTCCGAACGGCGTACGGCAGCGTACCGGTGGGCTCGGGGCCGCGGCGGAGCGCGTCCGTCCGGACCGTCCACCAGGGCGTGTCCGATCGGTACGGGCTAGCCTGAAGCGCACGCGAGTCGACATACCCGGGCAATTGACGCCCGTTCCGCACACTCTCCCCCGCCCCTTCCCCCCGCATCTCCACGCATCTCCACGCAAAGGAGGCGAAGCCATGGCAGCCGGTGCTCCCCGGATCTTCGTCTCGCACCTGGCCGGGGCTCCCGTGTTCGACCCGACCGGCGACCAGGTCGGCCGCGTCCGCGATCTGGTCGTCATGCTGCGCGTCGGGCGGAAGCCCCCGCGCGTCCTCGGGCTGGTCGTCGAGCTGTCCAACCGGCGCCGGATCTTCCTGCCGATGACCCGGGTGACCGGACTCGACTCCGGCCAGGTCATCTCCACCGGCGTGGTCAACGTGCGCCGTTTCGAGCAGCGGCCCACCGAGCGGCTGGTGTTCGGGGAACTCCTGGACCGGCGGGTGCAGCTGGCGGAGACCGGCGAGGAGGTCACCGTCCTCGACCTGTCCGTGCAGCAGCTCCCGGCCCGCCGGGACTGGGAGGTGGACCGCGCCTTCGTGCGCAAGGGCAGGAAGGGCGGCGCCTTCCGGCGGGCCAAGGGCGAGTCGCTGACCGTGCCCTGGTCCGACGTCACCGGGTTCTCGCTGGAGGAGCACGGGCAGGGCGCCGAGAGCCTGCTCGCGACCTTCGAGCAGCTGCGCCCGGCCGACCTGGCCAACGTGCTGCACCACCTCTCCCCCAAGCGGCGCGCCGAGGTCGCCGCCGCGCTGGACGACGACCGGCTCGCGGACGTCCTGGAGGAGCTGCCCGAGGACGACCAGATCGAGATCCTCGGCAAGCTCAAGGAGGAGCGCGCCGCCGACGTCCTGGAGGCCATGGACCCCGACGACGCGGCCGACCTGCTCGGCGAGCTGCCCGAGGACGACCAGGAGCGGCTGCTGAGCCTGATGCAGCCCGACGACGCGGCCGACATGCGGCGCCTGATGTCGTACGAGGAGCACACGGCGGGCGGGCTGATGACGACCGAGCCGATCGTGCTGCGCCCGGACGCCACGGTCGCGGACGCGCTCGCCCGGGTCCGCAACCCCGACCTCTCCCCCGCGCTCGCCGCCCAGGTCTACGTCTGCCGCCCGCCCGACGAGACGCCGACCGGCAAGTACCTGGGCACGGTGCACTTCCAGCGACTGCTGCGCGACCCGCCGTACACCCTGGTCAGCTCGCTCATCGACGACGACCTCCAGTCCCTGGAGCCGGACGCCACGCTGCCGGTCATCGCCGGGTTCTTCGCCACGTACGACATGGTCGCCGCGCCCGTGGTGGACGAGTCCGGTTCACTGCTCGGCGCGGTCACGGTGGACGACGTGCTCGACCACATGCTGCCCGAGGACTGGCGGGAGACGGAGTTCCACCTGGACGGCGCGATGGAGCAGGGAGCCGCGAGCCATGGGGGCTGAACGCGACGGGGGCAGGGACGGCGGCCGTGAGCGCTCCCCGGCGGGCGCCACGGCCGCCGCCCGGCCC
>NZ_WWIR01000322.1 GCF_009863025.1 Streptomyces sp. SID4985 | reverse complement strand
GGCATGCAGCAGGGCGGTATGCCGCAGCAGGGTGGCATGCAGCAGGGTGGCATGCCCCAGGGCGGAATGCCTCAGGGCGGTATGCGAGGACCCGGCGCTCCGGTGCCCGCCGGCATATCGGGCCCGCCGCAGCAGCAGATGGGTGGCCCCATGGGTGGTCCGCCCCAGCTGCCCAGCGGCGCCCCGCAGCTGCCCCCCGGCCCCGGCGGACAGGGCGGCCCGCAGGGCCCCGGCCCCATGGGCCAGGGCCCCGGTCAGATGGGGCAGGGTCCCGGCCCGATGGGTCAGGGTCCGATGGGCCAGGGCCCCATGGGTCAGGGTCCCGGCCCGATGGGTCAGGGTCCGATGGGTGGTCAGCCGCCCATGCCGCAGCAGATGGGCGGCCCCATGGGCGGTCCTCCGATGGGCGCCCCCGGCCTGCCCGGTCAGGGTGGCCCCGGCGGCGACAGCGCCGCGCGTGTCCTCTCGCTGGCCCAGCAGACCGCCGACCAGGCGATCGCCGAGGCCCGTTCCGAGGCCAACAAGATCGTCGGCGAGGCCCGCAGCCGCGCCGAGGGTCTGGAGCGCGACGCCCGTGCCAAGGCCGACGCCCTGGAGCGGGACGCGCAGGAGAAGCACCGCGTCGCCATGGGCTCCCTGGAGTCCGCGCGCGCCACGCTGGAGCGCAAGGTCGAGGACCTGCGAGGCTTCGAGCGCGAGTACCGCACGCGTCTGAAGTCCTACCTGGAGTCCCAGCTGCGTCAGTTGGAGACCCAGGCCGACGACTCGCTGGCTCCGCCGCGCACCCCGTCCGCCCCGTCCCTGCCGCCGTCCCCGGCGCCCTCGATGGCACCGGCCGGCGCGAGCGCCCCGGCGTTCGGTGGCAACCCGGGCATGGGCGGTCCGCCCCCGGCGGGCCCGTCCTACGGCGGACAGCAGCAGATGACGCCGGCCATGACCCAGCCGATGGCTCCGGTCCGGCCGCAGGGTCCCGGTCCGATGGGCCAGGCGCCCTCGCCCATGCGCGGGTTCCTGATCGACGAGGACGACAACTGACGGCCGCGCATGGCCAGTAGTACGCCATAGGCGTCGGCAGCGTTCAGGGCGGGCCCCGGACTTCGGTCCGGGGCCCGCCCTGTTTACGCGAGTTGACGCCTTCGGGCGATGGTTGTTCCCGGCCGACCTGCTGCGCACCCACCCAAGGGGCGAGGGGAACTGCGCGACCGGCCCCGGACGGCCCGCAGCCCGACACGCACCGGACACGACAACGGCGGCTGCCCGCGGCAAGATGCCGCAGAACAGCCGCCGTCAGAACCGCCGGAGGCTTACGCCTTACGGAGGCGGAACTCCAGGGACAGCCCCTCGTCGGTGAAGGCGGAGCCATACGTCTCGTCCGCCTCGCCCTGGGCGAAGTCGGTCGCGAGGACCTCCTCCGCGATCAGGCCGGAGTGCTCGGCGAGGGCGGCGGTCACCGCCGGGTCCGTGGCGGTCCAGCGCAGGGCGATGCGGTCGGCCACGTCCAGGCCGCTGTTCTTGCGGGCCTCCTGGATCAGCCGGATCGCGTCACGGGCGAGGCCCGCCCGGCGCAGCTCCTCGGTGATCTCCAGGTCCAGCGCCACCGTGGCACCGGAGTCGGAGGCCACCGACCAGCCCTCGCGCGGGGTTTCGGTGATGATCACCTCGTCCGGGGCGAGCGTGACGGTCTCGCCGTCCAGCTCGACCGACGCGTTGCCCTCGCGCAGCGCGAGCGAGAGCGCGGCGGCGTCGGCGGCGGCGACCGCCTTCGCCACGTCCTGCACCCGCTTGCCGAACCGCTTGCCCAGCGCGCGGAAGTTGGCCTTGGCCGTCGTGTCCACCAGCGAGCCGCCCACCTCGGAGAGCGAGGCCAGCGCGGCCACGTTCAGCTCCTCGGTGATCTGCGCGTGCAGCTCCGGGTCCAGCGCGTCGAAGCCCGCGGCGCCGACCAGCGCGCGAGAGAGCGGCTGACGCGTCTTGACGCCGGACTCCGCGCGCGTGGCGCGGCCCAGCTCCACCAGGCGCCGTACCAGCACCATCTGCTTCGACAGCTCCGGGTCGATCGCGGACAGGTCCGCCTCCGGCCAGGAGGACAGGTGGACGGACTCGGGAGCGCCCGGGGTCACCGGCACGACCAGGTCCTGCCACACCCGCTCGGTGATGAACGGGGTGATCGGGGCCATCAGCCTGGTGACCGTCTCCAGCACCTCGTGCAGCGTGCGCAGCGCGGCCTTGTCGCCCTGCCAGAACCGGCGGCGCGAGCGGCGCACGTACCAGTTGGACAGGTCGTCCACGAACGCGGAGAGCAGCTTGCCCGCGCGCTGGGTGTCGTACGCCTCCAGCGCCTGGGTCACCTGGTCGGTGAGGGCGTGGAGTTCGGACAGCAGCCAGCGGTCGAGGACCGGGCGGTCGGCCGGGGCCGGGTCCGCCGCGCTCGGGGCCCAGCCGGAGGTGCGGGCGTACAGCGCCTGGAAGGCGACGGTGTTCCAGTACGTGAGGAGCGTCTTGCGGACGACCTCCTGGATGGTGCCGTGGCCGACCCGGCGGGCCGCCCACGGGGAACCGCCGGCCGCCATGAACCAGCGCACCGCGTCGGCGCCGTGCTGGTCCATCAGCGGGATCGGCTGCAGGATGTTGCCCAGGTGCTTGGACATCTTGCGGCCGTCCTCGGCGAGGATGTGGCCGAGGCAGACCACGTTCTCGTACGACGACTCGTCGAAGACCAGGGTGCCGATGGCCATCAGCGTGTAGAACCAGCCGCGGGTCTGGTCGATCGCCTCGGAGATGAACTGGGCCGGGTACCGGCTCTCGAACAGCTCCTTGTTCTTGTACGGGTAGCCCCACTGCGCGAACGGCATCGAACCCGAGTCGTACCAGGCGTCGATGACCTCCGGCACGCGCGTGGCCGTGTCGCCGCACTCGGGGCAGGGGAAGGTCACGTCGTCGATGTACGGACGGTGCGGGTCGAGGGAGGACTGGTCGGTGCCGGTCAGCTCGGTCAGCTCGGCGCGGGAGCCGACCACGGTCAGGTGGTCGTTGTCGCAGCGCCAGACCGGCAGCGGCGTGCCCCAGTAGCGGTTGCGGGAGAGCGCCCAGTCGATGTTGTTGCTCAGCCAGTCGCCGAAGCGGCCGTGCTTGACCGTCTCCGGGAACCAGTTGGTCTTCTCGTTCTCCGCGATCATCCGGTCCTTGACGGCGGTGGTGCGGATGTACCACGACGGCTGGGCGTAGTAGAGCAGCGCGGTGTGGCAGCGCCAGCAGTGCGGGTAGCTGTGCTCATAGGGCAGGTGACGGAAGAGCAGGCCGCGCTCGCCGAGGTCCTCGGTCAGCTTCTCGTCGGCCTTCTTGAAGAAGACGCCGCCGACGAGCGGCAGGTCCTCCTCGAAGGTGCCGTCGGGGCGGACCGGGTTGACCACGGGCAGGCCGTAGGCGCGGCAGACCTTGAGGTCGTCCTCACCGAAGGCGGGGGACTGGTGGACCAGACCGGTGCCGTCCTCGGTGGTCACGTAGTCGGCGTTCACCACGAAGTGCGCGGGCTCGGGGAACTCCACCAGCTCGAAGGGGCGCTGGTAGGTCCAGCGCTCCATCTCGGCGCCGGTGAAGGACTGCCCGGTGGTCTCCCAGCCCTCGCCGAGGGCCTTCGCGACCAGCGGCTCGGCGACGACGACCTTCTCCTCGCCGTTGGTGGCGACGACATAGGTGACGTCCGGGTGCGCGGCGACCGCGGTGTTGGACACCAGGGTCCACGGGGTCGTCGTCCACACCAGGAGCGCGGCCTCGCCGGCCAGCGGGCCGGAGGTGAGCGGGAAGCGGACGTAGACCGAGGGGTCCACGACCGTCTCGTAGCCCTGCGCCAGCTCGTGGTCCGAGAGGCCGGTGCCGCAGCGGGGGCACCAGGGGGCGACGCGGTGGTCCTGGACCAGCAGGCCCTTGTCGAAGATCTGCTTCAGCGACCACCAGACCGAGTCGATGTACTCGGGGTCCATGGTGCGGTACGGGTTCTCGAGGTCCGTCCAGTAGCCCATGCGGTTGGTGAGCTCGGCGAACGCGTCGGTGTGCCGGGTCACCGACTCGCGGCACTTGGCGTTGAACTCGGCGATGCCGTACGCCTCGATGTCCTGCTTGCCGGAGAAGCCCAGCTCCTTCTCGACGGCCAGCTCCACCGGCAGGCCGTGGCAGTCCCAGCCCGCCTTGCGGCCGACGTGGTAGCCGCGCATGGTGCGGAAGCGGGGGAACACGTCCTTGAAGACGCGGGCCTCGATGTGGTGGGCGCCGGGCATCCCGTTCGCGGTCGGCGGGCCCTCGTAGAAGACCCACTCGGGGCGGCCCTCGGACTGCTCCAGGCTCTTGGCGAAGATCTTCTGGTCGCGCCAGAAGTCGAGCACGGCGTGCTCAAGCGCGGGCAGGTCGACCTGGGCGGGCACCTGGCGGTACGTCGGCGCTGTCATCTGCGAGCATCCTCCAACGGAACTTGCTGCCTTCCGTCGGAGGGACGAGAGCGTTCTTCCTGTTCACGCCGTGTGCGGCGCGCTCCCGCGGTACCACCCTCCTTGGCCCGCCGCCGGTGTCCATCCGGTGGTGAGCCCCCTCATTGGGGTCGCGAAACCGGCTCTACTCGCCCCTCGCGGGACTTTCTTCCGGCGGCTCCGGGGTGATCTTCACATCGCGCTCGCCACCGGGCTCCCACCGTCCCCGGCTCGCTCTGGGCTGCTGACGACGCTACTCGTCCCCATCCACGCTTCTCGCTCCGCCCAGTGTACGGCGCCGGGCGGACAGCGGCCGACCGGTTTTCCGGCGGGCGGCGGGGGAGCGGGCGGTGACCCGAATGGCCAGTCCGCCGGGACGCGCGTCAGGGCGCCGCCCCCTGGGCGGATTACCCGCCGGGGAGCTGGGCACAACGGATGCAGGTCTGCTGCGCGGGGGGTGCGGGGCGGGCGAATCGGGCGGCGTGCCCCGTTGCCGCGGGACTCAAGTCGATTTATCGTCCCAGCACGATTCGCGTGCAAGATCACAATATGTGAAGGGGCCGCGGCCATGGTGGCGAAGAAGACCGCCGGTACCTCCGGTGGCTCAGCGGGAACCCTTGCCGGTGTCGGGCCGCCGGGGCAGGACGGCCGACGTCTGCGGGCGGCCTCGGGAGGCGGCGGGGCGGCGAAGAAGGCGTCCACGAAGAAGCCCGCCAAGAAGCCCGCCAAGAAGGCGGCCGCCCGCAAGACGGCTGCCGGTGAGGCACCTGTCGACAAGACCCCGGCGAAGAAGGCCACCAAGAAGGCCCCCGCGAAGAAGCGGGCGGCCGCCGCCGGGAAGACCACCACTGCCAAGCGCACCACTGCCACGAAGACCACGAAGACCACCACGGGCCGGAAGAAGACGGGCGGCGAGACGGTGACTGCTGAGAAGACGGCCGCCATGGCGACAGCCACCGAGGTGGCACCTCCCATGGACGCCAAGAGCACCAAGAGCACCAAGAGCACCAAGAGCACCACGGCCGCGAAGGCCACCAAGAAGACCGTCGAGACGGCGGCGAAGAAGACAGCCAAGAAGGCGGTCAAGAAGACGGCGGCGAAGAAGGCCGCCGCCAAGAAGACCGCGGCCAAGAAGACCGGTGCGGCACGGGCCGCCGGGCAGACGGGAGCCACGAGGGTGGTTGCGAAGAAGACTCCTGGCACGGCCACCGCGGAGCAGACCGCGGTACCCAGGGCGAGGCCCGCCGCCGTTCCCGGCGAGCTGGCGGTACGCCCCGGCGAGGACCCCTGGACCCCGGAGGAGGTCGAGGAGGCCCGCGCGGAGCTGACCGGCGACGCCGACCGGCTCCGCGAGGAGATCAGCTCCTCCGCGACCGCGCTCGCGGGCCTGATGCGGGACAGCGCGGACGGCGCGGGCGACGACGAGGCCGACACCGGCACCAAGAACATCACGCGCGAGCACGAGATGGCGCTCGCCGCCAACGCGCGCGAGATGCTGACCCAGACCGAGCGCGCCCTGGAACGGCTGGACGCGGGCACCTACGGTCTGTGCGAGAACTGCGGCAATCCCATCGGAAAGGCACGGATGCAGGCGTTCCCGAGGGCCACCCTGTGCGTGGAGTGCAAGCAGAAGCAGGAACGGCGCTCCTGAGCGAGGGCGTACGCCGGGGCGTGCCGTAGTCTCGTCGTCAGTCAGGCACCTAGGTTGAGGGACTCACGTGGCAGAGGCGGAGCGCATCATCGGTACGCCGGACACCCCGGAAGACAGCGGCGAGCGGCCCGGTGCGGCCGCCGCGGCGACCGGGCCCGGTACGGACGGACAGGACGCCGCCCGGCGGACCGGACGCGGGCGCCGGATCGCCGTGCTGTTCGCGGTGGCAGCCTTCGCCTACGCCCTCGACCTGGGCAGCAAGCTTCTCGTCGTCGCGAAGCTGGAGCACCACGCCCCGATCCAGCTGATCGGCGACCTGCTGGAGCTGCACGCCATCCGCAACCCCGGTGCCGCCTTCGGCTTCGGCGCCGCCTTCACGATCATCTTCACGGTGATCGCGGCCGTCGTGATCGCGGTGATCATCCGCCTGGCCCGCAAGCTCTACAGCACCCCCTGGGCCATCGCGCTCGGCCTGCTGCTCGGCGGCGCGCTCGGCAACCTCACCGACCGCATCTTCCGGGCCCCCGGGATCTTCGAGGGTGAGGTCGTCGACTTCATCGCGCCCAAGGGCTTCGCGGTGTTCAACCTGGCCGACTCCGCGATCGTGTGCGGCGGCATCCTGATCGTGCTGCTGTCCTTCCGGGGCCTGGACCCGGACGGCACCGTCCACAAGGACTGACGGCCCCGGCGAGGGCGGGACGGCCCGGGTTTTCCACAGGCTCGTTCGGCGCCCTCGCACCCGTCCGGCATACTCGACGGGTGAGCACGATTCCCGAGATCCGAACCCTGCCCGTGCCCGACGGCCTGGAAGGCGAGCGTGTCGACGCCGCCATCTCCCGGATGTTCGGCTTCTCCCGCACCAAGGCGGCGGAGCTGGCCGCGGCCGGCAAGGTCCAGGTCGACGGCGTGGTGGTCGGCAAGTCGGAGCGGGTGCACGGCGGTGCCTGGCTGGAGGTCGAGATGCCGCAGGCGCCCGCCCCCGTCCAGATCGTCGCGGAGCCCGTCGAGGGCATGGAGATCGTGTACGACGACGACGACGTGGTCGTCATCGTCAAGCCGGTCGGCGTGGCCGCGCACCCCTCGCCCGGCTGGACCGGCCCGACCGTCATCGGTGGCCTCGCCGCCGCCGGGTACCGGATCTCCACCTCCGGCGCCGCCGAGCGCCAGGGCATCGTGCACCGGCTCGACGTGGGCACCTCGGGTCTGATGGTGGTCGCCAAGTCGGAGCGGGCGTACACCTCGCTCAAGCGCCAGTTCAAGGAGCGCACGGTCGACAAGCGCTATCACACGCTGGTCCAGGGCCACCCCGACCCCATGAGCGGCACGATCGACGCCCCCGTCGGCCGCCACCCCCAGCACGACTACAAGTGGGCGGTCACCGCCGAGGGCAAGCCCTCCGTGACGCACTACGACCTCATCGAGGCCTTCCGCGCCGCCTCCCTGCTCGACGTGAAGCTGGAGACCGGCCGTACCCACCAGATCCGCGTCCACATGTCGGCCCACCGCCACCCCTGCGTCGGCGACCTGACCTACGGCGCCGACCCCACGCTCGCCAAGCGGCTCAAGCTGGAGCGCCAGTGGCTGCACGCGGTCCGGCTCGGCTTCGAGCACCCGGCGGACGGCCAGTGGGTGGAGTTCGAGAGCACGTACCCCGAGGACCTGCAGCGGGCCCTCGACCTGGTCCGGGAGGAGACCTACGCGTGAGCGCGCCGTACACGGTCCGGGTCGCGGAGGGACCGGCCGACCGCGAGTCCTGCTTCGCGGTCCGCAAGGAGGTCTTCGTCGCCGAACAGGGCGTCCCCGAGGACCTCGAGTACGACGCCCATGACGCCGGTGCCGTGCACGTGCTCGCCATGAGCGCCGACGGCACCCCGATCGGCGCCGGACGCCTGCTGCACGGCGAGGCGGCCACCGGGCACACCGGCGCGGACGCGTCGGTGGGATCGCTCGGGCGGCTGGCCGTCACCCG
>NZ_WWIR01000321.1 GCF_009863025.1 Streptomyces sp. SID4985 | reverse complement strand
ACCCCCCGGGAGGGGAAAGGCAACCCTCAGCGATCCACGTCACCCCGCGCGCGGCTGCATCGCGACGGAAGATGGGGGTAGTCTCAGACGGACTGCATAAGTTACCGCTTAGTAATTTCGAGGCCGCCTCAGGAGCCCCTCATGCAACTCGCCGCGATCATCGTGTCGCTGGTCCTGACCGTGATCGGCGTCGCGCTGCTGGCCCGCGCCGTCGGTCAGTTCGTCCGGTACTTCAAACTGGGCCAGCCCGTGCCCGCCGGGACGCGGACCGACAATCCGTACCAGCGCAGCGTGACCCTGGTGCGGGAGTTCCTCGGTCACACGCGGATGAACCGGTGGGGCATCGTCGGCATCGCCCACTGGTTCGTGGCCATCGGCTTCCTGACGCTGCCGCCCACGCTCGCCCAGGCCTTCGGCCAGCTCTTCAAGGCCGACTGGACGCTGCCGCTGATCGGCGACTTCCTGCCGTTCGAGCTGTACATCGAGTTCATCGGCGTGATGACGATCCTCGGCATCGCCGTGCTCATGGTCATCCGGCTGCTGAGCCTGCCCTCCCGCCCCGGCCGCAAGTCCCGCTTCGCGGGCTCCAAGTCCGGCCAGGCGTACTTCGTCGAGTACGTCATCCTCACCATCGGCCTCGCGATCTACACCCTGCGCGGCCTGGAAGGCGCCCTGCACCACGTCGGCCACTACGAGGCCGCGTACTTCGCCTCGTACCCGCTGGTCCTCGCCTTCAAGGGGCTCGGCGTCGGCACCCTGCAGAACCTGGTCTACCTGGTCGCCACGATCAAGATCGGGACCTCGTTCGTCTGGATGATCGTCGTCTCGCTCAACACCAACATGGGCGTCGCCTGGCACCGCTTCCTCGCGTTCCCGAACATCTGGTTCAAGCGGGACGCAAACGGCGGCACCGCCCTCGGCGCGCTCCAGCCGATGACCTCCGGCGGCAAGCCGATCGACTTCACCGACCCCGGTGACGACGACGTCTTCGGCGTCTCCCAGGTCGAGCAGTTCTCCTGGAAGGGCCTGCTGGACTTCTCCACCTGCACGGAGTGCGGCCGCTGCCAGTCGCAGTGCCCCGCGTGGAACACCGGCAAGCCGCTCTCGCCGAAGCTCCTGATCATGTCGCTGCGCGACCACGCCCACGCCAAGGCGCCGTACCTGCTCGCGGGTGGCGGCAAGACCATGGAGGGTGAGGAGAAGGCGAGCGAGGAGCAGCTCAAGGACGTTCCCGCCGCCGCCCTCGCCGAGGCCGAGCGCCCGCTCATCGGCACCGCGGAAGAGAACGGCGTCATCGACCCGGACGTGCTGTGGTCCTGCACCACCTGCGGCGCCTGTGTCGAGCAGTGCCCCGTCGACATCGAGCACGTCGACCACATCGTCGACATGCGCCGCTACCAGGTGATGATCGAGTCCGCGTTCCCGTCCGAGGCGGGCACGATGCTCAAGAACCTGGAGAAGAAGGGCAACCCCTGGGGCCTGGCGAAGAAGCAGCGCCTGGAGTGGACCAAGGAGGTCGACTTCGAGGTCCCGGTCGTCGGCAAGGACATCGAGGACCTGTCCGAGGTCGAGTACCTCTACTGGGTCGGCTGCGCCGGTGCCCTGGAGGACCGCGCCAAGAAGACCACCAAGGCCTTCGCGGAGCTGCTGCACATCGCGGGCGTCAAGTTCGCCATCATGGGCGGCGACGAGAAGTGCACCGGTGACTCCGCCCGCCGCCTCGGCAACGAGCCCCTCTTCCAGGAGCTCGGCATGGAGAACGTCGCCGCGCTGAACATGGCCTTCGGCGAGGACGACGAGGACGAGAGCACCAAGAAGCCCAAGTCCGCCAAGAAGATCGTCGCCACCTGCCCGCACTGCCTCAACACGCTCGGCAACGAGTACCCGCAGCTCGGCGGCGACTACGAGGTCATCCACCACACCCAGCTCCTCCAGCACCTGGTGGACGAGGGCAAGCTGATCCCGGTGACCCCGGTCGAGGGCCTCATCACGTACCACGACCCCTGCTACCTGGGCCGCCACAACAAGATCTACACGCCCCCGCGCGAGATCATCGGCAAGGTCCCGGGCCTGCGGAACGAGGAGATGCACCGCCACAAGGAGCGCGGCTTCTGCTGTGGCGCCGGTGGCGCGCGGATGTGGATGGAGGAGCGGATCGGCAAGCGCATCAACAACGAGCGCGTCGACGAGGCCCTCTCCCTCAACCCCGACATCGTCTCCACCGCCTGCCCGTTCTGCCTGGTCATGCTGACCGACTCGGTCAACGGCAAGAAGAACGAGGGCAAGGCCAAGGAGTCCATCAAGGTCGTCGACGTCGCCCAGCTGCTGCTGGAGTCCGTCAAGACCCCGGTGGACCCGGCCGAGGACGACGAGCCCGCCAACGAGCCGGAGCCCGAGCCGGTGAAGTAAGCGGTACGACGACAAGGTGCCCCCAGCCGACTGCCGGCCGGGGGCACCTTGTCGTATCAGCGGCAGCACCTCACCGCCGGGAAGAACGCCGGGAAGGAACTACGCCTCCTTCGGCGCCGCCTGCTGCACCACCTCGAAGGACCACAGCGTCGAACCGGCCGCCGCGGGCCGGTGCTTCTCCCCGCCCTCGCCGCCACCGGAGCCACCGCCGGTCCCCTGGTGGGCCGCCTTCATCGGCCCCTCCATCCACGCCTGGAAGGCCGCGTCGTCGCGCCAGCGGGTGTAGACGAGGTACTGATCGGTCCCCTCGACCGGCCGCAGCAGCTCGAACCACTCGAACCCGTCCGAGCTCTCCACCGTGTGGGCCCGCGAGGCGAACCGCTTCTCCAGCACCTCCCGCTGCTCGGCGGGAACGGTCAGCACATTGATCTTGACTACGCTCATGCCCCCATCCTGCCCCCGCCGCAACCGCCACGCGCCCCCGACACCGGCGACCGCGCCCACCCTCTCGGCCCCGCCGGTCACCGCAGCCCGAACTTTTCCCGAACTCACGTACAACCCTTGCGCCTTGAGGCCGGTCTCATGATCGCCGACCGCCTCGCACACCCCCTTGGGCGGACCGAGGGGGAAGCGGGCGGCGGCTTCAGCCGACTGCGGATGCCCGACCCGGCGTCCCCTGTATGCCGCAGGAGAAACCGCATGTACGCACCTCACAGGCTCGCCCTCGCGACGGCCACCGCCGCCGCGCTGACGGGCGGTCTGTTCACCGTCGCCGCCGCGCCCGCCACGGCCGCGGACTCCGTCAGGGTCGCGCGCGCCGACTTCAACGGCGACGGCTACGGCGACATCGCCACCAGCGCCCCCGGCGGCTACGTGGCCGGCCTCAAGGACGCCGGCCAGGTCTCCGTCCTGTACGGCACCGCCTCCGGCGTCAGCGGCGCCAAGCACATCACCCTCAGCCAGAACTCCGCGAACGTCCCCGACACCGCCGAGGCGGGCGACAAGTTCGGGTACGCGCTGGCGTACGGCGACTTCAACCGCGACGGCTACGACGACCTCGTCGTCGGCACCCCGCACGAGAAGGTCGGCTCCGACGCCGACGGCGGCACCGTCACCCTGCTGTGGGGCTCCAAGACGGGTCTGACCGGCAAGGGCGTGACCGTGGCCGACCCGGCCCCCGGCTCCCACGACCAGTGGGGCCGCACCCTCGCCGCGGGCGACTTCGACCACGACGGCCGCGCCGACCTGGTCGTCGGCAGCACGGCCTCCGTCCTCTACGTCTACCGGGGCGGCTTCAACACCGCCGGTACGGCCGTGAGCCGCACCACCGTGGGTGTCCCCGTCCTGGCGGCCAGCGACGCCGGTCCGATGAACCTCACCGCGGGCGACGTCAACGGCGACGGCCGCACCGACCTGATCGTGAACGGCTGGGAGACCAAGACCGCCTACGGCTGGAACACCAACTACTGGCTGCCCGGCACCGCGACCGGCCTGTCCTCGTCCTCCATCAAGAAGCTGCGGTCCGGCATCGTCACCGGCATCGGCGACATCAACGGCGACGGCTACGGCGACATCGTCAGCGGCGCCGGCTGGGACTGGGCCAAGCTGTCCGACGGGACGCCGATCCCCGACTCCTCCACCGGCGGCCGTGTCAACATCACCTACGGGTCCGCCTCGGGCCCCGCCCGGACCGCCATGATCAACCAGGACACCGGCAACGTCCCCGGCGCCTCCGAGAAGGGCGACCAGTTCGGCTGGGACCTGGACCTCGGCGACGTCAACGGCGACGGCTACCAGGACATCGCGATCGGCAGCCCGTTCGAGGACATCGGCACGGCCGCCGACGCGGGCATGGTCACCGTCCTGTACGGCTCCAAGGCCGGGGTGAACACCGCCTCCGGCGCCCAGTCCTTCGCGCAGAGCACCGCGGGCGTCCCGGACAACGACGAGAAGGCCGACCGCTTCGGCATGGACGTCAAGCTCGACGACGTCAACGGCGACGGCAAGGCCGACCTGGTCGTCGGCTCCACCGAGAACGGCGGCGACGGCTCGATCACCTACCTGCCGTCCACCGGCAAGAAGATCACCGTCACCGGCTCGCGCTTCACCGGCGTCGGCAACCTGGGCATCTCCGCCTCCGGCACCCCGCAGCTCGGCAGCAACTTCGCCAACTGAAACCCCGGCCATCCCCGATTCCCCCCTGACGGCCCCTTAGGGGATGTCACAGGTCGGCCGCAAAGCCGGGCCCAGCCCCCTGGGCCCGGCCCGCGACCGCCCCGGACCAGGTACGTTCGACGGGTGGCTGGATTCAGGATCGGACGCGGGGACCACGAAAATCGCTCCCCGCAGGGACAGCAGGCGCCGCAGGGCCCGTCGTACGGCGGCAACCCCGCCCCGCGCCACGGACAGCAGGGACCGTCCTACGGCTACCCGCAGGGCGGCCCGACGTACCCGCAGCAGCAGGCGTACCCCCGCCCGGGACAGCCGGGACAGCCGGGCCCCGGCGGCCCCTCGTACGGCTACCCGGGACAGCCCGCCGACGGGCCGGAGTACTTCGGCGACGGCGGCCACCACCCGGGGCCCCCGGCGCCGCACAGCCCGTACGCGGCCGACAACCCGGGCCACACGCAGGCGTTCTCGATCGACGACGCGGCCGGTTACACCCAGGGCGACACCTACCACGCCGGTGCCGCCGAGCCCTCCGGCCCGACGGGCCCGCCGCTGCACTGGAAGGAACTGCTGAAGGGGATCATCGTGTCCCCGAACCAGACCTTCCTGCGGATGCGCGACTACACGATGTGGGGCCCCGCCCTCATCGTCACCTTCCTCTACGGCCTGCTCGCGGTCTTCGGCTTCGACGGCGCCCGCGCGGACGCCATCGGCGCGACGCTGACCAACGCCATCCCGATCGTGCTGGTCACGGCCGTCGCGATGGTGCTCAGCATCTTCGTCCTGAGCGTGGTCACCCACACCCTGGCCCGTCAGCTCGGCGGCAACGGCAACTGGCAGCCGACCGTCGGCCTGTCGATGCTGATCATGTCGCTCACGGACGCGCCCCGGCTCGTCTTCGCGATGTTCGCGGGCGGCGACGCGGGCTTCGTCCAGGCGATCGGCTGGGCGACCTGGCTCGGCGCGGGTGCCCTGCTGACGCTGATGGTGTCCCGCTCCCACGACCTGCCGTGGCCGAAGGCGCTGGGCGCGTCCGCGATCCAGCTGATCGCGCTGCTGTCGATCGTGAAGCTCGGAACGTTCTGAGTCCGACGCGCGGACACGTGCCCGGGAAACACCCGTACGGCAGACACCCGTCCGGCATATGCAGATCTCATATGTCCCTTTATCTCCCGATACGTTGAGAACGCCGCACCGGCCGAGGAGCCGGTGCGTGCCTCTTCGTCGACACGAATCAGGGAGTGAGTGTGAAAGCTCGCTTTGGCGTGAGCCGCGCAAAGGCGCTCACGATCGCCGCACTGTCCACCCTCGCCGCGACGGCCCTCCAGATACCGGCCACGGCCGCCGGCGGCACCGGGGGCGGAAGCAGCGCGGACCACTGGGGTGTGATCACCCGCAACACCATCGGCTCGCCGGTGGCCGCACTGCGGGAGGGCCCCTACGGCTCGTTCGGCGTCACCGGCGCCGCCGCCCGCCCACCCTTCGGCACCGGCAGCCTCGGCATCGAGGTGGCGGACAACTCCACCTCGCTGACCCCGCCCAGCGAGAAGGTGGACTTCGGCAACGAGGTCGACTTCTACGGCAACCCGGTGCTCGGCCTCACCCAGGTCGGCTTCCGCGTCTTCCAGACCGGCGAGAACGTCTCGTACGGCGGCGACCGGAACCTGCCCAACATCAAGTTCGAGATCAACCCGAACGTCGCCGCCCACCCCGGCGACACCTACTCCACGCTGGTGTGGGTGCCCGGCCCGGTCACCACGACCGGCCGCTGGAGCGGCTACCTGGACGCCACCACCACCGGCACCTGGTTCCTCACGGGCGGCGAGACCGCCTGCACGCAGGCCGCCCCCTGCACGTTCGCGCAGGTCAAGGCCTCGCTGAACGACGGCGGCGCGGCACCGCTCATCTACACGGCGGCCGTCGGCAAGGGCCGCGACCACCTGTGGACCGGCGCGGTCGACGGCCTGCGCATCAACAACAACGTCTACGACTTCGAGGCGAACGGCGTGAAGGTACGCCGCGCCTGACCGAGCCGTACGCGGTCCTCCGAGCCTGGCCGACGACCCCCGGCCGGGCTCAGAGGGCGTCCTTGGACGGCGTCACCGGCTCACCCCGCCTGCGCACCGGGGGCAGCACGCTCCACGGGAAGTTGATCCAGGCGTCGGTGCGCTTCCAGACGTACTCGCACTTCACGAGCGAGTGCGACTTCTCGTACACGACGGCGGTGCGCACCTCGGCGACGGTCTCCAGGCAGAAGTCCCGCACCAGCTTGAGCGTCTTGCCGGTGTCGGCGACGTCGTCGGTGATCAGGACCTTCTTGTCGGAGAAGTCGATCACGTTGGGCACGGGCGCCAGCATGACCGGCATCTCCAGCGTGGTGCCGACGCCGGTGTAGAACTCCACGTTCACCAGGTGGATGTTCTTGCACTCCAGGGCGTAGGCGAGGCCACCGGCCACGAAGACGCCGCCGCGGGCGATGCTCAGGACGATGTCCGGCTCGTAGCCGTCGTCCGCGATGGTCTGCGCCAGCTCGCGGACGGCCTCGCCGAAGCGCTCGTAGGTCAGGTTCTCCCGCACGTCGCTCATGCTCACACCTGGGTCCGGTGGAAATTGAGATAGGACCGCGAGGCGGTCGGGCCGCGCTGGCCCTGGTACCGGGAGCCGTAGCGCTCGCTGCCGTAGGGGTGCTCGGCGGGCGAGCTGAGCCGGAACATGCAGAGCTGGCCGATCTTCATACCGGGCCAGAGCTTGATCGGCAGGGTGGCGAGGTTGGACAGCTCCAGGGTCACGTGTCCGCTGAAGCCGGGGTCGATGAACCCGGCGGTGGAGTGCGTGACGAGGCCGAGGCGCCCGAGCGAGCTCTTGCCCTCCAGCCGGGAGGCCAGGTCGTCCGGCAGCGAGATGACCTCGTACGTGCTGGCCAGCACGAACTCACCGGGGTGCAGGATGAAGGGCTCGTCGCCCTCGGGCTCCACCAGCCGGGTGAGGTCGGCCTGCTCGACGGAGGGGTCGATGTGGGGGTACCGGTGGTTCTCGAACACGCGGAAGTAGCGGTCCAGCCGCACGTCGATGCTGGACGGCTGCACCATGGATTCGTCGTAGGGATCGATCCGCACCCGTCCGGCATTGATCTCGGCCCGGATGTCCTTGTCTGAGAGAAGCACGTCCCGAGGATACGCAAGGGGCGCGGGGGGCGGACAATCGTGGCGAGCGTGTACGGGGCGGCTACGCGACGCGGCCACCTCCGGGGGACGGAGATGGCCGCGCGTTCACGCCGGTTCCCTGCTGTTCTCTCGCTGCTGCTTGCTACCGCTTCTCGAGCGTGACCGGTACGACGCTGCGGAGCCGGGCGCACCGCGGGCACCGCAGAAGCCGGCCGGGGCCGAGCCGCTCGGCCTGCTGCATCGGGAACGAAGCGGTGCTGAAGACGTGGCCGTCCACGCAGCGGACGACGGTGCGTTCCATCAAGTCCCTCAAGTCCCTTCCCCAGGAGCCTCGTCGGGCCATCAACCCCGACGACAAAAGGCACATTACGGGATGACCGGGAAGCCCCTCCAGGCGGCACTCCGCCCCCACCCGAGCCCTCTCCGAGCACCCCACGGTACGCCCCAACTGCGCGCCCCCGCACCGCGATACGCCCCCGACACGCACAGGCCGAGGCACCCGGAGCGGGGGATGGGGTACAGTGAGCGGGCGTTCGGACGTCGAGGCGATTTGGCCGATATGTCCGACTTACGCGGGTGTAGTTTAATGGTAGAACATCAGCTTCCCAAGCTGAGAGCGCGAGTTCGATTCTCGTCACCCGCTCCATGAAAGAGGCCCAGGTCATCGACCGGGGCCTTTTTGCTGCCACGGCCCGACGAGCTTTCCGTACGCTTCGACGCCGAGGTATCCAGCGGGTGTCCCGAGAGTAGTGGGGCAGCGGGCGGTCTATCCGGGCCGCGGACATCGAGAGCTGCGCTCTGGAAGTCGACCAGGTGACTGTGTCCGGGGAGACGGTTCCGGACCACATTTCCGCGAGAAAGTCCGCTCCCGGATGCCGTCGAAGGACGAGGCCGCACGGCTGAGCATGTCCGCAGGCACACCGGTCACCCTCATCTGCCGCACCGCGTTCACGGACGAAGGGCGCCCCGTCGAGGTGAACGAAATGACGTTGGACGCTGCCTCGTACATCCTGGAGTACGACTTCGACGCCTGATCAGCCTGACCAGGTTCGAGCGCGTCGTGCCACCTCGTATATGCGGGACACCTGATCGATCGAGAGGGTCGGTGTCAGCCCGGACAGCACCCGGTCGAGGTGGTCGACCTCCAGGACGAGCACCGGCGGGTTGGCGCTCTTGACGGTGAGCTTCGCCGCGTGCACGACGGAGATCACGGGCCGCACGGGTACCTCGAAACCGCAGTGCACGGCCAGGACGCGCGCGACTTTGCGGGCTTCGGACTGGCTGGCGGCAATGTGGCGGGTGGGAACGCGGTTCACGGTGACGGCCCTGTCGCCGTACCAGACGGTCTTTCCCGGGTGCCGCTTGGAATTGATGGAGAAGACGCCGGCCGGCCCGATGGCGAGGTGGTCGATGTCCGTACCGGTGGCCCACTGGACTGCGTGAAGGGTGAGCCAGCCGTGGCCGCGAAGTCTCTTGAGCCGTCTGGCGGTGAGTTGTTCGCCCTTGAGGCCGGACACCCAACCGGAGATCTCCGAATGGGGGCGCCACCAGTCAATCAGTCTCAACACGGGGTTCGGCTGTAGCTCGCAGATCTTGCGGCGCACCGCGTCGCCCGGCCGATTCCGCGCCAAGTCCTCCGGTAACGGCTGCACCCTGCCCCCTCACATGTCGCTGCGCTGCTGCAAGACGACCACGGAGGCGGCTTCACTGCCCAGGACCAGATCAGCCAGGAGCTGTTACAGGTTTCTCTACCTCATCAAGCCCCGGCTGCGCTCCGCTCCGCCGGGCGCGCTCCCGGCTCCGCTGCGCGCCCACATGTGGATAGGGCCGGCAGCCATGAGGCGATCACCGCATAGAGCGGGCACCGGTCAAGGCAATGCCTCCGGCGGGGGATCGGCCGGCACCGGGGGAGAGGAGCGCCGTTCCCGACCGCGGGTCCGTAGTGGCGGGGGCGGAGTGCTCCCATCCCGTACGCCATCGACCCAGGCAGAGCCGAGCAGACGCGGCCCATGGCGTACGGGACGGGAGCTGAGGAGAGCGGTGGGTTGAGGGGGTGATGACGCTGCGGTGTAGTGCAGCACACTCCCGCAAACTCGGTCATTTAAGGGCGATCTGAAACTTGATGGGGAGTCGCAACGTTTAACGGGTAACACAACATCGACGCGGAACGTGCGCCGGCGGACGTGCCGGATTCGCGAGCCGGGGAAGTGTCAAAAATCTGGCATGCGAACGTCCGTTCGGATATCATGTTACGCGGGGGTAAGTGCATGGACCGTAAAGGTGATTACCTTAAGTCGTCCGGATGTCACTTTGAGTGTTTCCTGTGTCTGGTGGGTGGCGCAGAGAGGCGCTTCACCCTCTACAGTGGTACGTCTGGGGGTGTGGCGATGACGATGCGAGGGACATCGGCAGCAGTGGTGCAACTGCTGCGGGTTGCTCGCGCCAGCGGTGTGCTGGTCAATCGGACCAAGCTTGCCAAGCTGCTGTATCTCGCTGACCTCCAAGCTGTGCAGCAGGGGTGTGCCCCTGGTAGTGGCGTTGAGTGGCGATGGCGCCACTTCGGTCCGTACAGCGATGTTTTGCGGGCGATCGAAGGCGACCTTGAGCTTGCTGGCGTCGTGCGTGTCAGCGAGACGACCAACTACTTCGGCTCGCCAGAGGTTCGGCTTGTGCTGGTCACGGAGACCCCTCAGGTCGAGATCGATGAGAAGTTCGCCGAGATCGTCGAGCGGATCGTCTCTGAAAAGGGGCAGCTCTCTGCCACGCAGCTCAAAGACCTGACCTACCAAACGCCACCCATGGTGGAGGCGCAGAAGCTGGGGCGCAGGGAGGTGCGCCTCGATCTGACAGGGGGAGAGCCGTTCCCTGACCTTGAGCCTGCGTTGCAAAGCCTGCGCGCCATTGCCCTCACCATGCCAGCGCTCGAGGATGAAGTCGGCGCTGTCGAGGATCTGGCAGAAGACATCGACGCCCTCTCGGAGCTACGTAAGGAAGCCACCGGCGAAATGCTGGACGGTGACTGAGAGCCGCATGATCGTTCCTGTTTACTCGGGTGGCGTCTACTACGTCACTGATGACAAGCTTCGGCTCATCCCCGACGAGGACCGTCAGCTGCACGAAACGCGGCGTCCGGTTCTTGTTGTGACCGGACCGACCACTAATAGTGACGTCGAGTGGCCCTTTGTGCTCGTCTGTCCTATCTCAAGCTCGACCAGCCGTAGGACGCGGTATGACATCCAACTTGCCCAAGGGCAGGGGGGCGTCCTCAAGAAGTGCTGGGTGCGGGTGCCGGCAATCCAACCTCTGATGAAGGACAAGCTGGGTGATCGGCTCGGCACCATCGAGGGTCGCTTGCTTTCCCAGGTGCAGGTCCGGCTAGCCCAATACCTGGGCATGTTGGACAGTAACGGAGCTTGACCGCTCGTCAGTAGGCTTCCTTGGGTCTGTCATCGATGCTGTCAATGGTGTCTCCTTTCGCTGACATCAACGGCTGACACCAACAGGGGCGAACGGGGCCGGACGGGAACGATCCTGAGCGGCCATCACACCGACGCCAGGCTAGGCTCCCTCTGACCTCCAGGGGGTCTGTGATCGACCTGATAAGGATGAGGCCGGACCTCGAACCAGCGAGGACGCTGGAGGGGTTCCTAGCAGCCAAGGAGGGGGAGGTGCGGTGGCTGAACCATTCGTCAGCGGCCTGGAGTGCCGCACGTGCACGAATGGCCTGATCGTCTTCAGCGTCGATGTCGAATCGGATCGTCTCGTGCTGGAGTGCGAGGAGTGCATGGCTGCTCGGTGGCAGCCTGGCGAGGGGACACAGTTCCTCTCGATAGACAGGCTCATCCGAGATGCGACCTGCGAAGAGAGCTGGGCGATGGGCTGGGGTCTGTTCATCCGGAACCCGTGAGACAACGTCACTCGTACAGCAGAGAATTACCGCAACCACAGCAACTGGCCCCGACCGGCAGCGTCCAGGTGCAGACGAAGGGCAGCCGTTACGACCTCCCGTGACCGGATCCGCATAGAGCTAAGGATCAGAAGGTGGCCGTGCCCCAACCGTGCCCGATCGAGCGGGGAACCACGGGGAACAGCGGGCAGCCACAGCGCGCGGACCCGAGAACGGCCCCCGCCCGAAGCATCCAGGTCAGGGGCTGTTCTCGCTGCTCACAGTGCGGAGGCGATGGGATTTGAACCCACGGTGACATCGCTGCCAAGACGGTTTTCCGGCCAGTTTGGCCGACGTGGCGACGGCTACTGAGCGGCCGGCCGTCAGGGCGAGCCGCTAGGCCTCGGTGAGTCATGTCTACTGTGCCCTTGGAAATAGGCCTCACGAGGTGGCCGGTCAGGGAGCCAGGGCCACTCTGCCGACCGACGGCCGAGCGTCGCGTCCCGGAGCGTTGCGGAAACACCGAGTTCGACGCGCATGGCGTTCTTCAGCACCTCCACCAGGTCTTGGGCCTGGAACCAGGATGGGTAGTACTCCGTAAACGCACGTCGAGTCTCGACATAGCTAGTCAATTCCAGGAGCGCGCCCGACACCCTGCCCGCAAGATCTGCCACCCCCGGGGTTGCCAGCAGTTCCACCTCTCCCAACGCTGGCTGAAGAGCCTCGTCCCACTTCACAAGGTAGTCAGCCAACCCCTCGACGATCAACTCCTCGTCGTCGTCGGCGATCGGCTGCTCGCCGTCGTACGACAAGAAGGCCGCCACACTGTCGATCTCCTTCAACATCGACTCGGCAAGCCCAAGATAGCTTGAGTAGCTCGCCCGCCGATCAGTCAGCCAGCGACGCTCGTCTTCTGCCGCCAGACGTCTCTCATCCGCGCGTCGAGCAAGGCTTCCGCTGATGAGCACGCCTCCGAAACTGCCCACAAGGGCAAATCCGCCAGCGAGAAGCGCCCCGGTCGTTTGAGGGTCCACTGTCAGCTCCCGTGTGGCTCGCGCCCGATGAGTTGATGCCTCTCGTACAACCTCTTCGGATCGTCCCATGGTCGCCGATAGTGCTGGGCGGAGGCCGCCATTCGCTGTATCTGCTGCTCTTCAGCGCTTGATCGATCCGGAGGCTCGCTGTCGCAACCGCAGCGTCCGATACCCGTGCCACAACCGTGCTAGATCGTGCGGGGAACCACGGGGAACCGAGGGACCAAGCCGGCGGTCAGGCAAGCCGCTTCGCCACTTCGCCGCAGCTCAGTGCAGCAACTCCCGCCAGAAGAGCCTAGCTTCCCAAGCTGAGAGCGCGAGTTCGATTCTCGTCACCCGCTCCACGACAAAGGCCCAGGTCATCGACCCGGGCCTTTTTGCTGACGTCCGGTCTAGGTTTGGTCCGTGAACCACAGCCGTTTTCCTGCCGGGGCGCCCCGCGAGGCTGACTTGCCGCCCTGCCAGGTGGTCCTGGCGGAGACCGACTGGGGTTCGCTTCAGACGGCTTTCGGGTCCGGTGTGGAGCTTCCCGAGGTGCTGACGCGGCTCTTGGAGCCTGATCCCAGGGTTCAGGTCACCACGTTGTGGGAGCTGGGGGAGCTGGTCGGCCATCAGAACACCATTTACGAAGCCACCGGCCCCGCCGCCATGTATGTAGCCGGCATCCTCGCCCACCCGGCGGCCATGACGCGGCGGCCCTATCGCGACAGCCCCCTCCGCGCGACGTTGCTGGGCTGGCTGGCTTCCACGCTTCACGACGCCTCCGACGAGATCGTCGCCCGCAACGAGGAGTACGTCCCCGGCTTCCTCACCCGCGGCACCACCGTGGCGGCCTTCCGGGACCTGCGCCCGATGCTCTACGGGGCCGTCGCGCCCTTCCTGGAGGACAGCCACGAGGAGGTGTTCGAAGCCGCCGCCGTCGCCGCGCTCCTCCTCGCCGAACATCCCGCGCTCGCCGCGCACCGTGACCACCTCGCCGTGCACGCGCGGCGTGTCCTGGACACCAGCGGCGACGACCCCAACCGTCGCGTCGCGTGGAGGGCCCTCGAAGCATGGGGCCACCATCCGCCAGGTCCGGAGCCTCTTTCGGAGATGGAGAAGGCCGAGGACCGGGGGCCGCACAGCGATGGCCGCGGCGATCTCGAACCGCCCTTCTGACCCGTACGCGCAGGTCGGCCGAGCAGCGCTCAGGGTGCGTGGCGCTCGCGGTACCAGGCGACCGTCTCGGCGAGGCCGGAGTCGAAGTCGCGCCGCGGTTCGTAGCCGAGTTCGCGGTGGATCTTCGACCAGTCGACGGAGTAGCGGAGGTCGTGGCCCTTGCGGTCGGCGACCCGGTCGACCCGGTCCCATCCGGCGTCGCAGGCCGCGAGCAGGGCGCCGGTCAGTTCCTTGTTGGTCAGTTCCGTACCGCCCCCGATGTTGTAGACCTCGCCCGGACGGCCCCGGGTGAGCACCGCGATCAGGCCGCGGCAGTGGTCTTCGACGTGGAGCCAGTCCCGGACGTTCTCGCCGTCGCCGTACAGCGGGACGTTCTCGCCCCGCAGCAACCGGGTGACGAAGCGGGGGATCAGCTTTTCCGGGTACTGGAAGGGGCCGTAGTTGTTGGAGCAGCGGGTGACGCGTACGTCGAGGCCGTGGGTGCGGTGGCAGGCGAGGGCCAGCAGGTCGCTGGACGCCTTGGACGCGGAGTAGGCCGAGCTGGGCGCCAGCGGGTGCTGCTCGGTCGCGCTGCCGAACGGCACGGAGCCGTACACCTCGTCCGTCGACACGTGCACGAACGGCTCCGTGCCGTGCCGCAGCGCGGCGTCCAGCAGGGTCTGCGTGCCCAGCACATTGGTGTGGACGAAGGCGTGGGCGGCGGCGATGGAACGGTCCACATGCGACTCGGCCGCCAGGTGGACCACGGCGTCGTGCTCGGCCATCAGCCGGTCGACCACCACCGCGTCGGTGATGTCCCCCCGTACGAAACGGAACCCCGGATGATGCCGCACGGCGTCCAGGTTCTCCGGGTTCCCGGCGTAGGTCAGGCTGTCCAGCACGGTCACCCGCACCTCGCCGAGCGGCCGATCCGGCGCGAGAACCGTCCGCACCAGGTGCGAACCGATGAAACCGGCCCCGCCGGTGATCAGGACCCTCCTCATGCCGGGACCCACACCTTGCCGTGGCCGACATCCGCGACGAGCCGTCGGCCTTCCGGTACCGGGGGACTCACGAGGCGGCCTTCACTCAACACCCGGCGATGTTAGCCCGGAGCCCGGCGGGTGTGCGGGCCGCCGGGCGCGGCGTGCAACCTTCCTCCCGCCTGGTGGGTCTCCACGCCGTACGCCTGCCCGCACAGCGTGAAAGGTCCCCGTGCGCCAGAAGAATCTCGTCGCCGCCATGACCGGTGGTGCCATGTCCGCCGTCGTCCTCGGCACCCTGCTCGCGGCCGCCCCGCAGGCGGCAGCGGCCGGTGTGACCTGTTCGGCCAACGTCTACCAGCGGACGTTCTTCAAGAACACCTCGTTCTCGGGCTCGCCGGTGCGGACCGACTGCGACGGGGCCATCGACCAGAACTGGTCGGGCAGGCCCTTCTCCGGCATGCCCGCGGACAACTTCGGTGTCCGCTGGTCGGTGACCCGCGACTTCGGCTCCGGCGGCCCGTTCACGTTCGCCGTCTCCGCCACCGACGGGGTCCGCGTCTACCTCGACAACGTCCGCAAGATCGACCTGTGGACGGGCACGGGCAACACCGCCCGCGCCAAGAGCGTCAACCTCACCGTCCCCTCGGGCAGGCACACCATCCGCGTCGACCACGTGAACTGGAGCGACGCCGCGAAGGTCAAGTACACGTACGCGCCCCGCACTTCGGCCAGGTACGACAGGACGAAGCCGCTCGCGCCCACCGGCGTCAAGACCGCCTACAACACCACCACCCGCAGGACGACCGTCTCCTGGTCCGCCAACAAGGAGATGGATCTGGCGAGTTACGCGCTCTACCGGCGTACGGCGAGCTCCAGCGCCTGGACGAAGGTCGCCACGACCACCGCCCGCAGCTACACCGATCCCCTCGTGAACCCGGACGACCGCACGCCGTACTACTACGAGGTCCGCGCCACGGACAAGGCGGCCAACACCTCGTCGGGCAGCGCGGACACCATCGTCCGGCCGCTGCCGATCGTCACGTCCCTGACCGGCACGTACGACAGGGTGACCGGCAGGGTCACGCTGAACTGGCCGCAGAACACGGAGCCGCAGTTCGACCACTACACGGTCCTGAGCAACGACCTGGTGAACGGCTCCTACGCCTGGGTCCCGCTCGGCACCACCAAGGGCCACACGTGGACCACTAACCCCGTCACCCCCGACGGCGAGTGGCGTCACTACCGCGTCCTCGTCACCAACGACGGCGGCACCACCACCTACGGCGCGAAGGGGCTCGACGCCCTGGCCGCCAATGAGCTGTGGCTCGGGATCCCCGACGGCATCGCCCCCTACCGCGCCCCCGACCTGACCCTCGGTATCTGCACGGGCGGCGTCCGGGCGACCGCCGAGGACGGCACCCCGGCCCCGATCCGCGACTTCACCGGCTTCGAGATCGAGCGCCGCGAGGCGACGGCGGACACCTGGTCGGTCGTCCTGCACCAGGACTACGCGCCGCGCTCCTACACCGCCATGGCCACCGTCTGCGACCCGCTGCCGTCCGACGGGCGCGGCTACGAGTACCGGGCCCGTTCCTACGACGCGGCCGGGAACTACTCGCCGTACGGCGAGATCCGTACCGTGACGGTGCCGGTGCCGGTGCCGGTGCCGGTCGGCTGACGATCACGGTGGTACACGGCGAGGGCCCGGGTCGTCGACCCGGGCCCTCGCCGTCTGTCGTCGTCTGTCGTCCTGGGGTCAGTTCTCGGCGTTCCTGTACCAGTGGGTGCCGCCGACCAGGTACTCGTAGACCGGGCGCCCCCGGCTGCCGCTGGTGCGGAAGGGGATGCCGTGGTCGCTGATGCGGATGGTGCCCTGGCGGCCGCCGCTGTTCCACTGGAGGTCCGCGTACCACCTCACGTCGTGGGCGTCCGCGTGGGCGGTGATGTAGAGGACCTCGGGGTCGGACCGGCTGACCTTGTAGGGGAAGCCGCGCTGGCCGGCCTTCGGCACGATGACGGGGTGGACGGCGTCGAGATCCGTGTCGAAGGACCTCGTCTCCACGCCCCCGCCGCAGCCCGATGAGCCCAGGTACGCGTTCCAGGCGGGCGGTGCGCCCGAGTCGACCACGACGACGTGCAGCGACTCGATGACGACGGTTTCGTCACCGGTGCCCTGGACGGTCAGCGCGACCCGCTGCTCGTCGGCGGCGACGGCACCGTGCGCCGTCACCCAGCCCGGCACGTCCTGTCCCATCACCGGGGGCGCCACTTGGGCGGGAGGGCGGTTGATCAGGTACTTCGCCTCGCACTGGGGGTCGTCCCAGCCGTAGGTGCGGGTGCTCACCGTGAGGGGGACGGCGGGGGTGGGGTGGGTGGTGCGGGTCGGGCTCGTGCCGGGTGCCGGTGCCTTGGCGGCGGGCTTTTCGGAGGCCGGGGCCAGGGAGCTGCTCGACCGTTCGGACGGCGACGCCGACGACGACCCCGATGGGTGTGGTGCGGGGGCGGAGGCGGTCACGGTGCCGGTGCCGGTCGGACGGGTTTTCGCCGTCGGCTGCGCTCCCCAGTCCTTCGGGTCGAGCACGAGCGCGGTGGACACGGCGACGACGACGGCTACGGCCGCGGCGATCGGGATCCATCGTTTGCGGGCGGTGCGGAGGAGTGGCGGGCGGGGGGTGGGGGTGACCACGGGCTCGTCCGCCGAACTGGGCGGGGGCGCGGTCTCCGGCGCGGGCGCCAAGTCGGATGCCGAGGCCGGTGCCGGGTCCGGTGCCAAGTCCGTTGCCGAGGCCGATGCCGGGTCCGTCGTGGCCCGGCGGCCGCGTTCCCGTGCCGCGTCGGCCAGGACCCAGCGCCGGTGCAGCTCGACCAGTTCCTCGGGGGTCGCCCGGCACAGGCGGGCGAAGCGGGAGAGGACCGCGTAGTCGGCGGGTACGCCCTCCCCCTTGCAGTACCGGTGCAGCGTCGAGGTGCTCATGTGCGCACGTTTCGCCAGAGCTTCGTAACTCAGCCCGGAGCGTTGCTTCAACTCGCGTAACAGCGCAGCGAAACCGTCGATCTCGTCAGCCGCCCCCACCGGTTCCCCATTCCGTTCGGCGTCCCAGGGAGGTCGCGTTTCCCCAGGTCAGAGCCGGTGCGAGCATCCCAGCATCCCGAAAATCCCGATGGAATGGCGGAGGGGACGCGGCGCGGCACAGGCTTGAGCCATCCAAGCACGGAGCCCCGCCGGACACGGTGACGGCCCCCGCTGGATGCCGCTTCGCGGGCCGCGCTCCGGGCGCGCTCGGACCCACATCCCATGCACAGAAAGAGCAGTCGACTCATGCGTATCGCCACTCGTTCCGCTTCCCGCGCCGCCTCCTCCGTGGTCGTCGCCGCCGCGCTCGCACTCGTCGGCGTCCAGGCCGCAGGGGCGACCGCCTCCGCCACCGCCAAGGCGTCCACGGTCACGTGCACCACGGCGAACACCAAGTTGACCGTCACCGAGGTCTCCCGACCGATCAACCACCTGCTGCTCAAGGCCACCAACACCGGCACCGAGACCTGCGACGCCCACTACGCGCCCTTCCTCCGGGCCGGGGCCGACGCACAGGCCCCGCTGGCATGGGCCGAGGAGACCAAGCCGCAGGCCGTGGTGACGCTCCAGCCCGGCCAGTCCGCGTACGCCGGCATCCTGACGTACTCCCCCGACGGCGAGGGCGGCGGCACCGAGAAGACCCTGGGCGTGTACTTCACCGACAGGAACGCCGACGGGACCGGCAAGGAGAAGACCCTGAACCTCCCGAACGGCGGCGCCTTCTTCAACAGCGCGGCCACGGTGACGTACTGGCAGGACAACGCGGCGGACGCGCTTGCCTGGTAGTCGCACGCCGACGCCCATGACGCTCCGCACGACCGCACCGCGCGTCCCTTCGCCAGGAGGCGCGGTGCGGTCAGGGAGTTGAGCTGCCGAACGCGTGGGACGCACGGCAGGGTGCCGCAGTCCCGGAAGCGCCTCAGAGCGGCAAGTCGTCGGGCAGGACCCGGAACGCCTTGTGACGGCCCAGAGGGCGTACGGCGCGGAAGTCGCGTCGGTCGAGGGTGAGGATCGCGTCGGTGTCGTAGTCGGCCGCCAGGGCCACGTTCACCGCGTCGGCAAGGTCCAGGTCGAGCGAGCCGTAGCGGACCCGGACGGACTGGGCGGCGCCCAGGTGGGACTCCGTGACCTCCGGTACGACGACACGGCCCCGGCTCATCCAGCGGCGGATGTCGTCGACGGCGCTGATCGCGGCGTTCCGGCCGAGTTCACGGGTGGCGACGTGGTCGAGTTCGGCCAGGAGGAGGGGTGACATGACCAGGAGACCCGCGGACATGATGGCCTCGTTCGCCGCCTCGTGCTCCGGATGAGTGGAGTCCAGAGCCGCCAGCAGGCCGGACGCGTCGGCGACGACAATGATCACGCGAAGGTTCCAGGGCGCGGGGACTTCTCCGGCCGGACCGCCTCGGCGACCGTTTCACGAACCTCCGCCTTCGAGAGCGTACGGCCCGCCCCCTCGAAGGTCCGCGAGAACAACGGCTCGTCCCAGACGCGGTTGGCCATCGCCGCGAGGTGGATCCCCTGCCGGATGATCTCGGCCTCGCTTATCCCCCGCCGCTTGGCCGCTTCCTTGATGATCGCCAGGTCTTCCGGGTCGGCGTAGACATTGGTGCGCTTCATGGACATGTACCAACGGTAGTCCATGTACCAGGCGAGTGTATGTCCCGCCATGGATGTCAGAGGCGTACGGCAGGCTGACCGGGACAACGTCGCCCCGGGGCCTCACGGGGCGGGAGAGAGTTTCCGGGGGGGGAGGGCGACATGCCGAAGATCGCCAAAGGACGGCGCGCGGGACAGGCCGCCGTGAACGCCCTGCGCACGCTGCTCGAGGAGCACGATCACATCGTCCAGGAGATATCGGCACAGAACGACTTCGGAGAGGACTTCTACGTCACCTTCACCCACGACGGCGACCTGACGAGCGACACGATCAAGATCCAGGTCAAGGGCGGAAAGAGCTTTCGCCGGGGCAACGGCTACGCGGTCCGGGTGAAGCAGCACGGTGAGACCTGGGCGAACGGCAACATCCCCGTCTACTGCGTGGTGCACGACACGGTCACCAAGCGGCTGTACTGGGCCAACGCCACCGAACAGCTCCGACGGTCCGGTCCCTTCAACCGGCCGCGCTTCATCGGCATCAGTCCGAATGCCGTACTCGACGACAGGTTCATGGCCTCGTTCGTCGCCCAGGCGCGTCGCTACGTCGGTCGCTACCGGGGCCGACAGGCCGTCCTCACCCACCTGGGCGAGATGTCCGGAGTCGACTTCGATCCGGCGGATCACGTGCTGCACTTCGTCAACGGCTACGACGAAGACCTCATCTTCTGGAAGCGGCCGGGAGACGCTGTCGCGACGCTGCTGCACAGCGCTCACGACTGGGAGCCGCACCTCGTCAGTCTGGAGTCCTTGATGCGCTCCGAGATACCGGAGGTGGCGGACATGAGTGAGGACGACTTCGATCTGTCGACCGCCGAAGAGCTGGAGCTGAGCCGGTCCGAGATCATGTGGGTGGCTTCCTGCTTCATTTCCACTCGACAGGCAGACGAGGGGCCGGACGACGGCCTCGGCATGCCGACCGAGTGCGAGGGTTGTCCAAGTTGCACGGACGAGGAGCCCGTGGAGCACGCCGCCATCGAGGCGAGCGTGCTCCACGATTACGTCATCGCCCGCATCGTCGACCGTATCGAGGCCGAGCCCGACCTGCTGCGGCGCTCGATCCTGGCCATGCGCGAAGAGGCCGAACTCCAGCCGGACATCATCGCCGAACTCGGACCGCTCGAAACCGACCCAGCCGTGGTCCGCCAGGTGAACGGGCTGAGCCGGGCGACCGTGGCAACGGCGGACGACATCGAGCCCGCGGCGTTCAAACTGGCGGTTCTCTATTTCGCCCACCGCATCTACATCGGTGGCCCCTCGCTCCCCCTCGACAAACAGGTCCGCATCATCTGGCGCATCCCCGAGCCCGAGCCCACGGTGTTCGACGGCGCCGGGAACGACGAGGCCCCGGCCGGGCGGACGTGACAAGCGGAGCCCGGGCCCGCCTCGACGGCGGTCCCGGGCTTCGGCCTCATTTGGTGAACGTGAAGTACTTCCACGCCCCGTACGTCGTCGAGTTGACGTTGTCGCCGGACGTGCCGTTGACGTACGACGAGCGGATGCGGGCGCGGATGCCGGATTGGCCGGGGGCTTCGAGGCGGACGGCGGAGGTGCCGTTGGGGGCGAGGGCGAAGTACTCGGCGTCGGTCTGGTGCCAGGTGCCCTGGTAGTAGATCGCGAGTTCCAGGCGCTGGCTGCGGCCCTTGTAGTAGTTCATGGTCGTGGTGAAGACCGGGTCGGTGTTCTTGTGGAAGTAGTAGTAGGTCTGGGAGCCGATCCGGCCGGTCTTGTAGTGGTGGGAGACGGCGGTGGAGACCCTGGCCCTGGCGTACGCGACGGACTTGACGGTCCTGTCGGCGTAGCGGGCGTCGCCGGAGAAGACTGCGGTGACGGTGGTGTCGCGGGTCATGTCGACCGTCGCGGAGACGTTGCCCCTGGAGTTGACCTTGGCGGTCCTGAGGAGCTTCTTGGGCTTGTCGGAGCCGAAGGGGTCGGCGTAGAGGGAGACGGTGCGGTTCTTGTACGTCGTGCCGAGGTGGGCGGTGAAGACGACGTCCTTGCCGTACGCGTACAGCTTGCCGTTGTTGTTGAGGGTCAGTGAGGTCGTCTGGCGGGAGACCGTGACCGCGTCGGAGGCGGAGGCGGGGGCGTGGGTGGTGTCGCCCGCGTAGGAGACCTTGTAGGTGACCTTGCCGCCCGCGGGCGGGGTGTCGGTGAAGGAGAAGGTGCCGTCCGCCTTGATCCTGGCGGCGGCCAGCGTCCTGCCCTTGGGCGACTCGACGTCCGTACGGGTCACCGTCAGGGCGGTGCCCGCGGCAGGGAGCGTCTTCGAGGCCAGCCTGCCGGTGACGGTGAGCTTCTTCGCGCGGTCCGCCTTCGCCGGGGCGGCCACCGTGAGGGCCGGCGGCTCCTTGGTCGGGTCGGTCAGGGTGCGCAGGGTCAGAGAGCTGTAGACGTTCTCGGAGATGGCGAAGAGCCTGCTGGAGTCCGGCGCCCAGGCGAGCGCGCCGTTCACGAGGGTGTCGGCGCCGCTGCTGTTGCCGGTGTTGGGGAAGTCGTACGTCCGTACCGGCACCGGGTCGCCGGGGCGGTGGATGTGGACGTCGGGCTCGTACCAGGAGAAGCTGCCCGCGGCCACGGTGCCGTCGGGAGCGACCCGTACGGCGTTCGGGTACGCGTCGTCGGGGTAGCCCGTCTCCTGGGTGAGGTCTGTGGCGGAGTAGGCGCCTATGGAGTAACCGTCGCCGGAGCCCCAGGAGGTCAGGACCTGGCGGCCGTCCGGGGTCAGGTCCAGCTGCTTCACGCCGGAGTCCATCGGGCCCTTGGCCCGCAGTGTGGCGCCGTCGGCGGTGACGTCGTACACGGCCAGCTCTCCGCCGTTGCCCGCGACCAGGACGCCGGGGACGGCCGGGTCGGCGGCGAGCATCGTGCTGTCGCCGCCGAAGCCGACGTCGCCGCGCTGGGAGAGGTGGACGACGGGTTCGGCGCCGGAGATGTCCAGCGAGCCGAAGTCGGTGTCCTGGCTGAACCAGATGCGGCCGTCCACGACCTCCAGGTCGCTCGGGGCGGCGCCGACCGGATAGCTCGCGGTCTGGGCGTACGTGCTCGTGTCGACCGCGATGATCCGGTCGCTGTTCTTCACGGCCGCGTACACCTGGCCGGAGTCGGCGGACAGCGCGAGGCCGGTCACACCGGAGAGGCCGGCCAGTGTGGCCTTCACGGTGCCGGAGTAGTCGGTGACGACGATCCTGCCGGTGCTCGGGTCGGAGACGTACACGCGCTGGTGAGCGCCGTCGACGATCATGTCGCCGACCGACATCACCGGCAGCGCCTTGGCGGAGTCCGCCGCCGCGGTACCGGCCGCGCCCGCCATCAGGGCCGCAGAACTGAGAACGACCGCGAGCGCCGTCGCGAGCGAGATGCTGCGCCTGCGCACAGTGATGTGAACCCCCACGGAAATGTCCGGTGCTTCCCGGACGAAGACGAGACACCACCCGTCCCCCCTCGCACCGGGTGTGGGTGCGTGGATGGTGGCGTGGAGGGCAGCGTATGGCATGGCTGTGACAAGGGGCACGGGATATGAGGGGGCGGCCGAAGGGGCGTTCGGCTGCCCCGATAACCGGGTGCCCCCGGCCGAGGGCGTCGTTATAGTTGGCGCGCGTATTCGTCGGCATGGGGTCGGCGACGGCCCGAGGAGGTGAGTCCCATCAACGCGGTAATGGTCGGGATTCCCTGCTGGAGGGCTCGTCGTGGACGACACGCTGCTGGACGCCGCTCGTACGGCTTCTGATACTTCTTCTTCCTTTTCTCTCGGTTCCGCTCCTTCCCTCTCCTCCGTCGCCGCGCGGCTGCGCGCCGCCGGGTGTGTGTTCGCGGAGGAGGAGGCCGGGATGATCCTCGACGCCGCCGCGTGGGCGGACGAACCCGGTGACGGCATGGTCGAGCGACGGTGTGCCGGTGAACCCCTGGAACACGTCGTCGGCTGGGCCGCGTTCGGGGGGCTGCGGATCGCGGTGGGGCCGGGGGTGTTCGTGCCCCGGCGGCGCACCGAGTTCCTGCTGGAACAGGCGCTGCGGGCCGGACGGGACGCGGCCGTGGTCGTGGACCTGTGCTGCGGTGCCGGGCCGCTGGCCACCGCGCTGGCGGTACGGCTGCCGCGCGCCGAGCTGCACGCCGCCGACATCGACCCGGTGCAGACGGCGTACGCGCGCCGCAATCTCGCGCTGTTCGCGGACCGCGCGTCCGTCCACGAGGGCGACCTCTACGACGCCCTGCCCGCCGTGTTGCGCGGCCGGGTCGAGCTGCTGGTGGCCAACGCTCCGTACGTTCCCCGCGACGCCATCGCCACCCTGCCCGCCGAGGCCCGCGACCATGAGCCGGTCCGCAGTCTCGATGGCGGTGCGGACGGGCTGGCCGTTCAACGGCGCGTCGCGGAGGGTGCGTTGGAGTGGCTGGCGCCCGGTGGGCGGCTGCTGGTGGAGACCAGTGAGCGGCAGGCTCCACTCACGTGTGGCGTGTTCGCCGACGTGGGGCTGGACGCATGGGTGGTGGAGTGCGAGGAGCGGGAGGCGAGTGTCGTGGTCGCGCGGCGGGGTCGGGGGGACGAAGGCGAGCGCACTGCTCTGGCATAGGACGGGCTGTCCACGGAGTGGGCGGGCTGTTGATGGGTGGGGGCGGCTGCTGTACAAATGGGCGCCATGAATCACGAGCCGTTGGTGCGACGCCTGGTCATCGACCTGTGCCGACGCCCGGCCGCGTGTTGTCGCTGAACTTGTTCCGTCGGCGCGGATGTTTCTGATTCCCGCGCGGTCGGCGTTGCGGTCTTCTCTCCTTTGCCCTTGAGCCTGCCGTACCCGTAACGGGTCGCGGCCGGTTCGGCCCCCCTTTTTGATCTCCAGCGCCGGTGTCCGGTGCCGTGTGGAGGTTTCCTGTGTCCACGACACCTTCCCTGTCCGAAGCCGTGCCCGTCGGCGTGCCCGACGGCGTGCCCGACGGCGTGCCCGACGGCGGGCGTGCGCGTGCTGTGTGGTACCGGGTGCGGCGGCTTGCGCTGCCGGTCGGGTCGCTGTTGCTCTTCCTCGTCCTGTGGCAGGCGGTGGCGGCCGCCGGGACCTGGAGCGAGACGCTGGTGCCGCCGCCCGCCAAGGTGTGGAAGGCGTTCGTCGACGTGTCCACCACGCATGACGGGACGCGCGGCTACAACGGCACGACGCTCGTCGAGCACCTCGGCATCAGCCTGCGGCGCATCGCGTTCGGTGCCGGGCTCGGCATCGTCGCCGGGGTGGTCCTCGGGCTGCTGATGGGGACGGTGGGGCCGCTGCGCGCGCTGTTCGAGCCCTGGATCACCTTCCTGCGCACGCTGCCGCCGCTGGCGTACTTCTCGCTGCTCATCATCTGGCTGGGCATCGACGAGGAGCCGAAGATCACGCTGCTCGCGGTGGCCGCGTTCCCGCCGGTGGCGGTGTCGACCACGGCGGCCGTCGCGGCCGTACCGCGCGCGCTCGTGGAGGCGGCCCGCGCGCTCGGGGCCTCGCGGTGGGACGTGGTGAAGGACGTGATCGTGCCGTCCGCGCTGCCGGAGACCTTCACCGGCGTCCGGCTGGCCGTCGGCGTGGCCTACTCCTCCCTCGTGGCGGCCGAGTTGGTGAACGGGCTGCCGGGCATCGGCGGCATGGTCAAGGACGCCGCCAACTACAACAACACCCCCGTCGTGCTCGTCGGCATCATCACCATCGGGGTGTCCGGGCTGGTCATCGACACCCTGTTGCTCCGGCTGGAGCGCGCCGTCGTGCCGTGGCGCGGGCGGGACTGACCTCCCCTTTCCCTCTCCTTTCCAGCTCCTTCGATCCGCTGTCCCTCCCCGTCAGAAACGGTCGTCCCATGGCGTCTTCCCTCTCCCGCCCCTCCCGCCGTCTGCTTCTCGCCGGTGCGCTCGGCACCGCCGCCCTCGCCGTCACCGGGTGCTCCTCTGCCAGTGACGCGTCCTCGGGCGGCGGCAAGCGGCTGCGCATCGGCTACTTCGCCTTCCCCAGCGGCGATCTGCTGGTCAAGCACAGAAAGCTGCTGGAGAAGGCGCTGCCCGGCTACTCGGTCAGCTGGGTCAAGTTCGACTCGGGCGCGAGCGTCAACCAGGCGTTCCTCGGCAAGTCGCTGGACATCGCGGCGCTTGGCTCCAGCCCCTTCGCGCGCGGGATATCGGGGAGTTCGCCGATCCCCTACAAGGTCGCGTTCGTGCTCGACGTGGCCGGGGAGAACGAGGCGCTGGTCGCGCGCAGGAAGCTCGGCATCAAGGACGTGGCCGGGCTCAAGGGGCGCACCGTGGCGACGCCGTTCGCGTCCACCTCGCACTACAGCCTGCTCGCGGCGCTGGACAAGGCCGGGCTCAAGGCGTCCGACGTGAAGCTGGTCGACCTCCAGCCGCAGGCGATCCTCGCCGCCTGGCAGCGCGGGGACATCGACGCGGCGTACGTCTGGCTGCCGACGTTGGACGAGCTGCGCAAGACCGGCACCCAGCTCACGAGCAGCAAGGAGATCGGCGCCGGGGGCAAGCCCACGCTCGACCTCGCCGTGGTGTCGGACGACCTGATCGCAAGGGACCCGACGGTCGTCGACGCCTGGCGCAAGGCCGAGGCCGAGGCCCTGCGGCTGCTCAAGTCCGACCCGGACGGCTCGGTCAGGGCGGTCGCCGCCGAGTTGGGCATCAGCACCGCCGACGCCAGGGCCCAGCTCTCCCAGGGTGTGTTCCTCACCCCGGAGCAGGTCGCGTCCGCCGACTGGCTCGGCACCGACGGCCACCCCGGCAAGCTGCTCGACTACGTCCTCGACACCGGCCGTTTCCTGGCCGGTCAGAAGCAGATCGACGCGGCCCCCACCGAGCAGGCCGTCCGCTCGGCCTTCTATCTGAAGGGACTGCCCGATGGCCTCAAGTGAGCTGTCCGAGAAGGCCGGGAACGACGTCCGCACGGAGGTCGCGGAGGCCGTACGGCTGGAGAGGGTCAGCCATCGCTACGGCCAGGGGCGCGACGCCTTCACCGCCGTCGGGCCCGTCGATCTCACCGTGCCCGCCGGTGAGTTCCTGGTCCTGGTCGGTGCCTCCGGCTGCGGCAAGAGCACGCTGCTGCGGCTGATCGCCGGGTTCGAGCGGCCCACCGACGGCGCGGTGCGGGTGGCGGGCGCCGCGCCCCGGCCCGGTCACGCGGCGGGTGTGGTGTTCCAGACGCCCCGGCTGTTCCCGTGGCGCACCGTCGGCGGGAACGTCGATCTGGCCCTGCGCTACGCGGGCGTCGAGCGCGAGCGCCGTGCCGAGCGGCGCGCGGAGCTGCTGGAGCGGGTCGGGCTCGGCGGCACCGAGCGACGGCGGGTGTGGGAGATCTCGGGCGGTCAACGCCAGCGCGTGGCCATCGCCCGCGCGCTCGCGGCCGAACACCCGCTGTTCCTCCTTGACGAGCCGTTCGCCGCGCTGGACGCGCTGACCCGGGAGCGGCTCCAGGAGGACGTGCGCGAGGTGACCGCCCGCACCGGGAGGACCACCGTGTTCGTGACCCACTCCGCCGACGAGGCGGTGTTCCTCGGCTCCCGCATCGTCGTGCTGTCCAAGAGCCCCGGAACCGTCGCCCTGGATCTGCCGGTGCCGCTCCCGCGCGAGGGGGTGGACGCCGACGCGCTGCGCGAGTCACGGGAGTTCGCCGAGCTGCGTGCGCGGGTCTCGCACGCGGTGAAGTCCGCCGCCGCCTGACCCCGATCCCGATCTCCTCCGAAAACCCAGGAAAGGAAGCCCCGTTGAGCATCACCAGCGACCGCTCCCCCGCCACCGCCGTCCAGCTTCCGCTGACCAAGCTCGGGCCGAGCTTCGGCGCCGAGATCGACGGCATCGACCTGGCCCGGCTGACCGACGACGAGGTGACCGCGATCCGCGCGGCCCTGGTCGAGCACAAGGTGCTCTTCGTCAGCGGCCAGAACCTCGACGACGCCCAGCAGATCGAGTTCGGAAGGCGGCTCGGCGAGGTCACCGTCGGACACCCGGTGCACGACTCCGGTGACGTGGCACCGGAGGTGTACGCCCTGGACAGCCAGGACAACGGCTTCTCCGACGTGTGGCACACCGACGTCACCTTCGTACGGCGGCCGCCCGCGATCTCCATTCTGCGTGCGGTCGTCCTGCCCCCGCACGGCGGCGACACCACCTGGGCGGACAGCCAGCTCGCCTACGAGTCGCTGTCGCCGGGCCTGCGCGCCCACCTCGACACCCTCACCGCCGTCCACGACGGCAACCGCGCCTTCGGCTACTACCTGGCCCAGCGGCGACAGGGCCAGGGCAACCTCTGGGACGGCGAGGTCGTCACCGAACTCGTGCCCGTGGAGCACCCGGTGGTCCGGGTCCACCCCGAGAGCGGCCGCAAGGGCCTGTTCGTGAACCCGGGCTTCACCTCGCACATCGCCGGGGTCTCCGAGTACGAGAGCCGGGGCCTACTCGACATCCTCTACGCCCACCTCACCAAGCCCGAGCACATCGTGCGGCACCGCTGGCAGCCGGGCGACGTGGCGCTGTGGGACAACCGCAGCACGGCGCACTACGCCAACCGCGACTACGGCGACCAGCACCGGGTCATGCACCGGATCACGCTGGCCGGAGATGTCCCGTTCGGTGTTTCACGTGAAACCTTGTCCGTTTCACGTGAAACATCCGCACTCGGCTGACAGCCGCTTCGGAGGGCACGATGGGGTCGGCGGAACCGTCGCGGTTCCGCCGACGTCGTCCGTAGAGCCGTAGGCCCACAGGGCCATCGAGCCGCCGAGCCCGCCGAGCCCGCCGAAGGGAAGCGCCGCCCATGCCGACGCTCACCGTCCTGACGCCCGTCCACGACGGCGGGCACACCTATCTGCGCGAGCTGCACGACTGTCTGGCCGGGCAGCGGCTGCCCGGGGGCTGGCGGTTGGAGTGGGTGCTCCAGGAGGACGGCCGCACCGGCAGCCCGCTGGCCGCCGTGCCGGACGCGCCCTGGATCTCCAAGGGAACCGGCCGCCAGGGCGGTGCCGCCCGCGCCCGCACCCTGGGCCTGGCCCGCGCCACCGGCACCCTGCTGCGCTGCGTCGACGCCGACGACCTGCTGCCCGACCCCGACACCCTCGCCCGGGACATCGAGGTCCTGATCGACCGCCCCGGCTACGGCTGGACCGTGGCCCCCTGTCTGGATCTGCTGCCCGACGGCAGCCTGGTCCCGGGTCCGTACGACCCGCCGCCCGGACCACTGCCCGCCCGCGCGCTCCTCGACGGTGCCAAGCGGGGCGAGATGCCGGTGGTGGGCACCACCCTGACCGCTCGCACCGGCCTGGTCCGGCTGCTCGGCGGCTGGCCCGCGCTCCCCGCCTTCGAGGACGGCGCCCTGGTGCTGAGCTGCGAGGCGGTCAGCCCCGGCTGGATGCAGTCCGCACCCGGCACCCTCTACCGCAAGCACCCCACCCAGCACACCGCCACCGCCGACTTCCGCGACGAGCAGGAGGCGCGGCTCCGCGTGGAGATCGCCGTCGACCGGGCGGAGGCGCTGCACGCCTCGGGGTGGCGGTGGACGGAGTGAGCCGCGTCCTTACGGAGTCGTGACGTGCGGCCGTCACAACGGGAGCCGGGCGGCGCGCGGGCCTAGCGTGACCGTATGCGTGTACTGGTTACCGGCGGTGCCGGGTTCATCGGGTCCCATGTCGTGGACGCGCTGCGGGCGCACGGACACGAAGCGGTGGTGTACGACGTGCGGAACGACCCCGGTGCCGACGTCCGTGACGCGGACGCGGTGTCCCGGGCGCTGACCGGCGTGGACGCGGTCTGCCACCAGGCGGCCCGGGTCGGACTGGGCGACGGGGTGTCCGACGCGGCCGAGTACGTCTCCCGCAACGACCTCGGCACTGCCGTCCTGCTCGCCGCGATGGCCCGCGCCGGGGTGGGACGGCTGGTGCTCGCCGGATCGATGGTGGTGTACGGCGAGGGCCGTTACGCCTGCCCGGCCCACGGTGACGTACGGCCGGGCCCGCGCGCGGAGGCCGACCTGGCGGCGGGCCGCTTCGAGCCACCGTGCCCGCGCTGCGGCCAGGCACTGGTCCCCGGCCTCGTCGGCGAGGACGCCCCGGCCGATCCGCGCAATGTGTACGCCGCGACCAAGCTGGCCCAGGAGCACCTGGCCGCCGCGTGGGCCCGCGCCACGGGCGGTACGGCCTTCTCGCTGCGCTACCACAACGTCTACGGCCCCCGGATGCCCCGCGACACCCCCTACGCCGGGGTGGCCGCGTTCTTCCGCTCGGCGCTGGAGCGCGGGGAAGCGCCGCGTGTCTTCGAGGACGGGGGCCAGCGACGCGACTTCGTGCACGTGCGGGACGTGGCCGCCGCCAACGTGACCGCGCTGGAGGCACCGGAGCGGCCGGGCACGCTGAGCGCGTACAACACCGGCAGCGGTGAGCCGCGTACGGTCGGCGACCTGGCGCGGGCGCTGGCCGCCGCGTACGGCGGGCCTGAGCCGGTGGTCACCGGCGAGTACCGGCTCGGGGACGTACGGCATGTCACCGCCGACTCCTCCCGGCTGCGCGCCGAACTGGGCTGGAAGCCGGAGGTCGGGTTCGCGGAGGGCATGGCGGAGTTCGCGCACGCGCGCTGACGCCTGCCGAGCCGCCCCGGTCTCAGTGGGCCGGGGCCGGCAGCGTCACCTCGAAGCGGCAGCCGCCGGGGATGTTCCGGACGCTCGCGCGGCCCTGGTGCGCCTCCACGATGCCCCGGACGATGGCGAGCCCCAGCCCCGCGCCCGCCGGAGGCGTCCGCGCGTCCGTGCCGCGCCAGCCGGTGTCGAAGACGCGCGGCAGATCCGCCTCGGGGATGCCGCCGCAGCCGTCGGTCACCGTCAGCACCACACCCTCCGGCGCCCGCCGGGCGGCGACGGCCACCGTGCCGTCTGCGGGGGTGCGGCGGATGGCGTTGACGAGCAGGTTGGCCAGCACCCGGCTCATCTCCTTGCCGTCCACCTCGACCGGCACCGGCTGCACCCCGTCGCCCACCAGCCGCACCCCGTGCTCGCGGGCGAGCGGGCCGACGCCGTCGAGGGCGTCGCCGACCAGGTCGTACAGCGAGACCCGGGCCGGGTTGAGGGGGAGCGTCCCGGCGTGGATGCGGGACAGCTCGAAGAGGTCGCCGACCATGTCGTTGAGGCGTTCCACCTCGGTGCGGATCTGACGGAGGTAGCGGCCGGGGTCGGCGGCCACGCCGTCCTCCAGCGCCTCCGACATGGCGCGCAGCCCGGCAAGCGGGGTGCGCAGGTCGTGCGAGATCCAGGCGACCAGTTCGCGCCGGGACGCCTCCAGGGCGCGCTCGCGTTCGCGGGAGGCGGCGAGCCGGGCGCTGGTGGCGGCCAGTTCGCGGCTCAGCTCGGTGAGTTCGGCGGTGGCCGGGGCGGCGGGCGCGGCGAAGGCGCCGCCGTCCCCGAAGTTCCGGGCGGCGTCGGTCAGTTCCCGGCTGCGCGCCACCACCCGGCGGCCGAGCAGCAGCGCGGTGAGCAGGGAGACGGCGGCGGCCATCGCGACGACGGTGGTGACCACCCTGAGGTCGTGCGCGGACAGGAACATCGCCCAGGCCACGGCCATGGTGCCCGCCAGCATCGCGAACACCCCGACACCCGCCACCACGGCGAGGGACGCGGTCAGCGAGCGGCGCCGGACCAGCCGCAGCACGACCGCCCCGGCGAGGCCGGTGGCCGCCGCGGCGAGGAAGGCGTAGAGGGCGATGAGGAGCATGTCGCGCATGTCAGTTCTCCTCGCGAGCGGCGGGCCCGGCGGCGCCCGGCCCGGACTCGTGGACACCTGGCCCGGACTCGTCGACGCCCGACCCGGACCCGTCGGCGCCGTCCTCCGGCTCGCCGGACCCGACCGGCTCGAACCGGTACCCCACCCCCCACACCGTCCGGATGAGCCGCGGGTTCGCCGGATCGTCCTCGACCTTGCCCCGCAGCCGCCGGACGTGGACGGTGACGGTCGACAGGTCGCCGAAGTCCCAGCCCCACACCTCGCGCATCAGCTCCTCGCGGCCGAAGGCGCGTCCGGGGTGGCGCAGGAGGAAGGCGAGGAGGTCGAATTCGCGCAGGGTGAGCGCGAGTTCCGTGCCGTTCTTGGTGGCACGGCGAGCCGCCGGGTCGACGGCGAGCCCGGCCGCGGCGAGCGGAGCGGGAGCCGGTACGGCCGTGGGCGCGGGCCGGGTGCGGCGCAGGACCGACTCCACCCGGAGCACCAGTTCGCGGGGGCTGAACGGCTTGGTGACGTAGTCGTCCGCGCCGACCTCCAGGCCGAGGACACGGTCGTCCTCGTCACCGCGCGCGGTGAGCATGATGACCGGCACCGGGCCGCGTTCACGCAGCCGCGCGCACACCTCCAGGCCGTCCATGCCGGGCAGCATCAGATCGAGGACCACGAGGTCCGGCCAGTGGTCGGCGGCGCGGGCGAGGGCGGCGGGGCCGTCGGCGGCCCGGTCCACCAGGTGTCCGGCGCGAACCAGATAGCCGGTGACGACCTCCGCGACGGTCGGGTCGTCGTCGACGACCAGGATCCGGCCGGTGGCCTCGGGCGGCCGCGCGGAGACAGGTCCGGGACGGTGGGCGGGGTACGGCTGCTGCATGTTCTCCAGCCTCGCACCACGCCGCCGGGCGGGGCGCGGTGCGGCCCCGACGTCCGCGTTTCGTAAGGTGCCGAAGTCCGGTTCGCCCCGGTTCGGGTTCGTAGGGTGAAGGCCGTGACCAACTCCCCCTCTCCCGCCCGTTCCGGCGTGGACGTCGTGCTGCCCTGCCTCGACGAGGCCGGGGCGCTGCCCTGGGTGCTGGAGCGCGTACCGGCCGGCTGGCGCGCGCTCGTCGTGGACAACGGCTCCACCGACGGTTCCGCGGAGATCGCCCGCTCCCTCGGCGCCACGGTCGTCCGCGAGGAACGGCGCGGTTTCGGCGCCGCCTGTCATGCCGGGCTGCTCGCGGCCACCGCCGACGTGGTCTGCTTCTGCGACTGCGACGCCTCCCTGGACCCCGCTCTGCTGGTGCCCTTCGTCGAGGAGATCCGGGCCGGGCGGGCCGACCTGGTACTCGGCAGGCGGCGCCCGCAGGGGCGGGGCGCGTGGCCCGCGCACGCCCGCGCCGGGAACCTCGCCCTCTCGCTGCTGCTGCGCCGCCGCACCGGACTCGCCCTGCGCGACCTCGGCCCGGTGCGCGCCGCCCGCCGCGAGGCGCTGCTCGGGCTCGGCCTCACCGACCGGCGCAGCGGCTACCCCCTGCAGATGGTGGTGCGCGCGGCCGACGCGGGCTGGCGCGTGACCGAGCACGACGTGCCGTACCTGCCGCGCACCGGCGACTCCAAGGTGACGGGCACCTGGCGCGGCACCTGGCAGGCGGTACGGGACATGAGCCGCGTGCTGCGCGAGACCCCGGCGGCGGGGGCGGCGGCGACGACGGGGAGGCAGCGGTGACCACTCTGCTCGTGATCGCGAAGGAGCCGAGGCCCGGCCGGGTCAAGACAAGGCTCACCCCGCCGTTCCCGCCGACGCAGGCGGCCGCGCTCGCCGAGGCCGCGCTCGCGGACACGCTGCGCGCGGTGGCCGCCACGCCCGCCGAACGGCGGCTGCTGGTGCTGGACGGCAGCCCCGGGCCCTGGCTGCCGGACGGGTTCGAGGTGGTGCCGCAGTGCGCGGGCGGCCTCGACGAGCGGCTCGCGGACGCCTTCGCCCGCTGCGCGGGGCCCGCGCTGCTGATCGGCATGGACACCCCGCAGGTCACCCCCGAGCTGCTGACCGTGGACTTCGCGGACTGCGACGCGTGGTTCGGACCCGCCGAGGACGGCGGCTTCTGGGCCCTCGGCCTCGCCCGCCCCGAGCCCGCGCTGCTGCGGGGCGTGCCGATGTCGGTGCCCGAGACCGGGGCCGTGCAGCGCGAGCGGCTGACCGCCGCCGGGCTGCGGGTCCGGGACCTGCCGCTGCTGCGGGACGTGGACACCGCCGCCGACGCCCGCGCGGTCGCCGCCCTCGTCCCGCACGGCGCCTT
>NZ_WWIR01000320.1 GCF_009863025.1 Streptomyces sp. SID4985 | reverse complement strand
GTCGACCGCGACTGGGTGGTGCCGCACTTCGTGAAGGTGCTCTACGACAACGCGCTGCCCTGCCGAGCCCGCGCCGCCCGCTCCTCAGCCGCCGTTCCTCGGCGCCCACATGATCAGCGCCATCCCCGCCAGGCACACCAGCGCGCCCGCGATGTCCCACCGGTCCGGGCGGTAGCCGTCCGCGACCACGCCCCACAGGATCGACCCCGCCACGAAGATCCCGCCGTACGCGGCCAGGATGCGGCCGAAGTGGGCGTCCGGCTGGAAGGTGGCGACGAAGCCGTACGCGCCGAGGGCCAGCACCCCGCCCGCCATCCACAGCCAGCCGCGGTGCTCGCGCACGCCCTGCCACACCAGCCACGCGCCGCCGATCTCGAAGAGCGCGGCGACGACGAAGAGGGCGGCGGAGCGGAGGATCAGCATGGGGGGAAGGGTGCCATGGCCCGGCCGCCGTCCGTACGGGGGCGTCCGGGGCGCGTTCACCTGATGGACGGCGCCTGGCCTGCCGTTTCCGTGGCATACATCCCCTGGGCCCCGGCACGGACCGCGTGCCGCGGCCCCTCGGTACGGCATCGGCCTGGGAGTGGTGAGCGGCATGGGCGTGCGGGCGAGGACGTGGGTGCTGCTGGGTGGGTGCTTGGGTGCCGTGGTGGCGGGAGGACCCGCGGGCGCGGTGTCGGGCGCGACCCCCCGCGCCGATCTCTCCTTCCACGGCAGTGCCGTTCTGACCGGTGACCGGGTCGAGGTGCGGCTCACTCCGCGTGACGCCGGTCCCTCCGCCGTGAAGGACGCGAGTGTGCGGCTGCGGTGGTCGGTGGCGCTGGCCGAGCGGCAGGAGCTGCCCGCCGCGTGCGCGCGGACCGGGGAGCGGACCGTGGTGTGCGGCACCGGCGCGCTGGCCGTCGGACGGGCCGGCCGCACCCTCCGGCTGACCGTCGGCCTGCGCCGGGCGGCCTCGGAGGTCACCCTGGAGGTGGAGCCCGCCTGGAACGGCGGCGTGAGCGACCCGGACCGCTCGAACGACCGCCTGAAGGTGCTGGTCCTGGACACGGGGGACGCGTACGCGTTCTGAGCGGCCACCTCGCCGGTCCCGGCGGGCAGCCGCGGCCGGGGTACAGGCGGCCGCCGACGTACAGGAGGTCCTCATGGCCGGGAACCACACCGCCCGGGCCGGGCTGCTGGCGGAGCTGGAGCGGGTGTCCCGGCGGTACATCGCCGCGCACGCCCTGTTCAGCCAGGCCGTCGCCGACCGGATCGGGCTGCACCCCACCGACCTCCAGTGCCTGAACCTGCTCACCCTGGAGCCGGAGCCGGTGACCACCGGCCGGGTCGCGGAGCTGACCGGGCTCACCACCGGCTCCGCGACCCGCCTGGTGGACCGGCTCGAACGGGCCGGGTACGTCGTACGGGGGCGGGACGAGGCCGACCGGCGCCGGGTGCTCGTGGTGCCCGTACCGGAGCGGATCGGGGAGTTCCGGCGCGTGTGGGAGGCGCTGTCCGGCGACTGGTACCGGATCTTCGACGAGCTGGACGACGCCGAACTGGCCGTGATCGTGCGGCACATGGAGCGCACGGTGGAGTTCTCCGGCGAGCAGGCCGCCCGGCTGCGCGAGGACCGCGCACCGGAGGAACGGAAGGCGTCGGCGGGGCCCGGCGAGGGGCGTCAGCGCGACATCAGCGAGGCGTCAGCGAAACGTGAGTCCGAGGGCGGAGAGTAAGGGATGTCAGCAGGTCGGGGCGGGTTTCACCCGCTTCCCGATCACTCTCAGCGCCATGCTTCGGGGGGAATTCCCATGCGTACGTTCCACCGCTCCACCGCTCTCGCCGCCGCCGGTACCGCCGTCCTCGCCCTGGCCCTGACCGCGTGCGGCGGCTCCGACACCGGTGCGAAGGACGCGGGCGCCGCCAAGCCCGACGCCCCGGCCGCGGCGGTCTCGGCGCAGCCCTCGAAGGACGCCGCCGCCCCGGCCGGTTCCACCACCGGCGGGACCTCGAAGTCCGGCGGCACGTCGGGCAGCGGCTCCTCGTCGTCCGGCGGCACGTCCGGTGGCTCCTCCAGCGGCGGCACGGCCGGTACGACGTCCGGCGGCGGCGCCCAGCAGGCCGGTGCCAAGAGCGGTGGCGGGAACGACACCGACAGCTACGCCTACACCCACGCCTGCTCGGGCGGCCAGGTGACGGTGCGGGTGACCACGCGCACCGCCTCCCAGCGGGTGATCGAGGTGCGCAACACCGGCTCGTCGGCCTGCGGGCTGAGCTACTACCCCGCCGTCGACCTCGGCTCCTCCACCTCGGCGGACCAGAGCCGCAACATCAAGCCGCTGGTTCCCGGCGGCCTCGGCGGTCCCCCGGCGTACGCGCTCCGCGCGGGCCGCACCGCCTACGCGGTGATAGACCTCGACCCGAGCGGCGCCACCACCGGCACGGTGCCCGGCATCGACGAGATGAACGTGCTCGCGAACGGCGTCGACATGCCCGCCGCCGAGACCAGGAACTTCCCGCTGGGCTCCGGCGCGAAGGTGCTCAAGCCGAAGCTGGGCCTGTACAGCGCGACGGTCTCGGACGCGGTCGCCTCGATGAAGCAGGCGGACTCGCAGTCCTGAACCACCCGTCCCGTCACCGGGCCCGCCGGAGCCGTCACGGTCTCCGGCGGGCCCGCCGACGGTGAGATCCCGGTAAAAAGGGCCACCGTGGATCACCGGGCCCGGCCGAACGGCCGCGCGCCTTGGCAGACTGGTCGGGTGCCCCAGACTGTGCTCCTCGCCGAAGACGACCGCGCCATCCGCCATGCCCTCGAGCGCGCCCTCACCCTGGAGGGCTACGCGGTGACGGCGGTCGCCGACGGGGTCGAGGCGCTGGCGCAGGCCCACCGCACCCCGCCGGACGTGCTGCTGCTCGACGTGATGATGCCCGGCATCGACGGACTCCAGGTCTGCCGGGTGCTGCGCGCCGAGGGCGACCGCACCCCGATCCTCATGCTGACCGCGCTGGTGGAGACCGCCGACCGCATCGCGGGCCTGGACGCGGGCGCCGACGACTACGTGGTCAAGCCGTTCGACGTGGAGGAGGTCTTCGCCCGGCTGCGCGCGCTGTTGCGCCGTACGACCCCCGCCAAGGTGATCCCGGCCCCCGCCGTGAGCCCGGAGGACCGGCCGGTGCTCTCCGAGCGCCACCAGGTGGGTGCCGCCGGACTGCGCATGGACCTCCAGGCCCGCCGCTGCTGGCGCGGTGTGCGCGAGCTGGAGCTGACCCGCACCGAGTTCGAGCTGCTCGAACTGCTGGTGCGCAACGCGGGCATCGTCCTGGACCACGCCACGATCTACGACCGCATCTGGGGCTACGACTTCGGCCCCGGCTCCAAGAACCTCGCCGTCTACGTCGGCTATCTGCGCCGCAAGCTGGACGAGCCGGAAGCCCCGCAGCTGATCCACACCGTGCGCGGTGTGGGGTACGTGCTGCGGGAGGAGTAGTGGGCCGTCCCTGGCGGCGGCCGCCGGGCCCCTCCCGGACCGGCCGGACCAAGCTGGTCTCGCTGCGCACCACCTTCGCGGTGTCCTTCGCCGCGGTCACCGCCGTCGTCACGATCCTGGTCGGCATCCTGTCGTACGGCTCGGCGGCCCGGCTCGTCCGCGTCGACCAGCAGTCGGTGTTCACGCAGGTCGTGCGGGACGTACGGGCCGAGGTCCGGCAGCACGACATGACCCCGGACGACTTCTCCTCCTCCCGTCCCGGGCACGACGTGGTGCGGCCCGCGCGGACCGACGTACAGGTGCTGGGCGCGCGCGGGGAGATCGTCGACCACGGCACTCCGGTGCTGCCGGTGACCGCCGCCGACCGGGCGGCCGCCGGGGCGCGGGCGGCGGGGAGGCTGGCCGAGCACAAGGACGTACGGGTCGGCGAGGACCTGTTCCGGGTCGCCACCGTCTCGCTGGGCGGCGGCAAGGGCGCGGTGCAGGTGGCGCAGGAGTTCAGCGACACCGAGGACCTGCTCCGCACGCTTCAGCAACGGACGCTGATCCTCATGGCGGCGGTCGTGGTGGGGGCGGGGCTGTTCGGCTGGTGGCTGGCGCGCCGCATCACCCGGCGCCTGGTGGTGCTCACGGCGGCCGCCGAGGACGTGGCCCGCACCCGGCGGCTCGGCATCGAGGTGCCGGTGGCCGGGCTCGACGAGGTCGGGCGGCTCGGCCGCGCCTTCGACCGGATGCTCGGGCGGCTCGCCCAGTCCGAGGAGGACCAGCGGCGCCTGGTCCAGGACGCGGGGCACGAGCTGCGCACCCCGCTGACCTCGCTGCGGACGAACATCTCGCTGCTCAAGCGGCTCGACGAGCTGCCGCCCGCCGCCCGCGAGGAGCTGGTCGCGGACCTCGGGCAGGAGGCCCGCGAGCTGACCGACCTGGTGAACGAGCTGGTCGACCTCGCCGCCGGGCAGTCCGACTCCGAGCCGCCGCAGCGGGTGGACGTGGCCGACCTCGCGGAGGACGTGGTGGGGCTCGCGATGCGCCGTACCGGCCGGGAGATCGTGCTGCGGGTCGGCGGCGACACCCGGACCGAGGGGCGCCCCGCGATGCTCCAGCGGGCCGTGTCGAACCTGGTCGAGAACGCGGCCAAGTTCGACCGGGACGGCAGGGCGCCGATCGAGGTGCGGGTCACCGGTCCCGCCCGCGCGGGCACGGTACGCGTCGAGGTCCGGGACCGGGGGCCCGGCGTCGCCGAGGGCGACCTCCTCCGCATCTTCGACCGCTTCTACCGTGCCGCCGACGCGCGCTCCCTGCCGGGGTCGGGCCTCGGCCTGTCCATCGTCCGCGAGGTGGCGCTGGCGCACGGGGGAGCGCCGTTCGCCTACCGGCGCGAGGGCGGCGGGGCGGTCATCGGGTTCACGGTGGGGGGCGGGGCGGCGGGGCCGGGCGATCCCGGGGGCGCGGCCGGGGGCGGATGACCGGGGGTCCCCCTTGGGACCCGGTCGACCCGGTCGACCCGGTCGACTTGGTTGATCCGGTTGACCGGGATTGGCCGGTTGACCGGGGTTGACTCGGTTGTCAGCCCCCGCCGGGGGTGTCCCGGCGGGACGTGGCGAGGGTCCAGGCCAGGTTGCCCGCCGCCGCTCCGGCCGCGACCGCCGCGACGATCACGCCGCCGGTCGCCAGGCCGTCGCTGAACAGATGGGGGCGCCGGTCGAGGCTGTGCAGGCCGAAGCCGCACAGCTCGTACACCCCGACGGCGGCGACGACGAGGCTGCCGATCAGCAGGGTCAGCGTGGGGGTGAGGTCGCGCAGGTCGATGCCCGCCGCCGTACCCGGCGTCGCCGGTCCCGTGTGCGGTCGCGTCTCCTGCATGGCTCCCCTGGTGGACTGGATGGACTGGCTGGTCGCCGAAGGCGGATGGAAACCCACGGTATGGAGGACAGACCCGGGGCGGGTCCGGTGCCACGCGCACCGGCGACGTGCGTCACTGGTCGGGGTGACGCCCGCGGCAGCCGGCCGGGGCCGGTGAGCCGCCTTTCCATGATGACCGAGATCACCAGTACCTCCGTACGGGGCGCGCGGACGGCCCCGTACGGAGCGCCCCCTTACGCCCCCTGGCCGTGCTTGACCCTTCCCCCGGGGGCAGGGTTTAGCGTGCCGTGACATGAGCGGCGGGAAGAGCGGTGCGGGTGATACGGCGGGTGATACGGCGGGTGGTGCGAGCGGTGTCGTGGGTGCCGCGGCCGGGATGCGGATCGGGGAGCTGGCCCGTCGGGCCGGGACCACGGTCAAGGCGGTCCGCTACTACGAGTCCCTGGGCCTGGTCACCCCGTCCCGCCGCCCGAACGGCTACCGCAGCTACGGCGCGGCCGACCTGCGGCTGGTCCGCGAGATCCGGGCGCTCAAACGCCTCGGCATCCCCGCCGAGCGCACCCGTCCCTTCCTGGACTGCCTGACGGCGGGCCGGAGCCACGCGGAGTGCCCGGCGTCCCTGGCGGGCTACCGCGAGGCGATCGACGAACTGGCCGTAAGGATCGAGGAGTTGACGGCCAGGAAAGCCCTGCTGGTCGCGCAGCTGGAGGAAGCCGCGCGCCCCCTGCCGACGAAGGAGACCCCGGCGATGGACGACCACCTCACCCTGCCCGCCGACCTGCCCGTCCCTCCGGACGACGGCGCCGCCGATCACCTCCCCGGCGCCCGGATGCCGTCGCTCGCCCTGCCGGACACGGCGGGCGGCACGGTCCGGCTCGACGGCCTCGGCCCCGGCCGCACGGTGATCTACGTCTATCCCCTCACCGGCCGCCCCGGCACGGACCTCCCCGAGGGCTGGAACTCCATCCCCGGCGCCCGGGGCTGCACCGTGGAGTCGTGCGGCTTCCGCGACCACTTCGAGGACCTGCGGGAGGCGGGCGCGGAGCGGGTGTACGGGCTCTCCAGCCAGGACACCGGCTATCAGCGGGAGGTCGTGGAGCGGCTCCGGCTGCCCTTCCCGATGCTCTCCGACCCCGGCTTCGCCCTGGCCGGGGCGCTGGGCCTGCCGACGTTCGAGGCGGCGGGGGCGCGGCTGTACAAGCGGCTGACGCTGATCGTCCGCGCCGGGGTGGTCGAGCACGTCTTCTATCCGGTCTTCCCGCCCAGCGAGCACGCGGGGCGGGTGCTGGAGTGGCTGCGCGAGCGGCCGGTGCCCGTGCCGTAGCGGCCGCTCGGGTGCCCGGTGCCCAGTTGCCCGGTGTCAGTGGCGCAGTGCCGTCGCCACCGTCGCCCGGATGTCGCCGGTCAGCTTGCGGTGGCTGCGGGCCGTGGCCTGGCGGTGGGAGCCCGCGCCGACGTTGTCGATGGTCACGACGACGGTGTCCAGCAGGTTGCCGTTCTTGTCGTCGAAGTTGACCTGGACGACGAAGGACTTGGGGGAGTCGGTGGTGTTCTGCGCGGTCACCGCGATATTCGCCCGGCCGTCCGCGTCGGTGGTGATCCCGCCCAGCGACACGGCGCTCTTGGCGTTCACCCCGCCCTTGACCTGGTCCAGCTTGCGCCTGGCCTCCGCCGTGGCCGAGGCCAGCGAGTCGGACGCGCGGGAGGCGAGGGAGGAGGCCGCGGAGGCCGCCTTGCTCGCGCTGTCGGACGGGCTGCTCGACCCGTCCGAGCACCCGGCCGACGCCAGCCCGAGGGCCACCGCCACCACGGCCCCGGCCGTTCCTCTTATCCAGTAGCCCGCCATGTCCCGCCTCCATGCCTCGCCGACGATCACCGCTCCCAGTCAAGGGGCGCACGTCCGACCCCGCACGCCGGGTGCGGCGCCTGTGCGACCGGTCCACCCGAACGGGTCAGCGGACCTGTCGGCGCGGCCGCCGCCCCCGTCGTCGCCGTAGTGGCCCCGCATTACGGCCGAACAGCCCACCGCCGCTCGCGCGGGCTCCCCGCCCGGGGTCTGCTGCTCCCAGGTGCCCGTCCGGCCGGGCCGCCGTGGAGTCGGAGCGGAGGAGTGCGGGCATGGCGCAGGAGCAGCCGTCGGAGCGGGAGGACTGGGACGAGTTGCGGGCCCGGGTGGCCGCGCTGGAGGGGCGGCGGCCGCGCCGGCACCCCGGGCGGGCCGTCGTCGCCTTCGTGTTCGTCGTGCTCGGCTGTCTGCTCGCCCCGCTCGGCGTCGTCGCCGCCTGGACCGCCGATCTCGCGGACGACACGGACCGGTACGTCGCCACCGTCGCCCCGCTGGCCCGCGACCCCGCCGTGCAGGACGCCGTGGCGAACCGGGTCACCGGCGCGCTGATGGACCGGCTGGACATCCCGAAGCTGCTGGACAAGGTGGCGCCGAAGGACCGGCCGCTCGTCGACAAGGCGATCGGCGGCATCGGCAGCTCGCTCCAGGGCGCGGTGAGCAGCTTCGTGAACGACAAGACGCGGGAGATCGTCGCGTCCGACTGGTTCGCCACGTTCTGGACCAACGCCAACCGGCAGATCCACACCAGTGTGGACAAGGCGCTCACCGGCAGCGGGGGCGGCGCGGTCCAGCTCCAGGGCGACAAGGTGCAGATCGACCTCGCCCCCGTCATCGAGCAGGTCAAGAAGCGGCTGGTCGACGCGGGGCTCGGCCTCGCGGGCAAGATCCCCGTCGTGCACACCAGCTTCACCGTCCTCCAGGCGGAGGAGGTGGGCAAGCTCAAGACGTACTTCCGGCTGCTCGAACTGGCCGGGCTGTGGGTGCCCGTCATCGCCGCCGTCCTGCTGATCGCCGGTGTGCTGACCGCCGTACGGCACCGCAGGGCGCTCGTCGCCGCCGCGCTCGGCTTCGCCTTCACCGCCCTGCTGCTCGGCCTCGGCCTGACCGTCTTCCGGGTGATCTACCTGGACGCGCTGCCCGCCGACGTGTCCCAGCCCGCCGCCGAGGCCGTCTACGACACCCTCACCCGGTTCCTGCGCACCGCCGTACGGGCCGTGATCACGCTCGGCGTGGTCGTCGCCGTCGCGGCCTGGCTCTCCGGGCCCGGCCGGTACGCGCGTGGCGCCCGGCAGCTGTGGCACACGGGCATCCTCGCCGTACGCGGCCAGGCCGACCGGTTCGGGATGCGCACCGGCCCGGTCGGGCCCTTCGTGCACCGCTACCGGCGCTGGATCGAGTGGCTGCTGGTGGCGGGGGCGGTCGTGGCGTACGTCCTCTGGGACCACCCGACCGGGTGGGTGGTGGTCGGGCTCGCGCTGGCGTTGCTGTTCGCGCTGGCGGTGGTGGACTTCCTGGCGGAAGACCCGGAGCCGGTGAAGCCGCCTGGGCCGCCGGAGGACCGTGGAGGCGGCCTGGGGGCCGCGGTCAGTCCGCCCGGCCGCCCTTGACCTGTTCCGGGCCGCCCTTTTCGATCCGTTCCGTCCCCAGCCAGCGGTTCAGCGGCGGTTCCTGCGCCAGGACCGCCCCGATCGTCACCGCGAAGGTGATCGCCGCGCTGAGCACGATCAGCCAGGACAGCAGGACCAGCACCAGGCCGAGGGAGCCGTACTCGCGCAGGGAGCGGTTGAGGGCCTGCGGCATGTAGATCCGCGCGGTCAGGCTCAGCGCGGTCGACGCGGCCGAGGCCAGCAGCGCGCCCGGCAGCAGCGCGATCCACGGCACCCGCCCCGCGAGCAGCAGCCGCTGCGTCCACAGCCAGAGGGACGCGGCGACCAGGAAGAGCAGGGGGGTGCCGAGCCACAGCCCGACGCCGAAGCCGTCGCGCACCGGCGCCTGGAAGAGGAGCACCAGAACCAGCACGAGGAGCCACACCACCCACCGCCAGGCCGCGATCCGCGTGCCGGCCCTCGGCAGCCCCCACGCCCGCTCGCACACCCGCTCCATCGCCCGGCTGAAACTGGTCGCCGAGACCAGTGTGATCACCAGCCCGATGATCCCGCTGGTCTCCCGCGACTCGGGGTCGGTGGACTCGTTCAGCACCTGGTCGAGCTGCTGGCTGGAGCCCCCGTTCAGCCCGAACACCGCCCGTAACGAGTCCTGCAACTGCTCCCGCATCCCCTCCGGCGCGAACGCGGCGAACGCGAACAGCAGCGGTACGGCGGCCAGGAACGCCTGCGCGGCGAGCCGGGTGGCCGCGTCCAGCAGGTTGGCGGAGAGCAGCCGGCTGGTCAGTTCGGTGATGACGGGGAAGCGCCGTTCGGCCTCCGCGCGCAGCCGCTCCAGCCGCTCCAGCCGCGCCTTCCACGCCATACCGCCTCCCGACCCGCACGGCCCTCGGACCACCCAGTCAACGGGGCGGTCGGCGGTGGCGGCGAGCGGTACGCGTCTGATCGGGCGCGTGGTGGGCCGCGTACCCGGCGATGCCGCCGTACGGCATACGTCCGCTCGTGCGCGGGGGCGCCGGGCCGGGTGAGGGGGAGGGGGACGGCGGCGAGGACGTTGATGCGCGAGGGCGCGAGGGCGCGAGGGCGCGAGGG
>NZ_WWIR01000319.1 GCF_009863025.1 Streptomyces sp. SID4985 | reverse complement strand
CGGCGAGCCGGGCGTCGTGCGAGGCCACGGGGTCGGCGGCGACCGTGACCAGGCCGCGCACCTCGCGGGCGCAGTCGTCGAGGAGCGCGAGGACGCGCCGGGCGCGCCGCTTGCGCCACAGCAGCGGGTTCACCGGGTGGGTCAGCGGGGCGACGGAGAGCCGGACGCGGCCCAGGAGCTGCTCCAGCTCGGCCACGCGCGGGGCGGGGTCGGCGTCGGCCCCGGCCAGGCGGGCGGCGGCCTCGGCGGTGCAGGCCCGTACGCAGTGCAGGGCGCGCTGGATCGAGGCGTCGGTGGTGCGGTGGGTGGTGACGGGCAGTACGAACAGCACGGCAAGCGCGGCGCCGACGACACCGACGGCGGTCTCGGCCACGCGCAGCGCGAGCAGGGCGGGGCCGAGGACGCCGAACAGGCCGTAGAGGAGTTCGGCGAGGAGGGTCACCCAGAGCATCATCCAGGTGTAGGAGACGGCGGCCGTGTAGAAGATGCCGAAGACGGCGACCGCGACGAGCACGGCGCTGGCGACCGGCTCGCCGTGCACGGGCATCGCGACGAGCACGCCGAGGGCGACGCCGAGCAGGGTGCCCAGGACGCGCCGGAAGCCGCGTACCAGGGTCTCGCCGCGCGAGGCCGTGTTGACGAACACCCACCAGGTGGCGCCGACGGCCCAGTACCAGCGCTGTCCGGACACCAACTGCCCGATGACCAGCGCGAACCCCGCCCCGGCGGCCGCCTGGACCGCCTGCCGGGTGGTCACGCGGGCGAGGCCGGTGCCGCCGGGCGGCGCGGGTACGGCGGCGGGGGGCATCCGGCGCTCGTAGCACCACAGGCCGAAGCGCACGGCCGAGGCGGCGAGCAGGGAGAGCAGCAGGCCGGCGTACAGCTCGGGCAGCCGGGCGGGGGTGACCCGCAGGAACTGGCCGACGAAGAACATCATGAAGCCGAACACGCCGAGGCTGTGTCCGCGCGCCCCCCAGCGGCGGGCGTAGACCCCGGCGCCGACGACGGCGATGAAGGCGAAGTCGCGGCCGACCGGGTGAGTGTGCAGCCCGGCGGCCAGCGCGAGCACCGGGATGCCGACGACGGGGAGCAGGGCGGTGGTGACGGCCTGGCCGCGCACGGTGGCGTCGGTGACGGTGAAGAGCGCGAGCAGCGCGGCGAGCCCACCGGCGACCATCCCGACGAGGGAGTGCCCGGCGAGCCCGCACACGACGACCGCGAGCCCGATCCCGAGGACCGCGCGCGCGGCGAAGCGCAACCGCGTGTGTCCCGGGTCCGGCGCCACGAACACCTTCTTCAGCACTGCTGTCCGCCCCCTTGTGGCCGTACGCACGAAAAAGGCGCCGCGGTCATCCGCAGCGCCATCGACCTGCCTATATGAGCATCACAGGGCCACTTGGCTCAACTGGCACCCGATTCACTGGACCAATGGGCCAGTGAACTCCATGAGAACGGAACCGGTGAAAGACCAACGGCCCAGGTCGCACGGCATACCGGGGAGGCGCCGCGCTGGACCATTGGTACAGTCGCGGTGACCTGCGCGACACGGGCGCGGTACGAGGAGGCGGGAGCGTCATGGCCGTGGACGAACTCGACACGCGCATCCTGCGGTTGCTCCTTGAGCAGCCGCGCACCAGTGTGCGGGAGTACGCGCGCGTGCTCGGTGTCGCCCGGGGCACGCTCCAGGCCCGCCTGGACCGCATGGAGCGGGACGGCGTGATCACCGGCACCGGGCCCTCGCTCTCCCCCGCCGCGCTCGGGCACCCGGTGCTGGCGTTCGTGCACATCGAGGTCACGCAGGGCCATCTGGACGATGTCGGCGAGGCGCTGGCGTCCGTGCCGGAGATCGTGGAGGCGTTCTCGACCACCGGCGGCGGGGACCTGCTGGCCCGGGTGGTGGGGCGGGACAACGCCCATCTGGAGGACGTGATCCAGAAGCTGATCAGCGTGCCGGGCGTGGTGCGCACCCGCACCGAGGTGGTGCTGCGCGAGCGCGTGCCGTACCGGCTGCTGCCGCTCGTGGAGTCGGTGGGGCGGGCGGCGGCGCGCTCCTGACGCCGGGCAGGCGGTGCTCGGCGGGCGGTTGCGGCGGCCGCCGCAACCGGGCGGATCTCCGCGCGCGCCACGGACGCCGACTGCCTAGCGTGATCCCATGACTACAGTCCAGACCCACCCGGCCACCGGCGACCGACGGCGGTGGCAGGCGCTCGCGGTCTGTCTCACGGCGGGCTTCATGACGATGCTCGACAGCTCGATCGTGAACGTGGCCCTGCCCTCGATGGAACGCGGCCTGGGCGCCGACGCGGCCGACGTGTCCTGGGTGGTGTCGGGCTTCGCCCTCACCTTCGGGCTCACGCTGGTCCCGGCGGGGCGGCTCGGTGACGTGCGCGGGCGGCGGGCCGCCTTTCTGTTCGGGCTCGCGCTGTTCACGCTGTCCTCGGTCGCGTGCGCGCTGGCGCCGAGTGCGGGCTGGCTGGTGCTGTACCGGCTGGTGCAGGGCGCGGCCTCGGGTGTCATCGCCTCGCAGACGACGGGGCTGATCCAACAGATGTTCCAGGGCGCCGAGCGGGCGCGCGCGTTCGGTCTGCTGGGCAGTGTGGTGGGCGTCTCCACGGCGCTCGGGCCGCCCGCGGGCGGGCTGCTGATCGAGGCGTTCGGCGTGGCGGACGGCTGGCGCTGGATCTTCTACATCAACGTGCCGATCGGTGTCGCGGCCTTCTGCGCGGCCCTGCGGCTGCTGCCCCGCACGCCCGTGACGCCGGGCCGCCCGCGCGAGGGAATGGACCTGCCCGGGGTCGCGCTGCTGGGCGCGGGCATGCTCGCGCTGATGCTGCCGCTGGTGCAGGAGCAGCAATGGACCGGCCGCGAGAAGTGGGCGCTGCTTCCGCTGGCGGGGCTGCTGCTGGCCGCGTTCTGGCTCTGGGAGCGGCACCAGGGGCGGCGCGGGCGGGCCCCGCTGGTCGACCTGAACCTCTTCGCCCTGCGGTCCTTCACCCTCGGCGTGCTGCTGAACGTGGTGTACTTCGCGGGCTTCACCACGGTGTTCTTCGTCTACACCCTGTTCCTGCAGAACGGCCTGGGCTACGGCGCGCTCGGGGCCGGGCTGGCCTCGCTGCCGTTCGCGGTCGGCTCGGCGGTGGGCGCGGCCCGGGGCGGCCGGCTGGTGGTACGGCACGGGCGCAGGCTCGTCGTCGTCGGGCTGAGCGCGGTGGTGTTCGGGCTGCTCGCGGTCATCGTGGCCGTACAGGCGGTACCGGGTCGCGGCGCGGCCTGGGCTGCGGCGCTGCCCCTGCTGATCGCGGGCCTCGGCTCGGGCGTCACCATCTCCCCCAACACCGCCCTCACCCTCACCCGGGTACCGGTCCAGCGGGCCGGTGCGGCGGGCGGTGTCCTGGTCACCGCGCAGCGCGTCGGTTCGGCGGCGGGCATCGCGGCCGTGGGCGCGGTGTACTTCGCCCACCTGGCCAACGACGGCAACCCCACGACGGCACTGCAGCTCGGCCTGCTCACGGCGGTCGGCATCATCCTGATCGCCCTGGCCCTGGCGGTGGCGGACCTGCGCGAACGCCGGAACCACCCGGAGCCGACGACGGCCGCTCCGGAACCGGCCGCGACGACCGGCGGCGGCCCTGCGGCGGCGGAGCCGACGGGCGCGGGCCGCTGACCCCGCGAAAGGCCCCTTCAGGATCTGCGGCGGGGCTTGCCCGATCCCTTGCCGGACGAACCGGAGCGTCCCCGGGTGCCCCGGCCGGACGACTTCGCGGCGCCGCCGGTCCTGGACTTGCCCGCGCCGCTCTTCTGACGGCTCGGCTCCGGACGCTTGCGCTCCTGCTTCGGCTGCTCGGCCGCCGTGGAGCGTCCCCGCGTGCTGTTGACCGTGCGGCCGCGCACGATGCCGATGAAGTCCTCCACCAGGTCGGTGGTGGCCTCCTCCGGCCAGGAGAGGGCGACGCTGGATTCGGGGCCGTCGGTCAGCGTGCGGTAGGTGAGGTCCTTGCGGTGGTACAGGCGGGCCAGCGACTGCGGGACGACCAGGAGGCCGACGTTCGCCGCGACCAGCTCGATCGCGTCCTCAGTGGTGGCAGGCCGCTCGAAGGCGGGCTCACCGGGCGGCGCGTCCCAGTCGAAGACGTCGTCCAGGGGGTGGAAGAGGACTTCGTCGGCGAGGTCGGCCACGGTCACCTCTTCGCCCGCCGTGAACAGGTGGTCCTTGGGGAGGACGACCACGGTGGTCTCGGTGTAGAGCGGGATCGCGCTGAAGAACGTACGGTCCACCGGCAGCCGTACGAACGCGGCGTCCGCGTCACCCGCGCGCAGCAGCCCGTCCGTCTCCGCGGCCGGGACCTGGAGCAGGGCGAGCGGGATGTCCGGCAGCCGCTCGTTCCAGATCCGCGCCCATTTGGCGGGCGTCACTCCGGGAACGTACGCGAGCCGGAACGACGGTGTTTCCTCCGAGCCTGTCACCAGACCAGGCTACCGGCCCCGGTCGGCCCACCCGTACGCGGCCGATACCCTTGACCTCATGAGTTCGCAGCAGAGCACCCAGACGATGAAGCCCGCCACCGCGGCGAAGAAGCTGGGTGTGTACCTCCCCGCCACCCCCGCCGAGTTCCAGGAGGGTGTCGTTTCGCGCGCCGAGCTGAACGAGCTCCAGGCCAACCCGCCCCAGTGGCTGCGCGAGCTGCGCCAGAACGGCCCGCACCCGCGCCCCGTCGTCGCGGCCAAGCTCGGCGTGTCCATCGCCGGTCTGGCGCGCGGCGGTGTCACCGACGCGCTGACCACCGAGCAGATCGACGCGCTCAAGGAGGAGCGCCCCGAGTGGCTGGAGAAGGAGCGCGCCACTCAGGTGGAGGTCCGCAAGGAAGCCGTGCGGATCAAGAACCTCAAGCAGGAGAAGGCGGACCGCGAGGACTGACCCCGCCCCGCACCGCACACGCCCCCTGGCCTGGCCGGGGGGCGTTGTCAGTGGTGCCGCCTACAGTTCCCCCTACTTGATCACTTCGGTGCGGGGAGGCACGTATGGGGTGGGTGTCGGCAGGTGGCTACGAGGTCACCCTCGACGGCGGGAAGGTGGTGTGCCGCAACGCGGCCGGACGGCGGCTGAAGTCGGTGCCGCCGAAGATCGCCGACGATCCGGCGGTCGTGGGGCTCGCCCAGCTCTCCGAGTGGCTGGAGCGGCACGAGCGGGAGTGCCTGGAGGGCGTGGAGCGGTGGATGGTCCGCTCGCTTCCGGTGCCGCTCGCCGTGCTCACCCGCATCTGGCCCGACCCCGCCTGGCAGGGGGCGCTGCGCGACCTCGTGGTGACCGGCGAGGACGGCCGGATCGCCGGTTTCCTGCGGGACGCCGACCCCGAGCGCGGCCTCGGCCTGGTCGACCTGGACGGCGACACCGTGCACACGGCCCCCGAGCTGGTCCGCATCCCGCACCCGGTGCTGCTTGAGGAGCTGGCGGACCTGCGGGAGTTCGCCGTCGAGCTCGGCTTGGAGCAGCGCGCCCAGCAGCTCTTCCGCGAGGTGTGGCACCGCCCGGCCACCCTGTCCGAGAACGCCACGCAGGTCGAGGAGTACGCGGGCGGCGCGTTCAAGGAGCTGCGCTTCCTGCACGGCCGGGCCGCCCAGCTGGGCTACCGGGTGCGCGGCGGCCAGGCGGTCTGCCCCGTCCTGGAGGACGGCCGCGGCGTCGAGGCCCGCGTCTGGGTCGGTGACTACGACGGCTACGAGGAGACCGAGACCGGCCCGCTGATGTGGACCGACCCGGCGGGCCGGGTGCTGAAGCTCGGTCAGGTGGGCCCGGTCGCGTGGTCGGAGGGGATGCGCATGGCCGCCGCGCTGTACGCGGGGCGGAACGTGGAGAACGAGGAGCGGGCGGCATGACGACGTACGACGAGACCACTCTGACCGCGCTCCTGGAGGCGGGCGCGGTCCTGCCGCCCGGCACCACCGCGCGCGAGGACGCCGACACGCTCACCGTCCGCACCTACACCCATCCCGTGCTGGCGGACCGGCAGGTCGTACGGCTGGTACCCGGCACCCTCGGGGAGGCCGAGGACCTGGCGCTGGAGTTCCTCGGCCTGGCCCGGGAGCCGGAGGCGCCGGAGGTCGGGCAGGTGCGCCGGGAGACGCTGGGCTTCCCGGCCTGGGCGCTGGTGCACGACCCGGCGAACGGCCATCACGCGCTCGCCCTGGTCAAGGACGTCGAGCGGCTCACCCGGCAGGCCAAGTCCCGCCCGGGGGCCGCCAAGCAGGGCTTCGAGGAGCTGGGCACCCGGCTCGGGCGGGCGGTGCCGCACTTCCTGCCGACGTTCTACGAGCAGGCGGCGCGGGCCTTCCTCCAGCACGAGAACACCACGTACGCCGCCGCGTTCTTCGGCCGGGCCCGGGAGGCCGAGCGGGTGCACGCGCTCGCGGTGGACGAGGAGCGGCAGCGGGCGGTGTTCCTGGAGTTCGCCTTCGCCGGTGCGCTGACCGTGAAGGCCCTCAAGGAGCATGTGAAGGACCTCGGTCTGCGGCTCGACCCGGCCGCCGCGTGGGCGCAGTTCCGGCAGCTGACGGTGGAGCGCTGCGCGGCCGGGATGCCGCCGTACGCCTCGCTGCCGCAGGACGCGCGCGGGCTGATCAGGGCGGCCGGGCTCGACCGGGACGCCGAGGAGCGCGCGCTCGTCGCCGACCTGATCACGTCGCCCGCCGCCGTCCGGGCGCCCGCGTCCTTCTGGACGGCCTACCGTCCTGCCCTGTGCGCCCTGGCCGAGGAGCGGCCCGGGGTGCGGGCGCGGCTCCTTGAGATCATGCCCGCGGGGCTCGGGCGCGGGGTGGAGGACGACGAGTTCTGGCTGGCGCTGCTGGCCGAGACCGGCGCCGACCGGCTGCTCACGGACGAGGCGGCGGCCCGCGAGCACGGCGTGGACGCGGCCGGCTGGCTGACCCGCTGGGCGCTGCACCGCAAGCGCGGCGGCTCGTACGCGCTCCGTTCCCCGGCCACGCTCGCGCTGGCCGCGCGCATGGCACCGCTGCTGCGCTCCGCCGGGCGTCCGGTGGACCTGTTCGCCGGGAGCTGGGGGGCGAGCGCCCACGTCGATCTGCTGGACCTGTGCGCCGCCGAGGGCGTGCCGCTGTCCGTTCCGGCCGCCGAGGTCCCGGTGCAGATGTCGCTGACCAACTGGCTCTCGGACACCGGGGAGGGCCGCCGGGATCTGGTGGCCCTCGCGGCCGACCCGCGCCTGCGGCCGCTGCTGCACTCGGGCGTGGAGGCGGCCGGGAACCGGCACGCCCGGAACGAGGACCTGCTGAAGGCCGTCGCCGCCCATCCGGTGCTCTCCGAAGTGCTGCGGGAATGGCTCGACGAGGTGTCCGCTGAGTTCACCCGCGCGACCGGCCTGCCCGCCGCGCGCCTGTCGCTCGACCGGCTGCGGCCCTTCCGGAGCGTCGCCCCGGGGGCGGCACCCGAGTCGGTCGCCCGGGTCGCCGGGCACCCGCTCGCACCCCTGCTCGGCCGCACGCTGCGCGCCGGTGTCCTGGACGAACTGGGCTGGCCCGCCCTCGAAGAGGCGCTGGACCTGCTCGACGCCCAGACCCTGGACCCGAGGAACCACCACCCGGTCACCGTCCACGAGGCATGGCCCGCGCTCATCGTCTCCCGGGGCCACAAGGTGCTCGTCGTCGGCCCGGAGAAGATCCTCCTCGACCACGACCTGCGGCTGCCCCAGGAGCTGGACCGCCATCAGCGCCCCCGGTTCCGTTACGTGGACGGGGAGTTGCTGGTCGTCTGGCGGCACGACAACAAGCAGCGCGCCTACTGGTCGAACCGTCCCACCGAGGTGTTCGGGCTCGGCGGCGAGCAGGTTCCCACCTGGTGGTACGGCCACGACGACCTCCCCGCGTCCATCCCGATGCCCGGCGGCGGCCGCGCCTCCGGGGGCCGCGCTCTGCACGCCGGTGACACGGACCTCCCGCCGAGCCGTCCCGTGCTGGGCGACGGCACCGGGTACTGGCGCGAGGGCAGGCAGGGCCTCCGCACGGTGTGGCTGGAGTACGACCCGGCGACCGGCGACCACGGCCGCGCCTCCCTGCCCGCGCCGCTGCGCGCCGGTGTCCGCGAGGGCGCCGAGCTGGTGGCCGGGATGTGCGAGCTGCTGCCGATGCAACCCGGCCTGGAGCAGAGCCCGTTCGGCACCGACGGCACGGTCCTGGGCCGCTGGGTGCGCACCGAGGGGGACGGCGGGGAGCGGTACCGCACCGCCGGGACGCCCGACGGCCGCACGGTGTCGTTGCCGATGAGGACATCCGCCTTCGCGCCCCTGGGCGCGCTGCGGCTGCCCGGTGCCGAGCCCGTCGTGGCGCGGGTGATGCAGAACGTCATGCTGTTCGCGGGCGACGACCGCGACACGACCGGCCTGTTGGGCGATGTGAAGCTGAACGGCCCGGGCGGCGAGTTCGCCGCGGGTACCCCGCTGGTGCCCCCGCTGCCGTTCTGGCACGCCCTGCGGCCGCGCGACGAGCGGGGCTCGGCCGTGCTGCGCGCCCTCACCGACGAGCGGGCGGCCGAGCTGATGCGGACCGTGGCCGAGGCACTGGCCGAGCGTCAGGAAGCCCTGAAACGCGCCGGGGACGACAAGGCCGCGCGGGAGGCCCTGCCGTCCGAGGCCGAACTGACGGTACGGGTGGTCGGCGAGGAACTGCCGGGCCTGACCGACGCCCGGCTGATCACCGGTGTGACCTCGCTGGTCCGGTCGGCCCTGCGGCTCGCGGCCTCGGTGACCACCTTCGCCGAGCCGCCCCGGGAGCGACCCGCACGGCCGCGCGAGCACACCGAGGGCATGTTCTGGGACTACAGCCCCGAACACGGCAAGGACAGCACGCTGCGCGAGGCGCTGTCCGGGATCGTGAGCGTGTACGGCTACTGGAACGGCGAGCAGCGCACCGCCCTGCGCCAGATCCGGGCCGTGAACCACGTGCTGTCGGGCCACGTCGCCCACGGCAAGCCGCTCACGAACCCGGAGCGCAACGCCGCCCTCACCGACGGCTGGCACAGCGAGACGCACACCGTCCCCGGCATCGGTCTGGCGTGGCCGGCCACCCTGGGCGCCCTGCGCGCGCTCGCCTTCCGGGCCGCCTGCGCGACGCTGTCCGACGCCCCGCGCGAGGCGCTGCTCCTGCTGTTCGAGGCGGTCGGCGAGGGGCCGCTCGTCTCGGGGCCCGGCACACTCCGGGAGATCACGCTGAGCGAACCGGCCGACGGATGGCAGCGGACCGGACAGGTGCTGCGGCACGGCGGGCGCACGGTCGTGATCCTCGGCAGCAAGCGCGTCGACCGGGTGCGGGACCGCATCGACTGGCTGGCCCTCGACCACGATCCGTCGGGCGCGTTCGGCCCCGTCGCCCACTTCACCCTCGGCGAGGAGGTCCGGCACGACCCGGAGATCTCCGGCGAGGACCTGGCCGCCGTCACCCGGCTGATCCGTGCCAAGGGCGCCGCGCCCTGGCAGTCCGGGGCCCCGGAGGCGCTGACGGCCGCGACCGGCGGCGGCCTCGGCCCGCTCCAGGCGACGGCGCTGCTGGCCGCGCTGCCGCCGGAGCCCACCGCCGGGACGCTGGCCCTCATCGGTCTGAAGACCCGCCAGTGCGAGTACGGCGTCACCAGGCTCGGCACACTCCCCGCCGGGACACGGACCGCCCTGCTCGGCGCGCTGCTGCCCGCCGACGCCGAAGCGCTGTGGACCTCGGGCCCGGACACCGGAGCGGCCGGACGCGTCTGGGCCGAGCGGCTCGGCTCGCTGGTCCGGATACCGGAGGACGTCGACGCCGAACTGACCGGAGTGCACGCCGGACACGCCGAGGACGTCCTCAACCCGTCCCACACACCCTGGCTGACCCGAACGACACGGCTGCGCCTCGGCGCGGACGGCGAACTGTCCCCGGAGGACCCGGCGGCGCTGCCCGGCGGACATGCCCTGTCCGGCGCGGCCGTCTCGCTCGCGGCGCTGGCGTACGCCCTGCCGTACGGCCACCCGCTGCGCGCCGCGCTGCCGGAGGGCCTGGCCGCCGTGCGCCGCCGGATGGCCGACCCGGAGCTGCTGCACGACCCCGGCGTGGCATGGACGGAGAAGGGCACGCCCACGGGGGCGGAGGTGCGCAAGGCGTACGGGCTGCCCGCCACCGGTGGCGCCGACGCACAGGGGCTGGTCCAGGCCGGTACGGCCCTTGTCCTGCGCCCCTGGTACCACGGGGAGGCGGTCCTGATCCGCACGGCCGCGCTCACCGGCCCGGACGACCCGGTCTTCGGGCTCCTTGAGGGACTGGTCGGCCCGGATCGCGGCGACGGCCTGCGCGCGCTGAGCACACTCCTCGGCCCGGAGCTGGAGCGCGCGGTGGCGGCTGGTGCCGACGGCCCGCGGGGCTACGCCCAGGACCCGTCGGTCAGCGCGCCCGAGCTGGTCGCCGAGGTCGCCGCCACGCACGGTCTCGGCGAGGACGCGGCCGCGCTCTACCTCCAGTTGCTGGCGCTGCCCGACCCGACGGACCGCAACCGGACGCGCTGGACCGGGTGGAAGCCCGCGCGGGCGAAGAAGGCGCGGGCCGAACTCACCGCGAGCGGTCTGGTCGTCGAGGCCAAGCGGCCGCGCGCCGGGCGCACCCTCTTCCTGCCGTGCGGCTGGCGGGACCTGAAGTCGCCCGCGCTGCCGGTGGAGACCTGGAAGGAGGGGCTGTACCCGGTCGGCCGTGCCGTACCCCCGCTGCCGGTGCCCGAGCTGTTCCACCGCGCCTGGGAGTGCGTCCGCGCGGGCGACGGCCCGGCGTACGAGGAGCTGACGACCCGGGCGAACCGGAGGGGCCGGCGCGGGTGACCGCCTCCGCCCACGACGTTCCCGGAGAGGGCGGCACCGATGACCGCCCTCTCCCCCGTACCACCGCGAAGGATTCCCGCTCATGACCACCGACCTCGCCCCCGGCGCGGCACGCCAGGACGCAGCACGCCAGGACGCGGCACGCCAGATCGTCCCGCCGGAGGACCGGTTCGCGACCGAACTCGCCTTCCTCGCCGCGTACGACACCGGTCCGCGCCCGCCCGCCTGGCGGCTGACGCCCCGCGCCGTCGTCACCTTCGTGATGGGCAGCGAGGGGCGAGCCCTCGCGCTGACCGCCGACGCGGCGGTCCCGGACGGAGTGCCGCAACGACTGGAGATCAGCGGCAAGTTCGTCGGTGACCGCGCGCTGGTGGAGCGGTGTGTCGTCACGCTCGCCGGGGAGCGCGGTCTGCTGCTCGTCGGTGAGCCGGGCACCGCCAAGTCGATGCTGTCCGAGCTGCTGTCGGCGGCCGTGTGCGGCACCAGCGGACTGACGGTGCAGGGCACGGCCGGTACGACCGAGGACCAGCTCAAGTACGGCTGGAACTACGCCCTGTTGCTCGCCCAGGGGCCCAGTCGGCAGGCGCTGGTGCCGTCACCGGTGCTCACCGCGATGACGCGCGGTGCGATCGCGCGGGTCGAGGAGGTCACCCGCTGTCTGCCCGAGGTGCAGGACGCCCTGGTGTCGCTGCTGTCCGAGCGGCGCATGGCGGTGCCCGAACTGGCGGGCGGCGAGGACGCGTTGGCGCACGCGGCACCCGGCTTCAACCTCATCGCCACCGCCAACCTGCGGGACAAGGGCGTCTCGGAGATGTCCGCCGCGCTCAAGCGCCGCTTCAACTTCGAGACGGTGGGCCCCATTTCGGACCTCGACGCCGAGACCGCGCTGGTGCGCGGCCAGGCCCGGGCGGCGGTCGAGCGCTCGGGCGCGGCCTTCCAGGTGGACGACGCCGTACTGGAGGCCCTGGTCACCGCGTTCCGGGACCTGCGCGAGGGACGGTCGGCGGAGGGCTGGGAGGTGGAGCGGCCCTCCACCGTGATGAGCACGGCCGAGGCGGTGTCCGTCGCGGGCGCGCTGGCGCTGGCCGCCGCCTATTTCCCCGGCGACCGCGACGTGCTCGGCCTGCTGCCGGGTCACCTCCTGGGTGTCGTACGCAAGGACGACCCCGCCGACGCGGCCCGGCTGCGCGGCTACTGGGACGGTCCGGTACGGCGCCGGGCCGAGCAGGGCTCCGCCACCTGGCGCACCCTGTGGGACCTGCGCACGGTACTGGAGGGCTGAGCACCGTGTCCCACGCATCCCCCGAGGCGGCGGTGGCCGCTCTGACCGACCCGGCGGCGCCGTATCTCATCGGGGTACGGCACCACGCGCCCTCGCTGGCGGCGGCCGTCCCGGCGCTGCTGGCGGCGGCCGAGCCGGACGTGCTCCTTGTGGAGCTGCCCGCCGAACTGGAGGAGTGGCTGCCGTGGCTCGCCCACGAGGAGACGCGGGCGCCTGTCGCCCTCGCGGCGGCACCGGCGGGCGGAGGCGGGGGGCCTGCGGGTCGAGGCGTGGGGCCTGCCTTCTACCCGTTCGCGGACTTCTCGCCGGAGCTGGCGGCGGTGCGGTGGGCGGCCCGGCACGGGGTGCCGGTGCTCACCTGTGATCTGCCGCTGGCGGACCGGGCGTGGGCGGGCGAACGGCACACGGACGCCGCTTCGGAGCCGTCGGCCGACGCCTCCCCGGGGGTGGCGACTGGTACGCCTCCGGGGGTGGCGACTGGCACGCCCCCGGGCATCACCGCCGCCCTCCGCTCCCGGCTCACCGGGCGCCCGGACGACGACCTCTGGGACCGGCTGGTCGAGACCGCCGCGCCCGGTTCGTCACCGGAGGCGCTGCGGCGCGCGGCGCTGCTGACGGGGTGGGCGCTGCGCGCGGAGGCGG
>NZ_WWIR01000318.1 GCF_009863025.1 Streptomyces sp. SID4985 | reverse complement strand
GCCGCGGCCGCCCGGCTGCACGGCGCCGAACGCGCGGGCGGCCCCGCCAGTACCGAGATCGCCGACCGGGCGTCCCTGCACTGGGGCCTCGCCGCACGCGGCGCCCTGGTGGAGGCGGGCGGCCCCGAGATCCCCTTCGCGGTGGCCGACCGCGACATCGCCTGGACCGACCTCGCGCCCAGGCTCTACCGCCAGGCCACCGCCTCCCAGTGGAACCCCGAGGCGGCCGTCGACTGGGACGCGGAGTTCGCGCTGCCCGACGAGATCGAGGACGCCGTCGTCCAGGTCATGACGTACCTCGTGGAGAACGAGCAGGCCGCCCTGGTCATCCCCGGGCGGCTCCTCGCCCAGGTCCACCCGCACTTCCGCGAGGTGCTCCAACTGCTCGCCGTGCAGGCCGCCGACGAGGCCCGGCACGTGGAGGTCTTCACCCGGCGGGCCCTGCTCAAGGGCGGCGAGATGGGCACCTCCTCGGTCGGCGGCCGCGCCTCGCTCGCCACCCTGCTCACCGAACCCGACTTCTCCATCGCCTCCTTCCTGCTCTCCGTCCTCGGCGAGGGCAGCTTCCTGAATCTCCTGTCCTTCCTGGAACGCCACGCCCCCGACCCCGTCACCCGCCGCATCAGCCACCTGGTCCGCACCGACGAGGCCCGGCACGTCGCCTTCGGCGTCGGCCACCTGGAACACCGGGCCGGAGTCGACCCGCTGCTGCACGGACGGCTGCGCGCCGCCGTCGAGCGACGGCACGACGCGCTGATCGGCACCGCCGGACTCAACCAGGACGTCTTCGACTCCCTGGTGCTGCTCGCCGCCGGTTCCTGGGAGCCCGAGGACATCGCCCGGGGCTGGCAGGCGGTCCAGGAACTCCAGAAGGACATGGACGAGGGCCGCCGCCACCGGCTCTCCCGGCTCGGCTTCCCCGACGACGAGGCCGCCGCCCTGTCCGCGCTGCACACCCGCAACTTCATGTGAGGCCCCCGCCGTGAACGGACCGTACGTCGCCCCGCCCGATCCGACCCGCGACGGCGCACGAGTCGTCTACCTCGACCACAACGCCACCACCCCCGTCGACCCCCGCGTGGTCGACGCCATGCTGCCGCTCCTCGCGAGCGGCTTCGGCAACCCCTCCAGCGGCCACGCCTACGCCGCCGCACCCCGCCAGGCGCTGGCCCGCGCCCGCCGCCAGGTCGCCGCGCTCGTCGGCGCCGACCCGGCGGAGATCGTCTTCACCGGCTCCGGGTCCGAGGCCAACAACCTCGCCCTGCGCGGCGCCGTACTCGCCGCCCCCGCGGGCCGACGACGGGTGATCACCCAGGTCACGGAGCACCCCTCTGTCCTGGAGACCTGCCAGGCCCTGCACCGTCTCGACGGCGTCGAGGTGACGTATCTGCCGGTCGACGCGCGCGGTCTGGTCGACCCCGCCGACCTCGCCGCCGCGCTGGACGACCGCACCGCCGTCGTCTCGGTCATGGCCGCCAACAACGAGACCGGCACCCTCCAGCCCGTCGCCGACCTCGCCCGCCTCGCCCACGACCACGGCGCCCTCCTCCACTGCGACGCCGCCCAGGCCGCGGGCAAGGTCCCCCTCGACATCGGAGCCCTCGGCGCCGACCTCCTCACCGTCGTCGGCCACAAGATGTACGCCCCGAAGGGCGTCGCCGCCCTCTGCGTCCGCACCGGCGTCCGCCTGGAGCCCGTGGTGTACGGCGGCGGCCAGGAGCGCGGCCTGCGCGCGGGCACCGAGAACGTCGCCCTCGCGGTCGCCCTCGGCACCGCCGCCGACCTCGCCGCCCGGGAACTGGCGGCGGGCGAGGCACAGCGCCTCACCGAGCTGCGCGACCGCCTGCACCGGGCGCTGGAGCGGGCCCTGCCGGGCCGGGTGCGGCTCAACGGCTGCGAGCGCCGCCTGCCCGGCACCCTCAACATCAGCGTCGAGGGCACCACCGGACACGACCTGCTCGCCGCCGCCCCCGGCCTCGCCGCCTCCACCGGGTCCGCCTGCCACAGCGGCGCCCACACCCCCTCGCCCGTGCTGAGCGCCATGGGGTACGACGACACCCGCGCCCTGGGCGCCGTACGCCTCTCGCTCGGCCGCTGGACGACCGCCGAGGACGTCGACCGGGCGGCCGCCGCGCTGGCCGACGCCGCCCGCGCGCTCACCACGGTCCGCTCCGCCACGCGCTGACCTGCCCGCGTTCCCGCCAGGACTTGCGGCCCGCTCCCCAGCCGGTAGCGTCGACAAGAGGCTAGGCCCCTTGCGCGAAGGAGTGGGCGGATGGTCGTCAAACGGTTGCTGGACATGTGGCCGGTGTACCGGCAGATCACCGGAGCCGACTGGCTGGGCCGGGGCAAGGCCGTCCAGTCGAAGCGGTCCCGCACGCTCAAGCCGCGCACCGAGACGGCCGACCGGGTCGTGCACTCGGTCTGCCCCTACTGCGCGGTGGGCTGCTCGCAGAACGTCTTCGTGAAGGACGAGAAGGTCATCCAGATCGAGGGCAACCCGAACAGCCCCGTCAACCGGGGACGCCTGTGCCCCAAGGGCTCGTGCAGCAAGCAGCTCGTCACCGGGCCGCAGCGCGAGAACTACGTGCTCTACCGGCCGCCGTACGGCACCGAGTGGCAGCGCATGGACATGGACACGGCCATGGACATGGTGGCCGACCGGGTCCTGGACGCCCGGCGCAGGGGCTGGCAGGACACCGACGAGCAGGGCCGGGTGCTCCGCCGCACCCTGGGCTTCGCGGGTCTCGGCGGCGCGGCGCTGGACAACGAGGAGAACTACCTCATCAAGAAGTTGTTCACCGCCCTCGGCGCCATCCAGATCGAGAACCAGGCCCGTATTTGACACTCCGCCACGGTTCCCGGTCTGGGAACCTCGATCGGACGCGGCGGCGCCACCAACTACCCGGAGGACCTCACCAACGCGGACTGCATCATCCTGATGGGCTCGAACATGGCCGAGGCCCATCCCGTCGCCTTCCAGTGGGTGACCGAGGCCAAGGTGGGCGGCACGCACGTCATCCACATCGACCCGCGCTTCACCCGCACCAGCGCGCACGCCAACCAGCACGTGCGGATCAGGGTGGGCAGCGACATCGCCTTCCTCGGCGGAGTGGTCAACTACATCCTCTCCAACGACCTGCACTTCAAGGAGTACGTGAAGGCGTACACCAACGCGACGTTCATGGTGAACGAGAACTTCCAGGACACCGAGGACCTGGACGGCCTCTTCAGCGGCTACGACCCCGAGACGTGCAGCTACGACAGCTCCAGCTGGGCGTACGAGACCGTCGAGGAGGGCGCCGACGGACGGCAGGGCAGCACGCTCATCTCCGCCACCCCCGCGCAGGCGAAGGGCGGCCACGAGGCGCCCCCCGGTCCGCCCGGCACGATCGCGACCGACCCCACCATGACGCATCCGCGCTGTGTGCTCCAGGTCCTCAAGCGGCACTACGCCCGGTACACACCGGAGATGGTCGAGCGGGTCTGTGGCATCACCCAGCAGCAGTTCCTCGACGTCTGCCGCGCCTGGACCGAGAACTCGGGCCGCGAGAAGACCACCGCGCTCATCTACAGCGTGGGCTGGACCCAGCACACCGTCGGCGCCCAGTACATCCGGGCCGGTTCCATCGTCCAGATGCTGCTCGGCAACCTCGGGCGCCCCGGCAGCGGCATCCTCGCCCTGCGCGGTCACGCCAGCATCCAGGGCTCCACGGACATCCCGACCCTGTACAACCTCCTGCCCGGCTACATGCCGATGCCCAACGTCACCCACCACACGCTGGAGAAGTTCGTGGAGGACGTGCGGCACGTCTACCGCAAGGGCTACTGGTGGAACGCCGACGCCTACATGGTCTCCCTGCTGAAGGAGTACTGGGGCGACGCGGCCACCCCGGAGAACAACTTCTGCTACGACTACCTGCCACGCATCGACGGCGACCACGGCACGTACCAGACGACCATGGACATGATCGCGGGCAAGGTCTACGGCTACTTCCTGATGGGGCAGAACCCCGCCGTCGGCTCGGCGAACGGGCAGCTCCAGCGACTCGGCCTGGCCAACCTGGAATGGCTGGTCGTCCGCGACCTCGCGATGATCGAGAGCGCGACCGTGTGGCGGGACGCCCCGGAGATCGAGCGCGGCGAGATCTCCACCGAGAAGTGCGCCACCGAGGTGTTCTTCTTCCCCGCGGCGTCGCACGTGGAGAAGTGCGGCACCTTCACCCAGACCCAGCGCATGATCCAGTGGCGTGACGTGGCCGTCGAACCCATCGACGACCGCCGCTCCGACCTGTGGTTCTTCTACCACCTCGGCCGGATCGTCCGCGAGAAGCTCCAGCACTCCGAGGACGAGCGCGACCGTCCGATCCTGGACATGGCCTGGGACTACGAGATGGAGGAGGGCGACGAGCCCTCGGCCGCGGACGTCCTGCGCCACATCAACGGCATCGACCTGACGACCGGCCGCACCCTGAGCAGCTACGAGGAGCTCAAGAACGACGGCTCCACCAAGTGCGGCTGCTGGATCTACACCGGCGTCTACGCGGACGACACCAACCTGGCGCGGCGGCGCAACTCCCGCTTCGAGCACCCGATCTGGGAAGGCCAGTGGGCCTTCGTGTGGCCGCTGAACCGGCGGATCCTCTACAACCGGGCCTCCTCCGACCCCGAGGGACGCCCGTGGAGCGCCCGCAAGGCCCTCGTCTGGTGGGACGAGGAGAAGCGGGAGTGGGTCGGCGGCGACAAGCCCGACTTCCAGCGGCACAAGCCACCGGACTTCCGGCCCGCACCGGACGCGCACGGCCCGGAGGCACTCTCCGGCGACGACGCCTTCATCATGATGGGCGACGGCAAGGCGGCGCTGTACACGCCGACCGGCCTGGTGGACGGGCCCCTGCCCACCCACTACGAGCCGGAGGAGTCGCCCGTCCGCAACCCCCTGTACGGGCAGCAGTCCAACCCGACACGGACCATCTACAAGAAGACCTACAACCCCTACAACCCCTCGCCGCCCCAGCCGCACGAGGAAGTGTTCCCGTACGTGTTCACCGCGTCGCGGTACACCGAGCACCACACGGCCGGCGCGATGAGCCGCACGCTGCCCTACCTCTCGGAGCTGCAACCCGGTCTCACCGTCGAGGTGTCGCCGGAGCTGGCCGCCGAGCGGGGGCTGCACCACATGGGCTGGGCCCACGTGATCACCAGCCGTACCGCGGTGGAGGCCAAGGTGGTCGTCACCGACCGGCTGGCGCCGCTGAAGCTCGACGGCCGCACGGTGCACCAGATGTGGATGCCCATCCACTGGGGCAACCTCGGCATCACCGTCGGCGACGTGACCAACGACCTGATCGGCGTCGTGCTCGACTCCAACGTGCTGATCCAGGAGAGCAAGGTCATCACCTGCGACATCCAGCCCGGCCGACGGCCCCGCGGCCGCGAACTCCTGGCATACGTCGAGGAGTACCGGCGCCGCGCCGGGGTCACCCTGGACACCGGCACCCACGAGCTGACGGTCGACTACCCCGAGGACGAGATGTCGTCGGGCGCACCGGACGGCGAGCAGCCGGGCGGGGGCCGCACCGCCACCCCGGGCTACGGACCGGAGGATTCATGAGCACGGACATGGACCACACGGCCAAGGACGAGGCCGGAGGCACCACCGGGCAGCCGGAGGAGGGCTGGGACAACAGCTTCTTCGGCCCGCTGGCCGACCCGGCCGGGGACGCCGGATACCCCGACGACCACCCGCCGCGGATGGGGTTCTTCACCGACACCTCCGTCTGCATCGGCTGCAAGGCCTGCGAGGTCGCCTGCAAGGAGTGGAACGCCGTCCCCGCCGACGGCTTCGAGCTGACCGGCATGTCGTACGACAACACCGGCTCGCTCGGCGCCAGCAGCTGGCGGCACGTCGCCTTCATCGAGCAGGACCTCAGACTCGGCGACCAGGACTCCGGTCTGGTCGGCCTGCCCACCGGCCCCTCCGGCACCGAGACGGCCGCCGAGACCGTCGCCGGGGCGCTGCGCAAGGGCCACCGGGCGGGCGGCGAACTCGGCACCGAACCGGTCGACCTGGGCTTCCCCAGCTTCGACCTGCCCGGCGCCGGGAGCGGCGAGGAGACCCGGCAGGACTTCCGCTGGCTGATGTCCTCCGACGTGTGCAAACACTGCACCCATGCGGGCTGCCTGGACGTCTGCCCGACCGGCGCGCTCTTCCGCACCGAGTTCGGCACCGTCGTCGTCCAGCCCGACATCTGCAACGGCTGCGGCTACTGCGTCTCCGGCTGCCCCTACGGCGTCATCGACCGGCGCCCCGACGACGGCCGCGCCTGGAAGTGCACCCTGTGCTACGACCGGCTCAAGGGCGGCCTCGAACCCGCCTGCGCCAAGGCGTGCCCCACCGACTCCATCCAGTTCGGCGAGCTGAACGAGCTGCGCGAACGCGCCGACCACCGCCTGGCCCAGCTCCAGGACGCGGGCGTGGAGTCCGCCCAGCTCTACGGCCGCGACCCGGAGGACGGCGTCGGCGGCGACGGCGCCTTCTTCCTGCTCCTCGACGAGCCCGAGGTCTACGGACTGCCGCCGGACCCGATCGTCACCACCCGGGACGTGGGCTCCATGTGGAAGCACGCCGGGGTGGCCGGCGCGCTCATGATGGCCGCGACCGCAGCCGTGTTCTTCAAGGGAGGACGCCGATGACCGAGCACGCGCACGGCAACGGCGGCCGCAAGCGGAAGAAGAAGCACGGCGGCGAGGAGCCGATGGTCCCCGACGCCGACTTCAAGTCGTACTACGGCCGCCCCGTACTCAAACCCCCGGTCTGGGAGTGGATGGTCCCCGCCTACCTCCTCACCGGCGGACTCTCGGCGGGCGCCACCATGCTCTCCGTCGGCGCCGACCTGACCAACAAGCCCGCGCTGTGCCGCTCCTGCCGTATCGGCGGCTTCGGAGCCCTGCTGGCCTCCAGCTACCTCCTCATCGGAGACCTCGGCCGCCCCCTGCGCTTCCACCACATGATGCGCGTGGCCAAGCCGACCTCCCCGATGTCCATGGGCACCTGGATCCTCATGTCCTACGGGCCGGGCAGCTCCCTGGCCGGCATGGTCGAATGCCTGCCGAAGTCCTGGCGCACCCACAGCCGCTACGGCCCCCTGCTCAAGTGGGTCGCCCGGCTGAGCGGGATGTCCGCCGCCGTGATCGCGCCCGCCCTCGCCTCGTACACGGCCGTCCTCCTCGCCGACACCGCCGTGCCCGCCTGGCACGGCGCCTACCGGGAGATGCCGTTCGTCTTCACCGGCTCCGCGGCCGCCAGCGCCGCCGGTCTCGCCCTCGCCACGACACCGATCAAGGAAGCGGGCCCCGCCCGCAAACTGGCCGTCCTCGGCGCGGCGATCGAGATCACCGCCGCCCGCCTCATCGACCGCAAGCCGGACTTCGAGACCTCCACGTTCACCCACGGCGAGCCGCACCACCTCCGCCAGACGTCGGAGCGTCTCACCCTCGCCGGCACGCTCGTCGCCGTCACCCTCGCCCGGCGCAGCCGCGTCGCCGCCGTGCTCGGCGGACTCGCCCTCGTCGCGGGCAGCGGCTTCCAGCGCTTCGGCACCTTCGAGGCGGGCGTGGAGTCCACCAAGGACCCCATCTACGTGGTGAAACCGCAGCGCGAACGCCTCAACGCCCGGCGCGCGGAACAGGAGAGGCAGCGGCAGGAAGAGGAGGCCCGGGCGCAGGAGCACCAGGGGGAGCAGCAAGGCGGACAGTGACCGGGTGCCGGGGCGGCCCGTGACCGTCCCGGCCGGTGTGGCGCGGGTGCCCCGGGGCCCCGACCGTCGTAGCCTGGCAGGTGCCTCAGCCGGCCAGGCCAGAACGAGGGTGCCCGATGGACCGCCGTCAAGCCTCCGCCTCCGCCACGGACGCCGCCCCGCCCGTCGACGAACGACGGCGGCTGCCCCGTACCGACGTGCTGCTGGCCGACCCCCGGCTCGACGCGGCCGCACTGCGCCTGGGGCGCGACTTCGTCAAGGAGGTTGTCGCCCGCGTCCAGGACAGGGCCCGCACCGGCGAGGTGCCCGTCGCCGAGATCGCCGACCGAGCGGTGGCCGCCCTGCCCGCCACCGCCTCCGCGCTGCGCCCCGTCCTCAACGCCACCGGCGTCCTGCTCCACACCAACCTCGGCCGCGCCCCGCTCTCCGAAGCCGCCCGCGACGCCGTCCTGGCCGCCTCCGGCACCACCGACGTCGAACTCGACCTCGCCACCGGCGCCCGCTCCCGGCGCGGCCGCTCCGCGCTCGACGCCCTGCGGCGCGCCGTACCGGCCGCCGGGGACGCCCACGTCGTCAACAACGGCGCCGCCGCGCTCGTCCTGGCCGCCACCGCGCTCGCCCAGGGCCGCGAGATCGTCGTCAGCCGGGGCGAGATGGTCGAGATCGGCGACGGCTTCCGCCTGCCCGACCTGCTCGTCTCCACCGGCGCCCGGCTCCGCGAGGTCGGCACCACCAACCGCACCACCCGCGCCGACTACGAAGCCGCGATCGGCCCCGACACCGGCTTCATCCTCAAGATCCACCCCTCCAACTTCCGCGTCACCGGCTTCACCAGCGAAGCCTCCGTGACCGAACTCGCCGGTCTCGGCGTCCCCGTGATCGCCGACATCGGCTCCGGGCTGCTCACCCCCGAACCCGCCCTGCCCGACGAACCCGACGCCACGACCTGGCTGCGCGCCGGAGCCTCCCTGGTCACCGCCAGCGGCGACAAACTCCTCGGCGGCCCCCAGTGCGGACTCCTCCTCGGCGACGCCGACCTCGTACGACGCCTGGCCCGGCACCCCCTCGCCCGCGCCCTGCGCGTCGACAAACTCACCCTCGCCGCCCTGGAGGCGACCGTACGCGGACCGCTCACCCCGACCGTCGCCGCGCTCCGCGCCGACGTGGCGGAACTGCGCGAGCGCGCCCAGCGGCTCGCCGCGATGCTCCGCGCCGACGGCGTCGACGGCCGGGGCGTCGACAGCGAGGCCGTCGTCGGCGGCGGCGGCGCCCCTGGTGTCACGCTGCCCAGTGCCGCCGTCTCCCTGCCCGCCGAGTACGCCGCCCGGCTGCGCCGGGCGGACCCCGCCGTGATGACCCGCGTCGAGAACGGCCGCTGCCTGCTCGACCTGCGCGCCGTACCCGAGGATGCCGATGCCCAACTCGCAGAAGCCGTAAGGCAGTCCGGGCCCGCCGAGGACACCGCCACCACCGGGACGGGGAGTTGACCGTGTACGTCGTCGCTACCGCCGGACACGTCGACCACGGCAAGTCCGCCCTGCTGCGCGCCCTCACCGGCATGGAGCCCGACCGCTGGGCCGAGGAACGCCGCCGGGGCATGACCCTCGACCTCGGCTTCGTCTGGACCCGGCTGCCCGGCGCGGGCGACCTCGCCTTCGTGGACGTACCCGGACACGAACGCCTCGTGGGCAACATGCTCGCCGGAGTCGGCCCCGTCCCCGCCGTCCTCTTCGTCGTCGCCGCCGACCAGGGCTGGCAGCCCCAGTCCGAGGAACACCTCGCCGTCCTCGACGCGCTCGGCGTACGGCACGGTCTGCTCGCCGTCTCCCGCAGCGACCTCGCGGACCCCGAGGCCACCCGCGAACAGGCCCTCGCCCGCATCGCGGAATCCTCCCTCGGCAAGGTCCCGAGCGTCGCCGTCAGCGCGGTCACCGGCCAGGGCCTCGACGACCTGCGCGCCGCCCTGGTCCGGCTGGCGGGAGAGCTACCCGCCCCGGACCTGGGCGGCGACGTACGGCTGTGGGTGGACCGCGCCTTCACCGTGCGCGGCCACGGCACCGTCGTCACCGGCACCCTCGGCGCGGGCACCCTGCGCGTCGGCGACCGGCTCCAACTCGCCCGTGACGGCGCGCTGTTGCGGGTGCGCGGCCTGGAGAGCCTGAAGGAGACCCACCAGGAGACCGGCGCGGTCGCCCGGGTCGCCGTCAACGTCACCGGACCGGGCGCCGCAACCCTGCGCCGGGGCGACGCGCTGCTCACCCCGGACCGCTGGCTCACCAGCGACACGATCGACGTACGGCTGCGCGGCGACGCCGCCCGCGACCTGCCCCGCGAACTCACCCTGCACGCGGGCTCGGCGGCGGTCCCCGTCACGGTCCGCCCGCTCGGCGAGGACACCGCACGCCTGCGCCTGGACGCACCGCTCCCGCTGCGTGTCGGCGACGGCGCGCTGCTGCGCGACCCCGGCCGCCACCGGATCCCCGCCGGAGTCACCGTGCTCGACGTCCGCCCGCCCCGGCTCACCCGGCGCGGTGCCGCCGCCGCCCGCGACCTCGAACTGAGCACCACGCCAGGGCGTGCCGACGGCGCCGCCGAACTCCGTCGCCGCGGCCTGATCCGCCGCACCGACCTGCTGGCCATGGGCGTACCGCCCCCCGCCGAACCCGTCGCCGGGGACTGGCTCGCGGACCCGGATCACTGGGCGGCCCTGAAGACCCGCCTGGCGGAAGAGGTCGAGCAGCACGCCGCCCGCCGGCCCCTGGAGCCCGGACTGCCCCCGGAGGAGGCCCGCCAGGCGCTCGGGCTGCCGGACCGCGCCCTCGTCGACGCCCTGCTCGCCCAGTCACCCGGCCTGCGCCGCAGCGAGGGCCGGATCTACGGCGCGGAGGCCCGCCCGAGCCTCCCGCCCGAGGTCGAGGCGGCTGTCGCACGGGTACGTGAGGACCTCACCCGGGAGCCGTTCCACGCCCCGGACGCCGACCGGCTGCGCGAACTCGGGCTCACGCCCAAGCTGCTGGCGGCCGCCGAGGCGGCGGGCGCGCTCCTGCGCATCGACAAGGGGCTCGTGCTGCTGCCGGGGGCCGACGCCCGGGCCGCTGCCGTACTCGCCCGGCTGGAGCAGCCGTTCACCGCGAGCCAGGCCTGCCGGGCACTGAACACCACCCGCCGGGTCGGCATCCCGCTCCTGGAGTATCTGGACCGGCACGGCCGCACCGTGCGCGTGGAGGGGGCCCTGCGCTGCTGCCGAGGCGCGGAATGAGGGGGAGCGGTGTCCCCCGGTGGAGGGGGTGCGGGGACTGGCGGAGACGGACGGGAATCGAACCCGCCTGCCCGAGTTGCTCGGACACCTCGGTTTTGAAGACCGGGAGGGCCACCAGGCACCCTTACGTCTCCCCGCGGGCCGTCACGGGACGGATGCCCCGGGCCACGCCGCCATGGAACCCCCGCCCCCGCCCCGAGTCAACACGCCACACGGCTTCCCCCGAGGACGCGACCTGAACGCACCTCGAACGCCCCACCCGCAGACGTGAGCGAGGACTGAGACAGCCATGACCGACATCCGCACCACCTCCGAGCGCGACACCGTGCGGCTCACCCAGTACGCGCACGGCGGCGGCTGTGCCTGCAAGATCCCGCCGGGCGAGCTGGAGGAGATCGTCACCGGGCTCACACCCCCGGGCTCGGCCACGGACGACCTGCTCGTGGGCCTCGAGCACGGCGACGACGCGGCGGTGGTCCGGCTGCCCGGCGGACTCGCCGCCGTCGCCACCGCCGACTTCTTCACCCCCGTCGTGGACGACCCCTACGACTGGGGCCGCATCGCCGCCGCCAACGCCCTCTCCGACGTCTACGCCATGGGCGGCACCCCGCTCGTCGCCGTCAACCTGCTGGGCTGGCCCCGCGACGTGCTCCCCTTCGACCTGGCCCGCGAGGTGCTGCGCGGCGGCCTGGACGTCGCCACGAAGGCGGGCTGCGCGGTCGGCGGCGGCCACAGCGTGGACGACCCCGAGCCCAAGTACGGCATGGCCGTGACCGGCGTCGTCGACCCGGACCGCCTGCTGCGCAACGACGCCGGACGGGCGGGCGTCCCGCTGTCGCTGACCAAGCCGCTCGGCCTGGGCGTCCTCAACAACCGGCACAAGACGACAGGTGAGGTCTTCCCGCAGGCGGTGGAGACGATGGCCGAACTCAACCGCGACGCGGCGCAGGCCGCGCTGGCCGCGGGCGCCGTCTGCGCCACCGACGTGACCGGGTTCGGTCTCCTCGGCCACCTCTTCAAGATGGCCCGCGCCTCCGGGGTGACCGCCGTCATCGACTCCGCCGCCGTCCCGTACCTCGACGGCGCCGTGGAGGCCGCCCGCGAGGGGTACGTCAGCGGCGGTACGCGGCGCAACCTCGACTGGGTCGCGCCGTACTCGGACTTCGGTGACGCCGACGAGGTGACCCGGCTGCTCCTGGCCGACGCCCAGACCTCCGGCGGGCTGCTCGTCGCGGGGGAGGTGCCGGGCGCGCCGGTGATCGGGGAGCTGGTGCCGGAGGGGCCGTACCGGCTGGTGGTGCGCTGACGGGACCCGCTGACGACGATGCCTTGAGGGCGGGCCTGCCGACGGGCCCGCCCTCAGGCGTTGGCCAGGGACACCTCGGTCGACTTGATGAGCGCGACGACGCGGGTACCGGTCGCCAGGCCGAGGTCGTCCACCGCGTCCCTGGTGATGGCGGCCGTCAGCTCGCCCGCCTCGACAGCGACCTTCACGGCCGCCATCGAGGGGCCCGCGGTGACCTCACTGACCGTGCCGGGCAGCTGGTTGCGGATGGACAGCCCCTCCACCTGCCCGGTCGCGAGCGCGACCTCGGTGGACTTCATCATGGCCCGCACGGCGGAGCCCTCGGTGAGCCCGAGATCCCGGACGGCGTCCTCGGTGATCGCCGCCGTGAGGTCCGGGCCGCTCTCCACCCGCACCTTCACCGTGGCCATCGCCTCCCCGTGCGCGATCTCGGTGACGATGCCGGGGATCTGATTGCGAATGCTCAGGCTCATGGCGTTTCTCCTGTGAATGCGGTGGCGTCTGTTTCAACCTAGGCGCGAGATGCCGAGGCGGTTTTGGAGCGGTCGCATTCGCTGCCTTTGGAGGCGTATGAGCCCGGTAAATCAGAGGAAGGCTCCCCCGGTCGGCCTCAGGGGGCCTGGGCGCACTCCTGGGCAGTGATGGACGCATCTGCGTGGTTTCAGTGCCCTCAGAGCTTGCATGTGCGGCGTTCTAGGGCGACCAACCTCGCATTTGCGTATGCATGTAGGGCCTGATCGCTGTGTCGTGGGTCACTGTCATGGGGGTAGCGGGGGTGGGGTTGGGGGCTGATCGAGTGAGTGGTTGGGGGCTCCCCGGGGTGGGATGCGGGTCGCGGGTGGGCGTCAAATCCCTTGCTGTGCAGGCGGGTTGGCGTTGTCGTGGCGCCCGACTGTCGCCCGGCTGCACTGCTGTCAGTTAGTTGAATGACGTACAAATAGGCGTCTCCTATCAAGCGGTCGAATTCCCTTCTTTGACGGCCTCGGGTGCCCGGGTGGAAGGTTGTTGTCGACACGGAAACCGGAAAGGAATTCCGGAGCGAAATTCCGTGGTCTCACGCAGGAGGAAATCGTGGCGAAGATTGTCTGTGTTCTGTACCCGGACCCGGTGACGGGTTTCCCGCCGAAGTACGCCCGCAACGACCTGCCGAAGATCGAGGGCTACCCGGGCGGTCAGACCCTGCCGTCGCCGAAGGCCATCGACTTCACCCCGGGCGAGCTGCTCGGCAGCGTCTCCGGTGAGCTGGGCCTGCGCCGATTCCTCGAAGAGCGCGGCCACACCCTCGTCGTCACCTCGGACAAGGAGGGCCCGGACTCGGAGCTGGACCGTCACCTGCCCGACGCCGACGTCGTCATCTCGCAGCCGTTCTGGCCCGCCTACCTCACCCCCGAGCGCATCGCCAAGGCCCCCAAGCTGAAGCTCGCCCTCACCGCCGGTATCGGCTCCGACCACGTGGACCTGGACTCGGCCATCGCCCGCGGCATCACGGTCGCCGAGGTCACCTACTCCAACTCCATCAGCGTCGCCGAGCACGCCGTGATGATGGTGCTGTCCCTGGTCCGCAACTACCTCCCCTCCCACAAGTGGGCGGCCGAGGGCGGCTGGAACATCGCCGACTGCGTCTCGCACTCCTACGACCTCGAGGGCATGGACGTCGGTGTCATCGCCGCCGGCCGCATCGGTGTCGCGGTCCTGCGCCGCCTGAAGCCGTTCGACGTCAAGCTCCACTACACGGACAAGCGCCGGCTGCCCAAGGGGATCGAGGAGGAGCTGAACCTCACCTTCCACCCCACCGCGCAGGACCTCGCGAAGAACGTGGACGTGGTCTCCATCCACGCCCCGCTCCACCCCGAGACGCTGAACCTGTTCGACGAGAAGCTCCTGAACAGCATGCGCAAGGGCTCCTACATCGTGAACACCGCCCGCGCCCAGATCGTCGACCGCGACGCCGTGGTCCGCGCTCTGGAGTCGGGTCAGCTCGGCGGCTACGCCGGTGACGTGTGGTACCCGCAGCCCGCCCCGGCGGACCACCCGTGGCGCACCATGCCCTTCAACGGCATGACCCCCCACATCTCCGGCACCTCCCTCACCGCCCAGGCCCGCTACGCGGCCGGTACGCGGGAGATCCTGGAGAACTTCCTCGACGGCACCCCGATCCGCGACGAGTACCTCATCGTCGACGGCGGCAAGCTCGCCGGCACCGGCGCCGCCTCCTACACCGCGGGCGACAAGAAGAAGTAAGCCCCACTGGCTGTGACAGGGGCGGACGATACCGGTCTCGCCCGCCCCGGCCACGGTCCCCTCGTCCGGAGTTTCTCCACGCCGGTGTGGGCCGGGTTGCTCCGACGCGGACAGGACGGAATTTCCGTCGGCATAAGAGGTCGTTTTCTCCGGGGGTGAAAAGCCGGAGGGGGCGACCTCTTGCCGTGTAATCAATGAATTTCCCAAAAAGCGCCACTCGACGGCGTCATAACCGTTGCCTATCGGGATGAGTGCCGTCCTCGACGGGCATCAGCACCGAGAGAGTCACCGTGCCCATTCCCCTTCAGCACGCCTTGGAAGAGCAGGCCGCCGCAGCGCGGACCAAGGTGTCCCAGCTCCGCAGTCCCGGCCGTTATCTGCTGCTCTCCGCACTCGCCGGAGCCTTCATCGGCGTGGCCGGTGTGCTCCTGATCATGGTGACCGGGCCGCTCGGCGCCCAGCACTCCGCGTGGACCAAGCTGGTCCAGGGCGGTGTCTTCGGCATCGCGCTGATCCTCGTCGTGTTCGCCGGGTCGGAACTGTGCACCGGCAACGTGCTGACGATGACCCAGGGAGTGAGCAGGCGGCGCGTCTCGCTGCTCGGCGCGGTCGGCGTCATCGTCTTCTCCTTCATCGGCAACCTCATCGGCTCGATCGTCTTCGCCTGGATCGTGCACAGCGCCGGTGTCCTGGACATGGTCGGCGTCCCCGGCAAGCCCGCCCCCGGCGTCACCCTGCTCACCGGCATGCTGACGACGAAGATCCACGAGAGCACCGAGGCGCTCTTCTTCCGCGGGGTCCTGTGCAACTTCCTGGTCTGCCTGGCCCTGTGGACGGCCGGCCGGACCCGCTCCGACGGCGCCAAGATCGCCCTGGTCTTCTGGTGTCTGCTCGCCTTCATCGGCTCCGGCTTCGAGCACGTCGTCGCCAACATGACGTACTTCTCGCTCGGCCTCTTCCAGCACGTCCCCGGCGTCACCATCGGCGCCTTCGCCCGCGACCTGCTCTTCGTCGGCCTCGGCAACCTGGTCGGCGGCGCGGTCCTGGTCGGCATCGCGTACAGCGTGATCGCCCGCCCGGCCAAGGGCGCCGGTGCGCAGACGGATACGCAGACCGGAGCGCCCGTCGCTCCGCAGGCCGATGCGCGGGTCGACACTCAGGCCGCCGGGTCCGCCGGGTCCGCCGGGTCCGCCGGGTCCGCCGGGTCCGCCGGGTCCGCGAAGAGCTAGCGCTCCGGCCGCCCCTGCCCCGTTCCCCGCCGCTCGCCCCTCCCCGGAAAGGCCCTTCCCCCATGCCCAGCACCGGCACCACCAAGCCGCCCCGGATTCTCATCGTCGGCGGTGGCTACGTCGGGCTGTACACCGGCCTGCGCCTCCTCAAGAAGCTGCACAGGCACGAGGCCGCCGTCACCGTGGTCGACCCGCGCCCGTACATGACGTACCTCCCCTTCCTCCCCGAGGCCGCCGGAGGCAACATCGCCGCCCGCAACCTCGTCGCCCCGCTGCGCCCGGCGCTGAAGGGCGCGGAGGTCGTCACCGGGCATGTCGTCGCCGTCGACCACGCGGCGAAGACCGCCACCATCGTGCCCGCGGCGGACGACGAGTACGAGCTGCCCTTCGACTACCTCGTGGTCGCCACCGGCTCCGTGTCGCGCACCTTCCCCATCCCCGGTCTCGCGGAGCACGGCATCGGTCTGAAGACCGTCGAGGAGGCCATCAGTCTGCGCAACCATGTGCTGTGGCAGCTCGACAGGGCCGACTCCACCAACGACCCGGAGGTCCGCCGCAAGGCGCTCACCTTCGTGTTCGTCGGCGGCGGCTTCGCGGGTGTGGAGGCCATCGGCGAGATCGAGGACATGGCCCGGGACGCGGCGGAGAACTACTCGGGCGTCAGCCGCGAGGACATGCGCTTCACCATGGTCGAGGCCGCGAACCCGCATCCTGCCCGAGATGGGCCCCGACCTGGGCGTATGGACGATGCAGAAGCTCGAGGAGCGCGGCATCGAGGTCTACCTCAACACCTCCATGGAGTCCTGCCTCGGCCAGCACGTGGTGCTGAAGAACGGCGTGGAGACCCCCGCCTCCACCATCGTCTGGACGGCCGGGGTCAAGCCGAGCCCGCTGCTCGCCGACTTCGGCCTGCCGCTCGGCCCGAAGGGCCACATCGACACCGCCCCCACCCTCCAGGTGCAGGGCATGGACTACGTCTGGGCCGCCGGAGACACCGCCCAGGTGCCGGACCTCGCGTCGGGCGAGGGCGCCTGGTGCCCGCCGAACGCGCAGCACGCCGTACGCCAGGCCCTCGTCCTCGGCGACAACGTCATCGCCCGGCTGCGCGACGACGAGCCGCGGATCTACCGGCACAAGAACCTCGGCGCGGTGGCCGGCATCGGCCTGCACAAGGGCGTGGCCATCCTGTTCGGCAAGTACCGGCTCAAGGGCCGTCCCGCCTGGTGGTTCCACCGGCTCTACCACGGCAGCCGCGTGCCGACCATGAACCGCAAGCTGCGGGTCTTCCTCGACTGGACGCTCGCCGTCTTCCTGCGCCGGGAGACGGTCGGCCTGCCCGCGATGGCCCACCCGCGCGACGCGTTCGTGGACGCCTCCCTCCCCGAGCCGCTGCTTCGCCGCGCCGACCGGGCCAACAGCCTTTCCTGAGAGGTGAGTTCGGGCGCGGCTCAGCCCGCCCGGCGGACCGCGCGCAGCAGGAAATGGTGCGGGGCGTCCTCGAAGCACACCGCCCGCCAGCCCGTCGCGCGCAGGGCGGGGAGCAGGTTGTCCTCGGTCAGCGGGTCGTCGGGGGCGAGGGGGGCGGCCGTGGCGGGCGGCGCGTTCGGCGTGGCCGGAGGGGTGGAAGAGCAGCAGGACGCCGTCCGGGGCGCTCACCCGGGCCCATTCGCGCAGCGCCCGGCGCGGGTCGGGGAGGTGGTTGAGCAGGCCCGCGCTGAAGACGCCGTCCACCGCCCCGGCCCGCAGCGGGAGACGGCAGGCGTCGGCCAGGATCAAGTGGCCCTGTTCGCCCCGGCCTTGGCGTGCGGCGGCCGTCAGCATGGCGGACGTGAGGTCGATGCCCGCCACGACGCCCGCCGGGCCGACCTGGTCGCGCAGGGCGGGCAGTACCCGGCCGGTGCCACAGCCCACGTCCAACACCCGCTGTCCGGTCCGCAGTTCCATCCGGTGGGCGGCGGCCGTGTACCGGGGGCCGTCGTCGGTGAACCGCTCGTCCCAGCCTGCCGCCCGGCGCGTGAAGAACGCGCGCGTCGTGGTCCGCTCGGCCCGGTCCGCGACGAGGGCGGCGAAGCGGTCGTACGCACCGTCGGCCTGCGGGACCTGGTGGAGCTGACGGGGCTGCACTCCCCAGGCCGACGGGCCGATGCGGAGGACCCGTACGTCGCCCTCGTCGTGCGGGACGCGCGAGCGGTCGGGGAGCCTGCCCTTCCCGGCGCCGCCGTCGGCCGCCAGGGCCAGCAGCCGCGCCCCCGCACTGACACCCAGCACCGGCACCTCGGCCTCCAACGCGGCACGCAGCAGAGCCAGTTGAGCTCCGGGGGTGGGGACGACCGGAGGGCCGTCCAGCACGACCAGGGCGACCATGCCGTCCACCGTGTCCGGCACCCGCTCACCCGCCCAGACGCGGCAGACCCGTACCGGAAGACCGGTGGCGGCGAGTGCGGCGCCGATGGCGGAGGGGCTCTCCGCCGCTGCGTGTTCGACGATCTGGATCACGGCTCACCACCTCACGCGCGACCCGTATCCCCGCCGGACGGCGGGGGTAAAGGCGGGAACGGGTCTTCGTGCCTCTCGTTTGCCAGCCTATTACGGCCGCGAGGGTGGCGAATGCGAGGGGTGATGCGACGCGACTGGCTGTCACGGCTAGCTTGTGCCCGTACACGCACAGGGCATAGACGACCTCTCTCCGTGAGGAGCGCCATGAACTTGAGCATGCGCAACCAGATCCCCGGCACCGTCACCGACATCGCCCACGGCGAGGTGATGGCGACCGTGCAGGTGCGCCTCGACGGCGGTCAACGTCTGACGGCGGCGATCACCCTGGAGTCCGTCAAGGACCTCGGTCTGGCCGAGGGGTCCGCCGTGCGGGCCATGATGAAGTCCACCGAGGTCGCGCTCGCCACGGGCCGGGTGGAGGGGCTGTCCATCCGCAACCAGCTGCCCGGCACGGTCACCGGCCTGGCCGTCGGCGGCGCGATGGCCACCGTGCGGGTCGCCGTCGACGAGGGCCAGCTGACGGCGGCGATCACCAAGGACGCGGTGCTCGACCTCGGACTCACGGTCGGCTCGCCGGTCGTCGTGCTGATCAAGTCGACGGAGGTGTCGCTGGCCGGCGTGTGACGCGAGGTGGGGCGGGGTCCTTGCCTCCGCCCCCTTCCCGGCCCCACCCCGTGCCCCGCTCCACAGGAGCACATACGCTGCTCTGGTAGGCAGCTGTGCCCCGGGGCACGGGCGGAGAGGGGACAACCACGTGGCCGGCAACGGACAAGGCGCCCCCACCGACGCACCCGAACGGATACCGCCCGGTCAGCGCCTCGTCCACGGCTGGCCCGTCTCGCACTACGGCTCCGTACCCCGCTTCCGCCCCGAACGCTGGAACCTGCGCGTCTTCGGCGCCACCGCCTCCGGCGCCGAGCGGCAGTGGCTCTTCGACGACCTGACCGCGCTCCCGCACGCCACCGTCGTGGCCGACCTGCACTGCGCCACGGGCCCCACCTCCACCGACCACGAGTGGTACGGCATCCCCGCGCGCGCCGTCCTCGACCTGGTCCCGCCCGCACCCGAGGTCACCCACGTCATGGCCTGGGCGGAGTACGGCTACTCGGCCAACCTGCGCCTGTCCGACTTCGACGCCCCCGAGACCCTCCTGGCCACCCACCACAACGGCGAACCCCTCACCGCCGAACACGGCTTCCCCCTCCGCCTGGTCGTCCCCCACCTCTACGGCTACAAGAGCCCCAAGTGGCTCCGCGCCGTCGAATACCTCACCGAGGACCGCCGGGGCTTCTGGGAAGACCGCGGCTACCACAACATCGGCGACCCCTGGCGCGAACAGCGGTACTCCCATCAGGAGAAACCGGGCGAGGGCCCGCGACTCCCGGGCTGACGGGACCGCCCCACACGAGAATGACCGGCTTGACGGGTGACCATTGCGTTCCGGAAGGAAACGACGAGATCATGCGAGGCGTCGTGGCCCATGGACTGCCGGAGGAGAAACGGATGAGTGAGGGTGAGGGCTCCGTACTGGTGCGCACCGCCGGGCGCGCCGGTCACGTCGTGCTCAACCGGCCCCGGGCGATCAACGCGCTGAACCACGCCATGGTGCGGCGGATCGACGAGGCGCTCACCGCGTGGGAGCACGACCCGGCCGTCGAGACCGTCGTCGTCACCGGGGCGGGGGAGCGCGGGCTGTGCGCGGGCGGGGACATCCGGGCCGTGCACGACGACGCCCGGGACGGCGACGGCACCGCCTCCGCCGCGTTCTGGCGCGACGAGTACCGGCTCAACGCCCGCATCGCCCGCTACCCCAAGCCGTACGTCGCCGTCATGGACGGCATCGTCATGGGCGGCGGCGTCGGGATCTCCGCGCACGGCAGGGTCCGGATCGTCACCGAGCGGTCCCGGGTCGCCATGCCCGAGACCGGTATCGGATTCGTCCCCGACGTCGGCGGCACCTGGCTGCTCGGCCGCGCACCCGGTGAACTGGGCACGCATCTCGCGCTCACGGGCGTCGCCGTCGGCGCGGGCGACGCGCTGCTGTGCGGGCTCGCCGACCACTACGTCCCCTCCGACGCGCTCCCCGCCCTCCTGGGCGACCTCGCCGCGCTGCCCGTACGCGAGGCCGTCGTACGGCATGTACAGGCGCCCCCGGAAGGGGAGTTGGCCCGGCACCGGGAGTGGATCGACGCCTGCTACGGCGCCGGTACGGTCGAGGAGATCCTGGACGGACTGCTCGCGCACGGCGACCCCGCCGCGAAGGAGGCCGCGCAGACCCTGCTCACCAGGTCGCCCACCGCACTGAAGACCACCCTCGCCTCCATGCGGCGCGCCCGGCGGCTCGGCACCCTGGAGGAGGTCCTCGACCAGGAGTACCGCGTCTCCTGCGCGGGCCTGACCGGCCCCGACCTCGTGGAGGGCGTCCGCGCCCAGATCATCGACAAGGACCGCGACCCCCGGTGGTCCCCGGCGACCCTGGCCGAGGTCACCGACGCGGACGTGGAACGCTTCTTCGCGCCGCTCGGCGAGCGCGAGTTGGGTCTCGGTGGTGTGGGCGACCGGGTGGGGGTCTGATCCGTCGACCGGTCGCCGGGTCTTCTCCTCCGCCTTTGTTTTCGGGCTTCCACCGGGGCGCCGTTGACGTCTGCCGCTGATGTCCGCCGTCGACGTCCGACTAAGCCTTGATCGATGCGGCCGACCTGGCTGCCTGCTCGATCTTCGCGCGGTAGGCCGTACGGGCTTCCTCGTCGATCGGCCTCTCGTGTTCGGCGCGCAGCCCGGTCCGGCCGTCGAGACCCTCGCGCAGGATGTCGGCTTGCCCGGTGTGCCGGACGGTCTCGCCGAGGATATGGACCATGACGGCGAACAGGTTCGTGTTCGCATAAGTCTCCGGCCACCACGGCACGTGGCCGGGGGCGTCGAGGGGAAGCTCGTTGATCGTCGCGTCCGAGTGTTCCCACGTGCGCCGGTAGAACCCGATGATCTGATCGCGGCTCTCGTCCTCGGTCGCCCACAGATCGCCGCCGTCGGAGTCCTGCCACCGGCACAGCGGCTCCGGGGAAGGGCGGTCGAAGACCTCGCCGAAGTACCTGGCCTCGACGGTGGCCACGTGCTTGACCAGACCGAGGAGGTTGGTCCCGGTCGCTGTCAAAGGCCGGCGGGCGTCGTACTCGGACAGGCCGTCGAGTTTCCAGAGCAGCGCCTCGCGGTCCCGCCGCAGTCTCCCGTGCAGGTTGTTCTTCGCGAATTCATTGATCATGCGGCATGAGCCTGCCATGGGCCGCTCGTGCCCTCAAGATCCCGTACGTGGCCCGCGACAACGGGCGAACTGCGGCGCGTACTCGGTGCTGCCCTCGTCCTCGGCGGACCGCTACCGGCGGGGCCGGGTGACGAACACGTCCGAGACCTCGTTGGTGTCGCCCGGGACCAGGTCGGTGGCGGTGGAGGTGAAGACGGCCGCGTCGCCGTCCGTGAGCAGGATGTGCCGCAGCGAGCCGTCGCCCGCGGCGGCGGGGCCGTCGGCGATCCGGCGGACCTCGTCGGTGCGGAGGTCACGCAGATAGGCGACCCACACCCCGTCCCCGAGGTGGACGTTGAACAGCACGCGGTGGCCGTCGGCGGAGAGCTGGACCAGATGGGCCTGGGTGCCGGTGTCGACACGGCGGGTCGTGCCGGTGTGGCGGTCCTTCACATAGATCTGGCCGTTGTCGCTGCCCGTGGTCAGGCCGTAGGCGAGGGTGCGGCCCTTCGCGTCGAGCGAGGCGCCGTCGATCATGGAGTCGCGGTCCAGTTTGATGATCTGATCGTCCGCGCCGGTGGCCAGGTCGCGGACGTAGAGGACGTTCGCGTACTCCAGGCCGTGCCGGTTGCCGAGCCCGGTGATCATGGTGTACACCAGGTTCTCGGGCACCTTCGTGAGCCTGCCGGTGCGCAGGTTCTTGAGATACAGCAACTTGTCGATACCGCCCGCAGGGTCGTTGCTCAGGAACGCCGCGTACCGCCCGTCGGCGCTGACGACACCGCCCGCCGACGCCTTCGCCGGCTGACTCCCGTCCGACCCCGAGCTGACCCGCTCGACTCTCGCCCCGGCCCCTCACCGAGGACTCCCTGGTGGATGGAACCGCACGCTCAACTCGTGGGTCAACCAACCGAATTGCGTACAACCCGGGTGCGTGATCGGGGGTCCGCGTGAGGCTGTCGGCCGTGTGATGCCTCCGGTTTTCGTTTGGCTTCCGTCAGCCCGGCACCTTCACCACATGTGGCCTCTCCACATGTGGTGCCTCCACATGTGCCCTCACCACACACCCCTTGGCCGCCGGGCGCGAACCGCAGGCGCGCGTCACCATGGTCTGGACGACGGCGCGGCCGTACGACGCGCCAGGCAGTGGAGTGCCGGACGACTCGGAGGACAGCGTGGCCGTTCATCCCGATCAGAAACCCCGGATCGTCGTGGGCGTGGACGGCTCGGAGTCGTCCAAGCGGGCGCTGCGCTGGGCCCTCCGCCAGGCGGAGACGACGGGCAGCACACTGGAGGCGGTGACCGCCTGGGAGTTTCCGCAGATGTACGGCTCGCTCGGCTGGATGCCGCCCACGGGTGCGGAGGCCGACTTCGAGCGCGTGGCGGGAGAGATCGTCGCCGACGCGCTGGAGGAGACGGCGGGCCCGGATCCCCAGGTGGAGATCCTCACCAAGGTCGCCTACGGCAGCCCGGCCGGTGTCCTGCTGGAAGCCGCCGACGGCGCCTCCCTCCTCGTCGTCGGCAACCGCGGCCACGGCGGCTTCGCCGGTGCCCTCCTGGGCTCGGTCAGCCAGCACTGCACCCAGCACGCCACCTGCCCGGTGGTCATCGTCCGGCCGAACACGAAGGTGCCCGAGTGACGGCACCGGCCGACCGGCACCTGAATGAGGCCATGGCCGTTTCTCATGGATCACCACACAAGGCCGAGTTGCCGATGATGGCGTGGGGCCATGCGACCTGAGCATTGTGTGACCAGGAACCACATCGAGGTGTGGCACGAGCGTGCGTTGCCGTCGGGACCAGTGGGCTTTTCGCCCTGTCGTTCGTCGTGGGGTTCGGGCTGCGCCGCAGGGCAACGCACTCGGTTCGCTGCAGTGCCTACGGTGCGCTGGGCGGAGTGTTCGACAAGTCCATGGCTGGGTTCTGAGCCGTTGTCGCGGTTGGCGCGTTGGCGTGGCTATGTGTCCCCTGCCGGCATGGCCATCGACTGATCACACCGGTCTGCTAGCCTCTGGGAGGCCGTGCGAGAGATTGAGGAGGTGGTACCCGTGATCGTTTTGACGTGGGTGCTCTCCTCCGGGGTCACGGTCGGGCGATAGGTCGTCGTCCGGGAGCGCCGTTCTGTGCACTCCTGAAAGGCACGACCATGCGTTTCACTTCTGAACAGCGTCTCGACGACGGTGTCCTCGAGCGCGAATTCATCCTCGGCGAGATCCCCGGCATCCTGTGGACGCCCGACTCCGCATCCGCGTCCGCACCGGCGTCGCCGATCCTGCTCAGCCCCCCTCCTGTCGGGCTGCGCAGGGCGTACCCCCGGCTGGTCGGACGAGCCCGGCACGCCGCGAGGGACGGCTTCGCCACGGCCACCATCGAACTCCCCGGAAACGGTGACCGGCCCCGTCTGCCCGGCACCGAGCAGGCCGTCGCCGAACTGCGCCGGGCGATCCAGGCGGGCGAGCGGGTCGGCGACGAGACCATCGACGCCCTCATCCTCCCCTTGGTGGACAAGGCGGTCCCCGAATGGCAGGCCGTCCTGGACGCCCTTCTGACGCTGCCCGAGATCGGGGGCCCGGTCGGGTACTCGGGGGGAGTGATCTCCATCGGCACCCGGCTCGCGGTGGTCGAGCCGCGTATCGCGGCCGCCGTGCTGTTCGCCGGAAGTTTCATTCCTCGCGTGATTTTCGAGGAGGCTCGCCAGGTGACCATTCCGCTGCACGTCCTGCTGCAATGGGACGACGAGGGAAATGACCGGCAAGCGGCCCTGGACCTGTTCGACGCCTTCGGCTCCGAGGAGAAGGCGTTGAACGCCAACATGGGCGGGCACACCGGCGTTCCGCAGTTCGCGGGGGATGCCGCGGCCCAGTTCTTCGCCCGACACCTGCGCTAGCCGCGGGTCGGCGAGACGTGCACCACCGCCCCGATCGCGACGGTACCGGCCGTTGTTGGTGCCGCCGGTCGGGGCGGCGCTCGGAGAGCGCCCCGCGTGTCGCGCGGTAGCCGTCGCCGAGGTGGGTTCGCCGGATCGCCGCCCTCTCCGCAGAATGGTGCCTGTATCCAACCTGCCACGCGGGCCACACCGCCGCACGGGCGGACGACCCGCGGACGATCCCCCTCCGCGAGGCCCGCGGAGCGCATCCGGGAGGCACCATGCACCACCGAACGGTCGAGGAGCTCATGAGCCGGGACGTCGTCCGGGCCCGCCGCGACACGCCGTTCAAGGAACTCGTGCGGCTCCTGACGGAGAACGACGTCACCGCCCTGCCCGTGGTCGACGAGCTGGACCGGCCCCTGGGCGTGGTGTCCGAGGCCGACCTCCTGCGCAAGAGCGCCGACCGGGCCGACCCGTCCGGCCGGACGCCCCCGCCGCGCCTGGAGGCATGGGAGCGCGCCAAGGCCGAGGGCGCCCTCGCCGAGGAGCTGATGTCGGCCCCGGCCGTCTGCGCGCGCCCCGAGTGGAACGTGGTCGAGGCCGCCCGGCTCATGGAGGCGCGGAACGTCAAACGGCTGCCCGTGGTGGACGAGGCCGACCGGCTCGTGGGCATCGTCAGCCGCGCCGACCTGCTACGGGTCTTCCTGCGCCGCGACGACGCCATCCGCGAGGAGATCATCGGCGACGTCCTCGGGCGCACCCTGGGCTTCGACCCGAGGGACGTGACGGTCGAGGTCCACGAGGGACGGGTCACCCTCCTCGGCACCGTCGCGGACGCGAACCTGATCCCTGTCGTGCGGCAGCTCTGCCGGGGCGTCGACGGCGTCGTGGCGGTCGACTCCCGGCTCACCGGCGGCGCGGGCGGCGCCCGGCGCTCTCCCGAGGCGTACTGAGGCTCCCCTCCCCTCCCTTCCCGCCGGGTCACCGCACAGGCCGCATCGCCGAGTCGCCCAGCACCGGCCAAAGGTCCCCCCACCCGGGCCGAATCGCCCTCGCCGCCCGGCGGACGGACATGCCACCGTGGAAATGGTCCCGACAACCCCCGCACGAAAGGCGGTGGCCGGCATGACCCTTCCCCTCGTCGTGGGAGTCGACGGCTCGGACTCCTCCCTGCTCGCCGTGGACTGGGCCGTGGACGAGGCCGCGCGCCACGGTCTCCCGCTGAAGCTGCTCTACGGCTCCCTCTGGGAGCGCTACGAGGGCGGCCTGCCCTCGCTGAGCGGCGACCGCCCCTCCGAACAGGTGCTGGCCGAGCACATCGTCGCCTCCGCCGCCGAGCGTGCCGCGCGCCGTGACCCCGACGTGAAGGTCACGACCGAGATCGTGCCGCAGGAGGGCGCGGACGCCCTGGTGCGGGCGGGCGACGACGCCTTCGCGGTGGTGACGGGGGCGCGCGGCCGGGGCCCGTTCAAGGCCATGCTGCTCGGCTCCGTCGGCCTCACGGTGGCGGCCCGGGCGTCCTGCCCGGTCATCGTGGTCCGGGGCGACCGCGCGGGCCTCGCGGGCGAGCACGAGCGGATCCTGCTGGGCCTCGGCGAGGCCGACACCGGCACGCGGGCCCTGGAGTTCGCGTACCGGGAGGCCGGGACGCGCGGCTGCGGCCTGGACGTCGTACGAGCGTGGCGGCGGCCCGTCCATGACAGGTCGGGCGCCGGGTACGAGGAACAGGCCGCCGCGCTGCTCGCCGCCTCCGTCGAGGGCCCGTCCGCCGAGTTCCCGCGCGTGCGCACGTACCCGGCCGTGGTCGAGGGCCCCGCCGCGAAAGTGCTGGTGGACCGCTCGGCCGCCGCCGACCTGGTGATCGTCGGGGCGCGGCGCCGCACGGACCGCTTCGGGCTCCAGCTCGGCCGGGTCGGCCACGCCCTGCTGCACCATGCCGAGTGCCCGGTCGCGGTCGTACCGGAGCGGGCGTAGGTACGCGGGAGCGGATCGGGGGCGGGGGAGATGCGGGGCGGGCATGAAGCCCGCGAACTCGCCCCGCCTCACACGATGTCGGCCTCGCCCGCCTCACACGATGTCGAACTCACCCCGCCTCACTCCACGTCGAGCACATCCCCCACAGGACGTCGGGGACTCGGAGGCCCCTCCGGGCCGTAGCCGATGCGCAGCACCATCTGGACCTGGGACATCGCGGAGAGCGGGTCGCGGGTCGCCCAGCGCAGTTCGGGCCACTCCAGCGGCTGGGAGGTCACCGAGGCGACCAGGCCGTCGGCGGTGGCGCGGAGCAGGACCCGTTCCAGCGCCTGACCGGCGCGGAGCCAGTCGGCGGGGTCGTCGTGGGGCGTGCCCAGGAGGGCGATGTTCGGCCGCTCCTCGAACGACGCCCAGGGGCGGTCCGGCATCGGGCGGCCCACGGCGAAGTCGCGCACGGAGGACGTGCCGTGGCGCGAGCGCGGGCCGAACGCCTCGGCGGGGATGCCGTCGGGCGCGTCCCCCGGGTCGGTGTGCGCCCACCGGGCCATCTCCTCCCGCGCCCCCGTGTCCATCAGCTCCCGTTCCTCGGCGTCCCGTACGAGGTCCAGGACCGAGCGCACGTGCCAGGTCCCCGGGAACAGCAGCTGCGCCCCCTCGGCGCGGGCCGCCGTGTACAGCCGCTCCCGTACGGCGGCCGGGATCTCCTGGTCGCGGTAGGGCAGGCGGCTGGAGTGGCGGCGGCGGATCTCGGGGTGCAGTGCGGCGAGCGCCGGGTCGGGGGGTCCGGTGCCGCGCAGGCGGACCTCGGCGAGGAGGTCCGCGTCGGCCGGGTCCGGGAGCAGCCGGACGTCGGGGTCCAGCCCGGCAGCGGCGGCGGACACGCGGAGGTTGAACAGGGCGGCGCCGCAGCCCAGGTGCAGTCCCCGGTTCTGCGGATCGGCGTGCGGCAGGACGCGCTCCGGGTCGGCGTACAGCCGCAGCACACCGGGCCCGCGCAGATGACGGAACCGCCAGGGCTGGGCGTTGTGCAGCGACGGGGCCGTCGTGGCGTCCGCCACGAGTGCGGTGACGGTCCGCTCCTCGACGGGTTCCTCGGACACGGTGACCTCCCTTCCCGGCCGTCGGCCCTTCTCAGCCGTCGGCCCTTCCCGGGCGTCGGCGCCGGGTCGTTCGCTCGCGCCGACGCCCGGTGCGCGTGCCTCAGGCAGCGGCGGCCGGTACGACGATGACCGGGCAGCGCGCCTGGCGCAGTACGCCCTGGCTGACCGAGCCCAGCAGCGCGCCCGCGATGCTGCCGTGCCCCCGGGTGCCCACGACCAGGGCCAGCGCGTGCGCGGCGGCCTCGGTGAGCACCTTGGCCGGCTCCCCGACGACCAGTTCGTGGCGCAGCACCACGTCGGGGTAGCGCTCGCCGTGCCCGGCCACGATCTCGGAGAGCATGCGGCGGCACTCCTGCCGTGACCCGTGCTCGTCGAAGACGCGGAGCGTGGTGGGCTGCCAGACGAACAGGACGTGCAGCTCGGCGCCGCGCAGGGCCGCCTCCTCGAACGCCACGTCGACCGCGGCGGCGGACTGTTCGCCGCCGTCGATCCCCACGACGAGGTACGCCGGGACCTGCGTGACGTGCTCCGGCTCGGGCACGACCACCACGGGGCAGTGGGCCTGGGCCATGAGCGGTACGGCGACCGACTCGTTGCCGAACACCTCCTGCGCCCGGCTCAGATGCCGTGAGCCCAGGACGACGGCCGTGGCGTCGTGGCTCTGCTCGCCGAGCACCCACACGGGATCGCCCTCCGCGAGCAGCGCGTCCACCTCCAGGCGGGGGTGGTGGGCCGTGGCGAACCCGGCGGCGTCCGCCAGGGCGCGCTCACCCTCCTCGTGCAGCGGGTCGTTCCACTCCTCCCAGGACGGCGGGACCTTCCGCTCCCGGTCGCCCCTGGTCGGCACGCCCTCGGCAAGGACCGGCCGCAGCGGCACATGGCGCCGGGCCGCCTCGTCCGCCGCCCAGGCCAGCGCCATGCGGTGCTCGGACCCGGTGTCGATCCCGACCACGACCGGCCTCGGGTCACCGGGCCGCGACACGACCGGCTCCGGGCCCGGGGACGGTCTTCCTCGCGGGCCTTGGTACCGCGTGAACGGACATCGCCCTCGCCTCCTCCTCCGGGGTGGCGCGCAGGGCCACCGCACGTGCCGACAGCCGTCGACGCCATCGTCCCTTCCTTCAGTCTGCCGGGCCACACGGGAGAAGAAAGGGACCTGCGGTACCCCCGGTATGGGCTGTTCGGCCCCAGTGGCGGCAGAAGGCGCACGCTGGACTGGAGAGACCTGTGGTCGAGGCACGAGGCGAGCCCAGGCACGAGGCGAGGAGACCCGGCGATGGGCACAAGCTCCGGCACGGCGGCGGACCACCGGCCGTCCGATGCCGTGGACCGCACGGTCACCGTCGGGGTCGACGGCTCCGAGGCGAGCCTGGCCGCACTGGACTGGGCCGCCGACGAGGCCGCCCTGCGCGGGGCCGCGCTCCGGGTGGTGCACGCCGGCTGGTGGGAGCCCCACGCGGACACCGCCGAGGAGGGGACGGCCGTCGTCGCCGTCGCCGAACGCCGCGCCCGCCAGCGGCAGCCGCGGGTGAAGGTCGGCGTCGGGCTCATCCTGGAGGCGCCGGAGTACGCGCTCGTACGCGAGAGCCGGACCGCCCTCGTGATGGTGCTGGGCTCCCGGGGCCGGGGTGCCGTGGCCGAGACACTGCTCGGCTCCGTCAGCGCCATGGTGGCGCGCCATACCCACTGCCCGGTGATCGTCGTGCGCGGCCCACATGTGGAGCCGTCCCCACCCGGGCGCGTCGTCGTGGGCGTCGGCGAGCATCCGGAGGGCTCGGCGGCCGTACGGTTCGCCGTCGAGG
>NZ_WWIR01000317.1 GCF_009863025.1 Streptomyces sp. SID4985 | reverse complement strand
GAGGGGTTCCTCGGCGACGGCGTGCGAGGTCAGCGGCGCCACGTCGGGCAGCTGCAACGGATCGCTGGGCGCCGCCGGGCCGTCGACCAGGCCGAGGTCGGCGTGCCCGGTGGCGACGGCGGCCGGGATCTCGTCCCGGCCGAGCACCCGGACGCTCACGCCCGACACCGGGAGTGCCGCGAGCACGCGCGGGCCGAGCGCCGTCGGTGTGGTCGCGAGGGTCACCCCGCTCGGCGGGGCCGCGGCCATGCGGATCACATCGGCGCGGGCCGCGTCCAGGCGCAGCAGCAGCGGGGCCGCGTGCTCCAGCAGGCGTTCCCCGGCGGGGGTGGGGAGAACGGGCCGGCGCCCGAGCAGCGGGGCGCCGAGGTCCTGTTCGAGGGCGGCGATGTGCTGGGAGACCGCCGACTGCGTGTACCCCAACTCCCGTGCGGCGGCGGAGAACGAGGCGAGTCGCGCCACCGTGACATAGGTGCGCAGCAGATGCGGGTCCATGGCGCACAGCATCCCATGCCCATCAGCACTGCTTATCGAGCATGTATGAATCATCGTTGGACGTGAACATCAGTGGCCGCCGAGGATGGCTGCCATGACCGATATCGCAGTGCACACCGCCACCCTCGCCCTCGTCGGGGACCGCTCCCCCAACGTCGCTTCCCACACCCGGATTCCGCTTCTCCTCGACGCCCTCGCCCGGCGCGACCGTCTGGTCCTGGACGCCTACTGGATTCCCTCGGAGGACGCCGAGGCCCCGGACGCGGTACGCGGCTTCGACGCGGTGTGGGTGCTGCCGGGCAGCCCGTACCGCAGCGAGGCCGGTGTCCTCGCGGCCGTGCGGACGGCGCGCGAGGAGGGCATCCCGTTCCTCGGCACGTGCGGCGGTTTCCAGCACGCCCTGCTGGAGTTCGCCCGCAACGCGTGCGGGCTGACCGAGGTGGCGCACGCCGAGAACGACCCGGGCGCGAAGGACCCGCTCATCGAGCCGCTGGCCTGCTCCCTGGTCGGCCACGAGGCCCCGGTCGCCGTGGAGCCGGGCACGCTGGCCCACGCGGTGATCGGCGCCGACCGCACGGTCGAGCGCTATGTCTGCGCGTACGGCCCCTCGCGGCACCTCGACACGCTGCGCGCCCACGGCATGAGGTTCTCCGGGCACGACCTGGAAGGCCAGGTCCGGGTGGCCGAGCTGCCGGACCACCCGTTCTTCCTGGCGACCCTGTTCCAGCCGGAGCTGCACGGCGACGGCTCGCGTCCGCACCCGATCGTCCGGGCGCTGGGCCGGGCGGCCGTCGCGCACGCCTCCGCGGCGCGGCCGACGGCCTGAACCCGGCCCCCGCCGACCCGGCCCCGTCCCTCAACTCATCGCGTCACCCCACCAGTTGCACCCTGGCCGGGGCCTGTCCCGGGACGAAGGCCGGGACGCGGCTGCCCAGCCACTCGGCCTTGTAACGGTCCACCGAGCGGTGCCAGTTGAGGATGCCCGCCAGCCAGTTCTGGAGGTCGAGCACATAGAGCCCCATCTCCGCGCGGGCCTCCTCGGACAGCTGGAAGTCCTCGTAGAGCACGGGGAGTTCATGGGCGATCACATGCTCGAACTGCTCCATGCGCTGGGTCATCAGGTCATGGACGACGGCGAGCGCGGCCGGGTAGTCGACTCCGAAGAAGTTCTGCACGACAAGGATCGCGTTGTGGATCTCACCCTCGTACTCGATCTCCTTCTGGTACGAGAACACGTCGTTGAGCAGGCAGGCGTAGTCCATGGCCGCGTTCTCCAGCGAGCGCACCGGACCGCTGGCGTAGACCTCGGGCGGGATGGCGGGGCCCCGGCCCGCGCGGCACATGCTCAGGGTGAGGTCGGAACCGAAGGTGGCCCGGCGCATCTCCAGATAGTCGACCGGGTCCGGGACGCGGTTCTGGAGCTGGTTGGACAGCTCCCACACCCAGCTCTCGGTCATCACGTCCACCGCGGCCTTGAAAGTGACCCGCTGCTCGGCGGTCATCGGGGCCGTGGTGCGCTCCCACAGGTCGATCAGCGCGCGTTCCATCGCGTTGGCCGGGACGATCGTCGGCGGCCCGTCGAGGGACATGCACTGGGAGAGCCGCGCGGTGGTGACGCGGGCGGCGGCGAGGTCGCGGCGGTGGCCGAAGACGAGGGGGTAGTAGTCGTCGCCGTAGGTGCCCCAGGCGAGCCACTGGGCGCTGAGGTCGAGGCCCTCGGGGGTGGCGTCGGGGTCCAGTCCGGCGGAGCAGAGGGCGAGGTCGTACGCGGCGAGCTTGTCCTCGTCCCAGACGCCCTCGCCGAGGATGCCCATCCGGTGGCACCAGGCGACCAGGTTCCGGCGCGAGGCGTCGACGTGCGGGCTCAGCTCCAGCGGGAACGGCATGTGGAACTCGGGCAGCAGGGACGGGCCGACCTTCTGGAACGGCACATGGGCGTGCCGCCGCAGCCGCTCGGTCGCCGCCGAGGCCAGCAGGGCGCCCACGTCGGCGGCGGACACGCCCGGACCGCTGAGGATCTGCCAGGGGGAGGCCGAGCGTGCCCCCTTGTTCATGTAGCGGCTGGAGCGCAGATGCCACTCGTGGCCGCCGCTCTGCCAGTCCTGGAGTCCCTTGGTGTACGCGGCGACGGCGGCCACCTCGTCCGGCCGGAGCCCGTTCTCCAGGGCCACGGCGGGGACTTCGGTGAGCGCGGTGTGCTCGAACTGGTGCAGGCGTGAGGTCAGGACGTCGTTGACGGTGTCGGCGGCCTGCTGGGTGGTGCAGTCGAAGAACGTCTCCACGACCAGGACGCCGTTGCTGTTCTCGCCCTCGTCCTCGACCTCGCGCTGATAGGAGAAGAGGTCGTTGCGCAGGTGGACGGCGTCGGAGAAGGTCTCCATCAGGACGCGCAGCGGCCGGGTCTCCGCCACCGACGCGGGCACCTCGGCCGTCGCGTACTCCACGAGTCCGGCGGACCAGGGGGCGCCGCCGACCTTCCGGCGCATCTCGATGTACTCGACCGGGTTGGCGATCCGGCCCTCGTTGATGTTGGACAGCTCCCACAGCGACTCGTTGAGCAGATGCTCGGTGGCGACGGCGAAACGGCGGCGCCAGTCCACCGACATGGCCGGCACCGTGCGCGCCCACAGATCGGCGAGCCCCGCCTCGACCGGGTTCTCCGGCTCCGGCACCGGGGTTTCGAGGTCGAGCGGCATGAACAGCGGCAGCCGGTCCAGGTGCGCCTTGCCCGCGGCCCGGTCCTGGGTGCGTTTGTACATGTCCAGGAAGTGGTCGTCGAAGAAGAACACCCACACGTACCAGTCGGTGATCAGCGAGAGCGCGGGCCCGTCGCAGTCGGGGTGGGTGTAGGCGCACAGCAGGCCGTAGTCGTGCGCCTCCAGGTCGGCCTGGTCCCAGATCCCGGAGCCCTCCAGCATCCCCATCTCGCGCGCCCACGCGGTCGAGTGGGCGCGCGCCTCGTCGACATGGGGGTTGAGCCGCGCGGGATACGGCATGTAGAAGTTCGGGAGTTCGAACGGCTGCGTCATGACCGGGTCCTGCCCGGCTGCCGAACGGGTCATCCGCCGCACAGCGGACGATCACACCATCGCGTGAACCATCCCCGCAATCGGGAACTTCCGGAACGCGGCCCGCCGTTGGGGGAGACAGCCGACGGGCGCCCTCCGGCTCACTTCCGGGGGTTGACCTGGATCAGCGCATGGGTGCCGCTGGTGCGCCAGGACTGCCCCTCGGCCGCGGCCAGCGCGGCCTCGGTGGCGGCCGTCAGGCCGGTGATCACGTCGGACTTGAGGGTGCGCAGGGTGGCGACGGGGCCGGGGAAGTAGGCGGTCACGTCGTGGAACGGCGTGGTGGGTGGCCAGTAGCGGTCGCCCACCAGGCGGCGGTAGTTGAGGTCGCCCTTGAAGAGGGTCAGCCGGGCGCGGGCGAACTCGGCGCGCAGGTCGTCCGGCAGTTCGGAGTACGGCAGCGGGGAGGCGAGGAAGGGGTGGGTGCGCACGGTGAGGCGGCCGTCGGCCATGGCCGACCAGAGGATGTCGCCGTACTCGGCGGCGGCGCCGGACGCGGACCGCAGCCGGGTCAGCGCGTCCACCACGTCGGCGGTCGTGGCGTCGGAGACGTAGTAGGGCCAGGGCTTGACGTAGAGAACGGCGCGGGCGATCCGGTGCTCGGCGAGAAGGTGGGCGGTCAGCAGCAGGTCGGGGACGAGTTCGCGGCCCGCGTTGTCGGCGACCAGGCAGAGCGTGCCGGTGCCGTCGGGCGGGAGCAGCGACCAGAGGGCGTCGCTGTCGTCGGCGACCAGGCCCGGCGTGGCGTCGCGCGACTCGGCGCCCTCGGCGGACAGCTGGAAGCTGAGGTCGGCGCGGTTGCCCCAGAGCGAGCCGTGCAGCAGGGCGCGGCCGCGTTCCTCGGGCGACTTGCCCTGGAGCGCGTCGAGCGCGGCCAGTTCCTCGCGGGTCTCCGGGGAGCCGAGTTCGGCGTACTTGAAGGAGCGGAAGGGGTCGACGCCCTGCCAGGGGCCGGGGGCGAAGTGGCCGACGGCGTCGAGGAGCACGCGATAGAAGTAGCTCTCGGCCCACAGCCACGGCACCTCGAACCAGGACGTGCCCACATGGTCGGCGAGGCCCCAGGCGTGCCAGCGGGCGCGGTCGGCGGGGTCCGTGTGGGCGGGCAGGTCCTCGATGACGCCCTCGGTGCAGGAGCGGAGCAGGTCGTCCAGCGCCCGGTGCTGTGCGGGGCCGTAGGGGGAGGCGTCGCGCACCTGGCGGATGATCGCGGGCTGCCGCTCGGCCAGCGTGCTGTGCGGGAAGGAGCCGGGTTCGGCGCCGGTGATCACGGGGGCGGTGGGGGCGTCGGACATGCCGTCACCGTACCCCGCGGGTCAGGCGGCCCTGATCTCCCGCTCCAGCTGCGTGGCGAGGGCGAGATAACGGGGGCGGCGGTGCACCGGCACCAGGCCCCGGAGCATCAGGAACCACATCTCGGCGACCCTGCGCGGCAGGCGTGCGACCGGCTCTATGGAGCGCCCGGCGACCCGGGTGCCGACGAAGAAGCAGACGAGGGAGTGGGCGACGGTCCCGGCGTCCACGTCGGGGTGCAGGTCCGAGTCCTTGACGGCACCGGCGAACTTCCGGGTCGCGAACTCCAGCCACTCGGTGAACGGATGACGCAGGGGCGGCCGTACGGACACGTCGGCGGTGACGAGCCGGAGTCCGGCGCGGGGCACCGGGTCGTCCACGGCGAGGCGGGCGATGCCGAAGGTCGTGCGCATCAGGCATTCCAGGGAGGAGCGGCCCCGGCTCTCGGCGTCGGCCACCACCTGGCGTACGGCGGCGGCCTGGAGTTCCAGGATCGCGTGGGCGAGGTCCTCCTTGGCAGCGAAGTGGAAGTACAACGCGCCCTTGGTGACACCCGCGTACCCCACGATGTCACTCAGACTGGTGGATTCGTAGCCCTGCCGGTCGAAGAGATCGGCGGCGGCCGCGATGATCGTCGCCCGGGTCTGTTCAGCGCGCAACTGCCTCGCCATCGACCGACCCCTCTCCTGAACGAACGGGACACGCGGTTTGTTTTAACCCCGCGCATACGATAACTCACCGCGGGGGAACGGGAGTCCAGTAATGCACAATGGATTTCGGCCACTTCCGAAGAGCCGGGCTCCGCTTCCGCTCGACAGCGCGATACGTGGTGTTTCCGCACTCCTGCAAGGGAGTTGAGAAGCTCCGCTTGTGCCGTTCGGGAGGGATCGAGCCAAGTTCGGTCGCTCGCACGGCAGATGGGCATGGTGACGCTACGCGCGTGGAAAACAGCCCGTGCGGTCGGTCTGAACGTCATGGCCCTCTCCCCCGTACTGGTCGGGACAGCCCTGTTCCCGCGCCCGCCGAGGAGCGTCCCGGATGACCCCGTCGACCCGGACCATCGCCCGCCTGAGCGTCACGGCGGCCGCCGCGACGGCCCCGCTCCTGCTTCTGCCCTGGACGGCGACCCCCGCCCTGGCGCACGGCGCCCCCACCTCCCCGGCCAGCCGGGTCTACGCCTGCTCCCCCGACGGCGGCAGCGCGGGTACGGCCGCCTGCCGGGCGGCGATCTCGGCCAACGGCGGTGCGTCCTTCGCCGCGTGGGACAACCTGCGGGTGCCCGGCGTCAACGGCCGTGACCGGCAGGTGATTCCGGACGGCAAGCTGTGCAGCGGGAACCTGTCCGCCTACCGGGGCCTGGACCTGGCCCGCGCGGACTTCCCGGCCACCCGGCTGACGGCGGGCGCCCGGCTGACGATGACGTACACCTCCCCCATCGCGCACGCCGGTACGTTCAAGCTGTATCTGTCCAAGCCCGGTTACGACCCGTCGAAGCCGCTGAAGTGGTCCGACCTGCCCGCCACCCCCTTCGCCGAGGTCAAGGACCCGCCGCTGACGAACGGCGCGTACCACATCCGGGCGACCCTGCCGAGCGGTCGGACGGGCCGTCAGATGCTGTACACGATCTGGCAGACCAGCAGTACGCCGGACACCTATTACTCCTGCTCCGACGTCGTCTTCTCCGGATCGGGTACGGGCTCGGCATCGGGCGGCGCCTCAGGAGCGGGCGCGGGCGCGAAGGCGGAGAAGAAGGAACCCGCCAAGAAGCCGTCCGCCGCCCCCTCCCCCACGCACTCCGCGCACCACGAGCCGTCGGCGCCCCCCAGCGTGTCGGCGAGCGCGGCCGACGAGCCGCGCAAGGACGCCTCGTACGCGCCGGTCACCTCGGACGACAGCACGCCGGTGGCCGAGGCGACCCGCGCGGACGCGGGCCCCTCGGCTCCGTTGCTGGCCGCCGGTGCGGCGGGGGTGCTGCTGATCACCGCGGCGGTGGCGTTCCTGCCCCGGCTGCGGCGGCGCTGAACGACCGTACGCGCACGGCTCAGTTGACGGACACCGGAGCCCCGTTGTCGCTGACCGGCGCGTACTTGGCCGTGAAGTAGCCGTTCGCGAAGCACAGCGACGAGCCGGACACCTTCGTGAACTGCTGGCTGGTGAAGGCGATGCTGCTGTCGGCGTTGTCGGCCCTGCCGTTGAGACTCGGCGCCTGGTAGACGCAGGTGATGCTGCCGAGCAGGGTGCGCAGCTTGACCGTGGTCTGGATGGTGGACCCGGCGCCGGGCAGCACGGTCAGGGTGCCGTCCGAGGCGACCGAGGCGGTGTACGGCAGGTTGTCGACGGTGATGCCGCTGACGCCGAGCACGCCGGTGACGTTGCTGGAACAGCTGGAGCTGTTGAAACTGTGCCCGGTGACCGATTCGGTGGCCGTGCCCGGCGCGTCCGGGTTGGCGGTGACGCTCGCGGTGAACTGGGACGACGTGCAGACGACTCCGCTGGTGCCGGTGGCGCTGGAGTAGAGCGTGGCGGAGGTGCCGGAGGCCAGGGGCGCGCTGAGGGTGTCGCCGACCGCGACGGCGGTGCCGCCGGTGCCGCCCGTGGTCAGGACGGCGGTGCCGTCGGCCGAGGCGGGGACGGCCGCGGTGAGGGCGAGCGCGGTGGCGGCTGTGGCGAGGGCGAGGAGCGTGCGGGTGCGCATACGGGTGCCTCTCTTCGATGTGGGGGGAGTGCGGGGTGGGGTGGGGCGCTTGACGGTGCCGGGGTGCGATGCCGCGCGGCGGGTCCGGCGCCACGGACCCAGGGGGAAACCAGGGAGAGTTGTAGACCTGATGGTTCGTCAACGTCAATACGACACAAGGCAATTGGGGTAGACGGCGAGTGCACGGCGGGGCGCCCGTAACCCCGTGTCCATCAACTCCCGTGCGGTGCACGCGGTTTGCACACCCGTTTTTCACAACTCCCTTGACCCCTCAAAGTAACCGGCGGTAACTTCCTGGCAGGCTACCGCCGCGTAACACAGGAGCCCTCGCACCCGCCGGGAGTGCGGGGACGGCGTGCGCGGCAGCCGCCGTCCGCGCCAGGACACCGCGCCACCTGAAGCCCACCCCGCATTGATCCGTGCCCATGGGAGCAGACATGGCCTCGTCCCCGGACTTCGCGTCCGCCGACCACACCCCCGAGAACCCCGACGGCGGTTCCCCCGCGCCCTCCCCGGACCCGGCCGCCGCCGGGAGCGGGAGACGCGGGCGCGTCCGGCTGCGCCGGACCGCCGTGCTGGCGGTGCCCGCCACGCTGGTCGCCGCCGGACTCGCCGTCTTCACCGCCCAGGGAGCGCTGGGTGTGCAGTTCGCGATCTCCGGGATGCCGTTCACCGTCACGGCGACCCAGCTGGACGGCACCGGTTTCGAGCAGTTCGGCGGCCTGGACAACATGGCGGAGGGCAGCCCCAACGCGGGCGACACCGGCGGCCAGGTGCTGGTCGTCACCTCCGCGATCAAGCGCGCCAAGCTGACCAAGCTGTGCCAGAGCGTCGACCTCGGCGGCACCAACCTCCTCATCACGGCGGGCAACGGCAAGACCCGGGTGTCCGCGAAGGACCTCACCACCGACTCGACCCAGCTCTCGGGCGACGCGTCGTTCGACAACATCGAGATCGGCAACGACGCGAGCACGCTCACCAAGGCCAACGCCAAGGGCCCGATCGGCGTCTTCAGCCAGCAGGCCGACACGGTGCACATCGCCAACCTGCGGCAGACCAACTACGCCACCACGGCAGGTGTGTTCAAGCTGCCGGGGCTCAACCTGCGCTTCAGCGACTCGGGTTGCTGATGTCCGGGCGTCCGCACGGGTCCGGGCGAGCGGCCTTCCGCGCGTGGCGGGGACGCCGGCCGTTCTGGGGCGGGCTGCTGCTCACCCTGGGCGGGGCCGAGATCCTGCTCACCGAGAAGGCCTCGCTGAAGGTCGTCATGCACATCGGGATCCAGGGCGTGGCGGGCTATCTGCTGCCCACGCTGATGATGCTGCTCGGACTGCTCATCCTGTTCAACCCCGCGCAGCGGCTGTTCTACTCGCTGACCGGCATCCTGTTCTCGCTGGGCACCTGGATCACGTCCAACCTGGGCGGCTTCTTCATCGGCCTGCTCCTCGGCGCGACCGGCGCCTGTCTGACCTTCGGCTGGCTCCCCGACCAGGAGCCCCGCGTCTCCCGGCGACAGCGCCGCGAGCGGGCCAAGGTCCTGGCGGGCGATCCGGGACAGGGCGTGGAGAAGGCGGCCTGATCCCGCGGACCCCGGGGGTCCGAAATCCGACACCGACGCCGGAAGCTGCTCTCAGCTCCGGCGCCGATGCCGTACGACCCGGTCGGCGCCGATGCCGTACGAGCCACCCGGCGCCGCACGGGTCGTACGACCGGTCGAACCTCACGCCAGCCCCGTCCTTCGATCAGGTGACACGGGAACCCGGGCCGGGGCGCGGCACGTTCACCGTACGGTCGACGGCTCCGTCGCGCTCGCCTCGGTGGCCGTACCGGCCGGACCCGCGGCACCGGTGGCGACACCGGGCGTCGCGTGTTCCGTCTTCATCGCCTTCGCCTCGCTCTTGAGGATGCGCAGGGACTTGCCCAGCGCGCGGGCGGTGTCCGGCAGTTTCCGGGAGCCGAACAGCACGATGAATACGATCGCGACGACCAGCAGGTGCCAGGGTTCGAGTCCGTTGCGGAGCATGACCGCCCTCCCTCTCTCACGGGTGTTCACGTGCTTTTCTCACGTACTTACTGACTGGCCGGGGCTGCCTCGCCGCCGACCCGCTCAGCAATGATTGCTACATTGCGCAACTGTACAACCCAGGGTGAGACACAAGAGGGCGCCGATGAGTATCACCAGCAGCCGGGGTACGGCACCGTCGCGACGGCGCGGTGGTGACCGCGGTGGCCGCAGCGGTCCGGGCGACGGGGCGGAGTCCCCGCGCGCCACGGCCCGTGACCGGCGCCGCAAGCGTGGCCGCAGACTGCGCACGGTCCTCGTCGTGTGTCTGTCGCTGACGGTCCTGGTCGTGGCCGGGGCGGGCTGGGTGTATCTCAAGCTCGACGGCGACATCCGCACCTTCGACTCCGGCGGCCTCTCCGACAACCGGCCCGCCGCGGGCTCCTCCAAGGGGGAGAACGTCCTCGTCATCGGCTCGGACGCGCGCACCGACGGCAACGCGGCCCTGGGCGGCGGTGACAAGACCGCCATAGGGCGCTCCGACACCACTCTGCTGCTGCACATATACGCCGACCACAAGCACGCGCTCGCGGTGTCGATACCGCGCGACACCCTGGTCACCATCCCGCCCTGCAAGCTGCCGAACGGCAGCTGGACCCAGACCCAGCAGAACACCATGTTCAACGCGGCCTTCTCCGTCGGCGAGACCGACAAGGGCAACCCGGCCTGCACCCAGAACACGGTGGAGCAGCTGACCGGTCTGCGCGTGGACCACACGGTCGTCGTGGACTTCAAGGGCTTCGCCTCGCTCACCCAGGTCGTCGGCGGGGTCAAGGTCTGTCTGCCGAACGACGTGTACCAGAAGGACCTGAACCCCAACCGCGCCACCCGGGGCACGCTGCTCTTCCCCAAGGGCGAGCAGACGGTGGCGGGCAAGCAGGCTCTGGACTACGTACGACTGCGGCACGGCATCGGCGACGGCTCGGACATCGGCCGCATCAAGCGCCAGCAGGCGTTCATCGCGAGCCTGCTGAAGGAGGTCAAGAGCAAGGGCTTCACCCCGACCCGGCTGCTCCCGCTGGCGACGGCGGCCACCAAGTCGCTGACCGTGGACCCCGGCCTCGGCTCCGCCGACAAGCTGCTCTCCTTCGCGATGTCGATGAAGGGCATCGACCTGCACAACACCAAGTTCATCACCATCCCCTGGCGGTACACCGGTTCGCGCGTGTCGGTGGTGGAGCCGGACGCGAGCGAGCTGTGGGCCGCGCTGCGGGAGGACCGCACGATCGACGGCAAGGACGCCAGCGGCAAGGGCAAGCAGGGGAAGAAGACGGACGGCGCGAAGGCGTCCGCCTCCCCCGCCGCCTCGGCCGAACCGGTCTCGGGCGCGGGCATCAGCGTGGCCGTCTACAACGGCACCACCGTGACCGGACTCGGTGCCAAAGGCGCCCAGTTGCTCACCGCCGACGGCTTCTCCGTCACCGGCACGGCCACCGCGACCTCGCAGGACCACGCGACGACGGTCGTGCAGTACGGCCCCGGTCTGGAGAGCCAGGCGCGCACCGTCGCCAAGGTGTTCCCGGGCGCCACGCTCGAACAGATCGGCGCGGCCCGGATCAACGTGGTCCTCGGCCAGTCGTACGCCACCGCCGCCTCCGCCTCGGCGGCCCCGGCGAAGGTGCCGAGCACCGTGGCCGACGGGGCGCGCTCGGCGGACGAGAACCCCTGCGACAACCTGACCTACGGCTGAACCTCCGGCTGAGACGGGCCGCCCTCCGACCGGCGCCGGTCGTGGCGGCCCCGGGCCACGGCCAGCGCGAGGACGTACACCCCGAGGACGGCGGCGAGCAGCAGGTAGTGCACGGCCGGCAGGCCCGTCATGCGCAGGGCGGCGCCCAGCGGGGAGAGCGGGATCAGCAGTCCTGCGGCGGCCAGGGCGGCGGCCGACCAGCCGACGGGGCCGGGACGGCGGCGCCCGGCCACCCGGCGGCCGGTGCGCAGCAGGACCATCACCAGGGCCTGGGTGAGCAGGTTCTCGGTGAACCAGGCCGAGTGGAACAGCACCCGGTCGTCCAGGGCGGCGTCGCCGTGCGGGGCGAGCGCGAGCACGGCGAAGGTGGCGAGGTCCGCGACCGCGTTGAGCAGCCCGAACCCGGTGATGAAGCGCAGGAAGGCGGGCGGCCGCAGCCGGGTCGGCCGGCGCAGCACCGCGCGGTCGGGGCGGTCGTGGGCGAAGGCCAGCTGGGCCGCGTCGAAGCACAGGTTCTGGGCGAGCACCTGTGACGGGAGCATCGGCAGGAAGGGCAGGAGCAGTCCCGCGGCGAGCATGGCGAGGACGTTGCCGAGGTTGGAGGAGAGCGTGACGCGCAGGTAGGAGGCGATGTTGGCGCTGCTGTGCCGCCCCGCGACGACCGCGTGCCCGATCGCGGTGAGGTCCTTGCGGCCGAGCACCACGTCCGCGCTCTCCCGGGCCACGCCCACCGCGTCGCGCGGGGCGATGCCCACATCGGCGGCGTGCAGCGCGGGCACGTCGTTGACGCCGTCGCCGAGGAAGCCGACGGTGTGCCCGGCTTCGCGCAGTCCGCCGACGACGCGCGCCTTGTCCTCGGGGGTGCAGCGGGCGACGACCCGTACGCCCCCGGTCCCGCCCGCCGCCATCGCTGCGGAGGCCGTCCCCACCTCCCCCACGTCAAGCCCCAGATCGCGGCAGACCCGGGCGGCGGTGGCCGGGTGGTCGCCGGTGAGGACGTGCACGGTGACGCCGAGCGCGGTCAGTTCGCGCAGGGCCTCGGCGGCGCCGGGGGCGAGTTCGTCGCGGAAGCCGACCAGGCCCCGGAAGGTGAGCCCGCGCGCGTCGGCCGCGCGGTAGGGCCGTACGGCGGCCGGGCGCTCGGCGGTCGCGACGGCGAGCACCCGGAGTCCGGCCTCCGCCTGGCATGCGGCGAGCCCGAGCAGCCGCCGGTGTTCGTCCTCCGGCAGCGCGCAGCGGTCGAGTACGTCCTCCACCGCGCCCCTGGTGACCAGCACATGGCGCACGAGACCACTGCCCGCGACGACCGCCGTGGCCACACGGTGCGCCGGGTCGAAGGGCAGCGCGGCGACGCCGTCGTGCTCCTCGCCGACGGGTCCGGCGGCGTTCAGCAGTGCCTCGTCGAGGGCGTCGGGGGCGGGCGGGTCGGCCAGTTGGAGGGTCCACCAGGCGCCGACGGCGGCCCAGCGCAGCACCTCTGGGTCGGTCCGGCCGTCCGGTCCGAGCGCGGCGGCGACGACGGGCCGGTTCCGGGTGAGGGTGCCGGTCTTGTCCACGCACAGCACGTCGACGGCGCCGAGGTCGTGCAGCGCGGGCAGACGTCGTACGACCACCTGGTGGGTGCGGGCGAGCAGGGCGGCGGCCCGGGCCAGACAGGTGGTGACGATCACCGGGAGCATCTCGGGGGTGAGCCCGACGGCGACCGCGACGGCGAACGGCAGCGTGGCCACGCCCCGGCCGTGCAGCGCGGCGGCGGCCATGAGGACGAGGGGCGGGGTGAGCAGTACGAAGCGGACCAGCACCCAGGAGATGCCGTGCACGGACCGGTCGAAGGCGCTCGGCTCCCGCCGTACCGGGGCCCGCTGGGCGGCCGCGAACCGGGTGCGCGGCCCGGTCTCCACCACGACGGCGGTGGCACTGCCCGTGACCACTGCGCAGCCCTGGAAGCACAGTTGGGCGTCGGTGCCCGGCTCGGGCGGCTCGGCGGCGTGTTTGGGCACCGGCGCGGACTCGCCGGTCAGTACGTCCTCCCGCACGGTCAGTCCCCGCGCGCGCAGCAGCGTCAGGTCGGCGGGCACCAGGTCGCCGGGGCCGAGCCGTACGACGTCGCCGGGCACCAGGTCGGCGACCGGCACCTCCCGGGCGCGCGGTTCGGCCGCCCCCTCGGTACGGCGGAGCACGGTGGCCGTGCCCGTGACGAGCCCGCGCAGCGCGGCCAGGGCGCGGTCGGCGCGGCGTTCGCCGGTCACGCGCAGCGCGCAGCTCACGGCGACGAGGGCGAGGATGACTGCGGCGGTGCGCCAGGAGGCGACGCAGGCCGAGACCAGACCGAGGGTCAGCAGCAGGGCGGTGAAGGGGTCGCGCAGGGCGCGGACGCAGCGGCGCGGCCAGGAGGGTCCGGCGAGCGGCGCGGGGGTGTTCTCGCCGAGGGCGGCGAGCCGTGCGGCCGCCTCGGTGTCGGTCAGTCCGCGCGGGCCGGTCTCCAGGCGCCGCAGCAGCCCGAGTGCTGTGTCCGGCACGGGTTCACAGGCCGTGCAGTCGGCGTACGGGCGCGGCGGCCCCGTCCTGTTCCCGGGCGGTCAGGCCGACGAGGCGGTGGACGACGTCCACGAGGGCGGCCTGTTCGACGGTGTCCACGAAGTACACCTGGCGGCGGCCCTCGCGGCGGGAGCGGACGAGTCCGGCGAGCTTGAGCTTGGTGAGGTGCTGGCTGACGGCGGGCAGCGCGCCGCCGACCCGCTCGGCGAGCCCGGTGACGTCGCTCTCGCCCTGGGCTAGCGCCCACACGATGTGCAGCCTGGCCGGTGAGGCGAGCAGCCCGAAGGCGGCCGCCGCCTCCGCGAACACCTCCGGGGAGGGGTCCTGCCGGCCGGTGCCGGGCGCTGTCGCCACTGTGCTCGTCCTCCTCGGCGTGTCTCGGCCGTGTCCGTCGTGTCCGTCGTTTCCGGGGAGCCAGTGTAGGTCGCCGGAGCGGGTCTTTCGTGCCGCGCGGAACGGGCGGAACGCCCGGCGGGCGGTGTGCGCGCCGGGCGTTCCGGGTCGTTCGGGACGGTCCTCGGGCCGAGGCGTCGTCAGCTGGACGTGCCGTCAGTTCCGGGTGCCGTCAGTTCGGGGTGCCGTCAGTTCGGGGTGCCGTCAGCTCAGCCCCGCGGACTTCAGCCACGCCTGCGCCACGTCCAGCGGGTCCTTGTGCTGGTTCTGCACCTGGGTGTCCAGGTCGAGCAGCGTCGCCGTGTCCAGCTTGGCGGAGACGGCGTCGAGCGCGGCGGCCCCCTCCTTGGTGAGCGCGCCCTTGCGGACGAGCGGCTGGACGTTCTCGAAGCCGAAGAGGTTCTCGGGGTCCTGGAGGACGACGAACTTCTCCTTGGCGATGATCGGGTCGGTGCTGAAGATGTCCGCGACCTGCACGTCGTTCTTCTTGAGCGCCGTCTGGGTGAGCGGGCCGCCCGCGTCCAGCGCCTTGAAGGACTTGAACTCGAGGCCGTACACGTCCTTCAGCCCGACGAGTCCCTGGTGGCGGGTCTGGAACTCCGGGGAGGCGCCGATCACGAGGTCCTTCGCCGCGCCCTTGAGGTCGGCGATGGAGGACTGGTCGGTCAGCTTGAGCTTGTCCGCGGTGGCCGCGTTGACCGTGACCGAGTCCTTGTCCTCGGCCGCCGAGGGCTTGAGCAGGGTCAGCGCGGGGTCGAGCTTGGCCTCGATCGCCTTCGTCGTCTCCTCGGCCGTCTTCGGGGTGGCCTTGGGGTCGAGATAGGCGAGCAGGGCGCCGTTGTACTCGGGCAGGACGGAGATGTCGCCGCTCTTGAGGACGCGGTACGTGGTCTCGCGGCTGCCGATGTTGGGCTTGTAGGAGACCTTGATGCCCTTGGCCTTGAGAGCCTCGCCGTAGATGTCGGCGAGCAGGATGCTCTCGGCGAAGTTGTTGGAGCCGACCACGACGGTGCCCGCGGAGGGCTTGTCGCCGCCGGTCAGCGGGTTGTCGTCGGAGCCCTTGCCGGATGAGCCACAGCCCGCCAGCAGCGCCGTCGCCGCCACGAGCGCGGCCGCCGCCGCGGCTCGGTTTCTCCGGGTGGGCCCGCTGATGCGGTTGTCGGTAGTCACCCGTCGATCCAAGCCAGCGCGCTCCGGGCAGGTCAAGTGCGTCATGGTCACCAATTGGCTTCGATTAGTGGGGAGTTGTGCGGTTCGGTGCTGGATTCCCGGCATGGTCAGCCGCTCCTTCGTACGCCGGGCGAGACCACCAGGCGGGAGAGGGCCCAGAAGAGGACGAGGGTGGCGAGGGCCATTCCGGCGACCAGGGTGGCGCCGCCGACGACCTTCTCGTAGTCCTTCTGGTAGAGCCCGTCGATGATGTACCGGCCCAGGCCGCCGAAGCTGACGTAGGCCGCGATGGTGGCGGTGGAGACGATCTGGACGGCGGCCGTGCGCAGTCCGCCGAGGATCACCGGGAGCGCGACCGGGAGTTCCACCTGGAACAGGATGCGCGTCTCGGTCAGCCCCATGCCGCGCGCGGCGTCCACCGGGGAGGGGTCCACGGAGCGGATCGCCTCGTAGGCGGTGACCAGGATCGGCGGTACGGCGAGGATGACCAGCGGGATCATCACGGGCAGCACGCCGAAGCCGAGCCAGAAGAACATGAGCACGAGCAGACCGAAGCTGGGCAGTGCCCGCGCGGCGGTGGCGACCAGGGCGATGGCGTTGCCGCCGCGTCCCCGGTGCCCGGTGATCAGACCGACGGGCAGCCCGATCAGGGCGGCGACGGCGAGCGCTTCGAGCGAGTAGCCGATGTGCTCCAGGACCCGGGTGGGAATGCCGTCGTAGCCGTGCCAGTGGGCGTTGTCCTCGAAGAAGGCGCGGGCGAAATCGAGTACGTTCACCGGGCGGCGCCCTTCTTCGGCATCCAGGGGGTCAGCAGCGTGCGCAGCGCGACGAGGGCCGCGTCGACGAGGATCGCCAACGCCGCTGTGGTGATGACGGAGTTCACGGCGAGGGCGGGCCGGTGGTAGATGTTCGCGTCGTTGAGCATGTTGCCGAGCGCGCCCTGGTTGCCGATGAGCATGCCGACGCTGACCAGCGAGATGCTGGAGACGCAGGCGATCCGGAGACCGGCCATGATCGCGGGTACGGCGATGGGCAACTGCACCTGGAGATACCGCCGCACGGGCCCGAGCCCCATCGCCTCGGCGGCGGCCAGGGTCTCCGGGGGCACCGAGCGGACGCCGTCCACGATGGCCGGGACGAGCACCACGAGGCTGTAGACGGCGAGCGGGATCATCACCGTGGTCTCGCTCTGGCCGGTGTAGTCGATGAGGACGACGAAGAAGGCGAGCGAGGGTATCGCGTACAGGACCGTGGTGACGCCGAGCACCGGTGGGTACAACCAGCGGAATCTGACGCAGAGTTGGGAGACGGGCAGCGAGGCGAGCAGTCCGGCGAGCACCGGCAGCAGGGCCTCGCGCAGATGCAGTCCGATGAGTCCGGCGTAGCTGTGCTGGAGGTCGCTGGGGAGGTCGAAGAAGCCGTTCATCCCGCGGCCTTCGCGTCCGTGCGGTGCTCGTCCGTGCGGTGCTCGTCGTGTGCGGCGCGGATGGCCTCGCCGACGGCCTGCTGGGAGACCACGCCGACGGCACGCCCGTCACCGTCCACGGCCACCGCCCAGCCGGTCGGGGAGAGCACGGCGCCGTCGAGCGCGGTGCGCAGCGAGTCGATGCCGGGCCGGAACGGCCGCCCATACGAAAGCAGTTGGCCCTTGTCGACGCTCCCGGCGACGAGCCGCTCCGGCTCGGCCCAGCCGAGGGGGCGGCCGTCGGCGTCGGTCACGAGGAGGTAGGGCGCGGTGGCGGCTCCGGAGATCCGCTCGGCGTCCGCGTCGATGGGCACGACGGGCGAGGTCTCCAGCTCCAGTTCCCCGGAGGCGAAGAAGGAGAGCCTGCGGATGCCCCGGTCGGCGCCGAGGAAGTCCTCGACGAACGGGTCGGCGGGCTCGCTCAACAGCTCTGCGGGCGGCGCGAATTGGGCGAGGTGGCCGCCGGTGCGCAGTACGGCGACCATCGTGCCGAGCTTCACGGCCTCGTCGATGTCATGGGTGACGAAGACGATCGTCTTGCCCAACTCATCCTGGATGCGCAACAGTTCTTCCTGGAGTCCCTTGCGCACCACCGGGTCGACGGCGGAGAAGGGCTCGTCCATGAGCAGCACCGGCGGATCGGC
>NZ_WWIR01000036.1 GCF_009863025.1 Streptomyces sp. SID4985 | reverse complement strand
GTCGGCGGCGGGGTGGGCCGCGAGCCACCGCTGGATGGCGATGCGCGCGGCCGGGGTGTGGGCGTGCTCCAGCCATTCACGGGAGGGCTCGGAGGCGGGGTCCTGGCCCATGAGGAGCTGCACGGTGTCGCCGTCGTGCAGGACGGTGCTGAGCCGGGCGAGGCGGCCGTTGACACGCGCGCCGATGCAGGCGTGCGCGTCGTCGCCGTACTGCGCATAGGCGGCGTCGACGCAGGTGGCGCCCTCGGGCAGGCCCAGGGTGCCGCCGTCGGGGCGGACCACGGTGATCTCCCGGTCCTGGGCGAGGTCCTCGCGCAAGGTGGACCAGAAGGTGTCGGGGTCGGGCGCGGCGCGCTGCCAGTCGAGGAGGCGGGAGAGCCAGCCGGGACGGGTGGGGTCGACGCGCTCGCCGTCGGCCGCCGCGGACTGTTCCTCGGGCGCCGTGTAGGGATTTCCGAGCGCGATCACGCCCGCCTCGGCCGCGCGGTGCATCTGGTGGGTGCGGATGAGGACTTCGGCGATCTGGCCGTCGGGGCGGGCGACGGCGGTGTGCAGCGACTGGTACAGGTTGAACTTGGGTACGGCGATGAAGTCCTTGAACTCCGAGACGACCGGCGTCATGCAGGTGTGCAGCTCGCCGAGGACGCCGTAGCAGTCGGCGTCCTCGTTCACGAGGACGAGCAGTCGCCCGAAGTCGGTGCCGCGCAGTTCGCCGCGTTTGCGGCTGACGCGGTGGAGGGAGACGAAGTGCCGCGGGCGGATGAGGACTTCGGCGGGGATGTCGGCCTCGCGCAGCACCGCGCGCACCTCTTCGGCGACCTCTTCCAGCGGGTCGTCGGCCCGGGACGCGTTCTCCGCGATGAGTTCTCTGACGGCCCGGTACTCCTCGGGGTGGAGGATGGCGAAGACCAGGTCCTCCAGCTCGGTCTTGAGGGCCTGCACACCGAGGCGTTCGGCGAGCGGGATGAGGACGTCGCGGGTGACCTTGGCGATGCGCGCCTGTTTCTCGGGGCGCATCACGCCGAGCGTGCGCATGTTGTGCAGGCGGTCGGCGAGTTTGATCGACATCACGCGCACGTCGTTGCCGGTGGCGACGAGCATCTTGCGGAAGGTCTCGGGCTCGGCGGCGGCTCCGTAGTCGACCTTCTCCAGCTTGGTGACGCCGTCGACCAGATAACGGACCTCCTCCCCGAACTGTTCCCGCACCTGATCCAGCGTCACTTCGGTGTCCTCGACGGTGTCGTGGAGCAGGGAGGCGACCAACGTGGTCGTCTCGGCGCCGAGTTGGGCCAGGATCAGGGTGACGGCGAGGGGGTGCGTGATGTACGGCTCGCCGCTCTTGCGCATCTGGCCGCGGTGCGAGGACTCCGCGAGCAGATAGGCGCGGCGCAGCGGACCGAGGTCGGCGTCGGGGTGGTGGGCGCGGTGGGCCTCGGCCACGTGCCCGATGGCGGCGGGGAGCCTGCCCCGG
>NZ_WWIR01000316.1 GCF_009863025.1 Streptomyces sp. SID4985 | reverse complement strand
GACCGCGCCGCCGCTGGCGACGGCCGCGAGGCAGCCGTAGGAGCCGCACCGGCACAGCGCGTCGGTGCCGACCCGGATGTGCCCGATGTCGCCCGCGCCGCCGTCGATGCCCCGGTAGAGCGCGCCGTCCACGACGACCCCGGCGCCGATGCCGGTGGACACCTTGACCAGCACGAACGCCGCGCAGTCGGGGTGTCCGGTGCGCTGCTCGCCGTAGGCCATGAGGTTGGCGTCGTTGTCCACGAGGACCGGGACGGCGGGGGCGCCGGTGTGTTCGGTGAAGGCGCGGGAGAGGCGGCCCCTTATGTCGTAGCCGTCCCAGCCGGTCATCATCGGGGGCTGGATCACCTGGCCGGTCTCGCTGTCCACGGGGCCGGGCACGCCGAGCCCGATGCCGCAGACCTCCTCGGGGCGGTGGCCCGCCTGGTCGAGCAACCGGGCGAACCAGCGGCCGAGTTCGGCGAGGACCGCCTCGGGGCCGTCCTCCACGACGAGGGTGCCGGAGTGCTCGGCCAGGATCTCGCCGGTCAGGGTGAGGACGGCGGCGCGGGCGTGCCGGGTGTCCAGGTCGGCGGCGAGGACGACCGCGTGCGAGCCGTCGAACTCCAGGGTGACGGCGGGGCGTCCACCGAGCGGGGAGTCCACCGGGCCACCCGCGCCCTCGCGCAGCCAGCCCGCGCGGAAGAGCCGGTCCAGGCGCTGGCCGACGGTCGCGCGGGACAGCCCGGTCATCTGCTGGAGGGCGCCCCGGGTGACCGCGCGCCCGCTGCGTACCAGTTCGAGCAGGTCCCCGGCGCTCGACTGAGCGCCTCCCCTGGCCGTCTTTCCCGTCCTGCCGACCCGTCCGGTCATGCACACCCCCTTGTGTTCCTCAAGCTTGCATTACATATTGAGTTTTGCGTGTTAAATAGACGTAACCCTGCGGTAGACACAACCAAACCTGGCCGGCCGGACGTCTTCGGGGAGCCCCGAGTGGATCGCACTGCCCAGCTCACTGCCCGTGTCACGGAGCGCGAGATCGCATACGATCCGCCACCCACGACATCGCTGCACGTCAGGGCGGCCCGTGTATTGCAGACGAACTGGACGGGCGCCTCGACGGTCCCCTCGCGGAGCCTGTATCCGCACCAGTGGTCCTGGGACTCGGCGTTCATCGCGATCGGGCTGCGCCATCTCTCGCCGCTGCGGGCCCAGACCGAACTGGAGACGCTGCTCGCGGCGCAGTGGGCCGACGGGCGCGTGCCGCACATCGTCTTCCACCCCTCCGTGCCGCTCGACGCGTACTTCCCGAGCCCCGACTTCTGGCGCTCCTCGGCCGCCGGACGCGCCGCGGGCGCCCCGCGCACCGTACAGACGTCCGGCATCGTGCAGCCACCCGTGCACGCGCTGGCCGCGTGGCTGGTGCACCGGGCGGACCCGGGCCTGTCGCGGGCGCGCGGCTTCCTCGCCCGGGTCTATCCCCGGCTGGCCGCCTGGCACCGGTATCTGCTGCACCGGCGGGACCTCGGCGGGGGCGGACTGGTGTCGGTGGTGCACCCGTGGGAACAGGGGATGGACAACAGCCCGTGCTGGGATGCCCCGTTGGCCCGCGTCTCCCCCGCCCCGGCCCGCTCCTTCCGCCGCGCGGACCTCGCCCACGGCTCGCCCGAGGACCGGCCGACGGATCTGGACTACGGGCGGTACGTGCGCCTCGCGGCCGACTACCGCGACGGTGAATACGCCGACGGGGGCGGGGAGTTCGCCGTGGAGGACCCGGCGTTCAACGCGCTGCTCATCGCCTCCGAGCACGCCCTCGCCGAGATCGCCCGGGAGTTGGGCGCCCCCGGCACCGCCCGCCACGCGCGCGCCGAGCGGCTGACGGCGGCCCTGGTGGAGCGGCTGTGGGACGCGTCGTACGGCATGTTCCTCTGCCGGGACCTGCGCGGCGGCGGCCCGGTGCGCGAGCGGGGCGTGACGGGACTGGTCCCGCTGCTGCTGCCGGGGCTGCCCCGCGAGGTGGCGGCGGCGCTCGTACGCACCCTGCGCGGTACGCACTTCGGGCTCGGCACCACCACCCAACTCGTGCCCAGTTACGACCTGTTGGGCGACGCGTTCGACCCGCACCGCTACTGGCGCGGCCCGGCCTGGTTCAACACCAGCTGGCTGATCGAGCGAGGGCTACGGGCCCACGGCGAAGGGCAGTTGGCGGACGGAGTGCGCACCGCCTTTCTACGTACGGCAGATTCCTCGGGCTTCGCGGAGTACGTCGACCCGCACACCGGCGCGGCCTGCGGGGCACCGGCGTTCGGCTGGACGGCGGCGCTCACCCTCGATCTGCTGCACGGGGAGCCGGGGACCAACGGGCGCATGGACAAAGGCGATTCGCACGACACGCTCCTGAGCCACAGCGGCGGCAGGACGGACGAGGGAGGGGACCGATGACGGAGCGGCATCATCTGTTCGTGCGCGGGGCGACGTTCGCCGCCGTGGGCGACCGGGGCGACATCGGCGGGGTGCGCGGCGGGGGCTCGCCGGACGGGGTGTTCGTGCGGGACGCCCGGCATCTCAGCCGCTGGCAGCTCACCGTGGACGGCGCGGTGCCGGAGGTGCTGACGCCGGTCGCGGACGGGGACACGGCGCGGTGTGTGCTGGTGCCGCGTGGAGGACGTCAGGAGCCGCCGCCGTACACCCTGTGGCGCGAACAGGCCGTCGGGGACCGGGCGTTCGTGGAGTCGCTGAAGGTCACCAGCAACCTCGCGGTGACCGCCACGGTGCGGCTCGCGCTCACCGTGGACGCCGACTTCGCCGACCAGTTCGAGCTGCGCTCCGACCACCGTACGTACGCCAAGACCGGGGCCGTCCGCACCCGCCAAGTCCTGGACGACGGGATCGAGTTCGGTTACCGGCGCGGGGAGTGGCGCTCCTGTACGTCCGTCACCGCCGACCCGGCGCCGGAGGCGGTGGAGGAGACCGGCACGGGGGCGCGGCGGCTGGTCTGGACGCTCGAACTGCCCCCGTACGGCAGCGCGGAGCTGTTGCTGCGGGTGATGGCCCGGCCGCACGGTGACCGGCGCGCGGTGCGGGTGCCGCGCTCGCCCGCCGCCGTGCGGGAACAACTCCGGGATCTCCAGGTCCGGTTCGTGGAGGGCGTGGCCTTCCCGACCGGCTGGCCCGAGCTGGCGGCGGCGTGCGCGCGGGGCCTGGACGATCTGGCCTCGCTCCAGGTTCCGGCGACCGGTCCGGACGGGGAGGAGCTGCGCGTACCGGCGGGCGGCGCGCCCTGGTTCCTGGCCCTGCTCGGCCGGGACGCCCTGCTGACCGCGCTGTTCGCGCTGCCGTACCGGCCGCAGTTGGCCGCCGCGACCCTGCCCGCCCTCGCCGCCACGCAGGCGACCGGCACCGGCCGCTCCCCGCTCGCCCAGCCCGGCAAGATCGTGCACGAGGTGCGCCACGGCGAGCTGGCCCACTTCGGGCAGGTGCCGTACGGGCGCTACTACGGCTCGGTCGACGCCACCCCGCTCTTCCTCGTCCTCCTCGGCGCGTACGTGGAGCGCACAGGGGACGCGGTGCTCGCCCGGCGCCTGGAGCCGCACGCCCGCGCGGCGATCGGCTGGATGCTGGACCACGGCGGGCTGACCTCGCGCGGCTATCTCGTCTACCGCGCCGACGAGGGCGGCCTCGCCAACCAGAACTGGAAGGACTCCCCCGGCGCGATCTGCTGCGCCGACGGCACCCGGCCGACCGGCGCGGTGATGGCGGCGGGCGCGCAGGGGTACGCCTACGACGCGCTGCGCCGTACGGCGTGGGTGGCGCGGACGGTGTGGGACGACGCGACGTACGCCGCGCTCCTGGAGCAGGCGGCGGCCGACCTCCGCGACCGTTTCCAGCGGGACTTCTGGATGCGGGAACGGTCCTTCCCCGCGCTCGCGCTGGACGGCGAGGGCCGCCGGATAGACGCGCTGGCCTCCGACGCGGGGCATCTGCTGTGGTCGGGGCTGCTGGACAAGGAGTACGGGGAGATGGTGGGCCGCCGCCTGCTGGAGCCGGACTTCTTCTCCGGCTGGGGCGTCCGCACGCTGGCGTCCGGCCAGGCGGCCTACCACCCGCTCTCCTACCACCGTGGCTCGGTCTGGCCGCACGACAACGCGCTCATCGCCCTCGGCCTCGCCCGCTACGGCCTCCACGACGAGGCCCGCGCGGTCGCCCATGGCCTGGTGGACGCGGCGACGGCGGGCGGTCACCGGCTCCCCGAGGTCCTCGCGGGCTACGACCGCGACACCCATCCCGAGCCGGTACCGTACCCCCACGCCTGCGTACGGGAATCCCGCTCGGCCGCGGCTCCGCTCGCCCTCCTCACCGCGGTCGGAGGTGCGTGACATCAACCTTGACCGGGCGTTTGCCCGGTATTTGCCGAGCGCCCTGAACATGGGTCGGCGGCCGCCCGTACGAGAGAACGGCGGGCCAGGCTGACCGGTCCCGACCGGTCCCGCCCAGCCTCCCCAGCGCGGCCCGCCTCCTCCCCCCACCCCAGCCCGCGCACGGAAGGACCCCCGGGTTGCCTCAGCAAAAGAACACGAGCCATTCACCGAGCACGGCGGGGGGAGCCGAGACCGTCCTGGACGGGGACTCCGGCGGGGCGGGGACGGCCACTTCCGTGGAGTCCTCGGACACGGGGTCAGCCCCGGGGAACTCCGCTTCGGCCGGGGGCGCGACGGCCACCTCCGTGGAGGACGTGGACACCGCCGTCCCGGCCTCGCCGACGGCCGTGCCTGCGGGGGACGCGGACACCGACCAGGACGACGCCGAGACCGGAAGCACGGACGCGGCCGAGGGCACCGGAGCCGCCCCGGAGGGCGTGAAGGCCACCGCCGCCACGGACACCCCTGCGGGGAACGCCGACGCGGCCCCCACCGAGGGCGGAGCTGAAGGTGCGGCCCCGGACAGTGGCGCAAGCGCCGGTCCGGAGGCGGCTGTTCAGGGCGCGACCGGTGCGAAGGCCGCCCCCGGCGAGCACACGGACGCGACGGAGTCGGCCGGCGGTGCCGCCGAAGCGAGCGGCACCCCGGACCCCGAGGCCGCCACCCCGGGTGACGAGCCCCCTGCCGAGCCCCCAGCCAAGTCCCCTTCCTGGGCCGCCCGTTGGCGGGACAAGAACCCCGGTGCCGCCCGAGTCCTCTCCCTCGCCCTCACCGTCATCGCCGCGATCCTCGTCGTCGTGGCCCTCGTGATGCCCAGCAGCAGCTACGGGATCGGGCCCGCCAACTTCCTCCGCCTGCCCGGGGAGGCGATCGTCGGGGCCGCTGTGATGCTGGCGCTGCCGCGTCGGCCGAGGGTGGTCCTGGCCGCCGTCTCCGGTGTCGCGCTCGCCGCGCTCACGTTGCTGAACTGGCTGGACATGGGCTTCCGCCAGTATCTGGGGCGGACGTTCAACATGGTGCTGGACTGGACGCTGCTCGGGGACGCGCAGTCCTATCTGGAGGACTCGCTCGGCCGGACGGCGACGCTCGCGGCGACGGCAGGTCTGATCGTGGTCGTGCTGCTGATGTTCGTCGTGCTGGCCCTCTCCGTCGTACGGCTGAGCAATGTCATCGCCCGGAATCAACGCGTCGCGACCCGCGCCACGTTGATCGCCGGTGTCGCCTGGATCGCCTGCTCCTCCCTCGGGTTGCGGATCGCCGATGTGCCGCTCGCCTCGAACACCGCCCTCGCGGCGATGCACAGCCAGACCGAGCGGGTGAGCGAAACCCTGCGGGACGAGGCGGAGTTCGGGAAGATCGCCAAGGTGGACGCCTTCGGCGACACGCCCCCCGCCCAGCTCGTGCCCGACCTCCGCGGCAAGGACATGCTCTTCACGTTCATCGAGAGCTACGGCCGCAGCGCGATCGAGGACCCGATCATGGCGCCCGGTGTGGACAAGACCCTGGACGAGCGCACCGAGGCGCTGACCAAGGCCGGTTACCACGCCAAGAGCGGCTGGCTGACCTCCGCGACGTACGGCGGCAGCAGCTGGCTCGGCCACTCCACCACCCTGTCGGGCCTGTGGATCAGCAACCAGCAGCGCTACCGCACGGTGATGGCCAGCGACCACCTCAGCCTGACGAAGGTGTTCCAGAAGAGCGGCGCCTGGGACACCGTCGGCATCATGCCGGGCGTGCAGAAGGCATGGCCGGAGCAGAGCTACTTCGGCCTCGACAAGGTCTACAACGCCTTCGAACTCGGCTACAAGGGACCGAAGTTCAGCTGGTCCACGATGCCCGACCAGTACGCCCTGGAGCAGTTCCAGCAGCGCGTCCACGGCAAGAAGCGCACCGACGGCAAGTCCCTGATGTCCGAGATCATCCTCACCTCCAGCCACCAGCCGTGGGCGCCGATCCCGAAGATGGTCGGCTGGGACCAGCTGGGCGACGGCTCGGTCTTCAAGGGCATCGAGGCGGCGGGCAACAAGTCGGCCGACGTCATCGCGGACACCACCAAGTCCCGCGAGGAGTACGGCAAGTCGATCCAGTACTCGGTCACCGCGCTCACCGAGTGGCTCACGCGCTACGGCAGTGAGGACACGGTGCTGGTCGCCCTCGGCGACCACCAGCCCATCGCCCGCGTCAGCGGCAACCACGCCAGCCGTGACGTGCCGATCTCCATCATCGCCAAGGACCCGAAGGTCCTCGACAAGGTCGCGGACTGGGGCTGGTCCGACGGCCTGCGCCCGGCGCACAACGCCCCGGTGTGGAAGATGAGCGCCTTCCGCGACCGCTTCCTGACGGCGTACGGCTCCACCCCGCACCCCAAGAAGGGCTGAGCCCAGAAACAATGAGAAGGGCTGAACCCCCGAGCGGTTCAGCCCTTCTTCGCGTTCCCGGACGGCACTCGGCCGTCCCGACGGGGTCGCTCAGCCGCCGGAGGTGTCCAGCTCCGCGTCCTCGCCGACGCCCGCGCAGTCGTACGGGTCCTTCAGCCAGCCGTCCGGCAGCACCACGCGGTTGTTGCCGGAGGTACGCCCGCGCGGGCCGTCCGCCCCGGTGGGCCACGCCTGGCCGAGGTCCAGCTCGTCGAGACCGGCGCGCAGCTCGTCCAGCGACGAGGTGATCGCGAGCCGCTTGCGCATCTCGGAGCCGACCGCGAAGCCCTTGAGATACCAGGCGACGTGCTTGCGGAAGTCGATGACGCCCTTGGACTCGTCACCGAGCCACTCGCCGAGCAGGGTCGCGTGCCGGACCATGACGTCGGCCACTTCCTTCAGGCTCGGCCGCGCCAGTTCGTCCGTACGCCCCTCGAACGCGGCCACCAGGTCCGCGAACAGCCACGGCCGGCCGAGGCAGCCGCGTCCGACGACCACGCCGTCGCACCCGGTCTCGCGGACCATGCGCAGCGCGTCCTCGGCGGACCAGATGTCGCCGTTGCCGAGCACCGGGATCTCCGGGACGTGCTCCTTGAGGCGGGCGATGGCCTCCCAGTCGGCGGTGCCGCCGTAGTGCTGGGCGGTGGTGCGGCCGTGCAGGGCGATGGCGGTGACGCCCTCCTCGACGGCGATGCGGCCCGCGTCGAGGTAGGTGATGTGGTCGTCGTCGATGCCCTTGCGCATCTTCATGGTGACCGGCAGGTCACCGGCGCCGGAGACGGCCTCGCGCAGGATGGCGCGCAGCAGGTTCCGCTTGTACGGCAGCGCCGAGCCGCCGCCCTTGCGGGTCACCTTGGGGACCGGGCAGCCGAAGTTGAGGTCGATGTGGTCGGCGAGGCCCTCCTCCGCGATCATGCGGACGGCCTTGCCGACGGTGGCCGGGTCGACGCCGTACAGCTGGATCGAGCGCGGCTTCTCGCTCGCGTCGAACCTGATCAGCTGCATGGTCTTGTCGTTGCGCTCGACCAGCGCCCGGGTGGTGATCATCTCGCTGACGAACAGGCCCTTGCCTCCGCTGAACTCCCGGCACAGGGTGCGGAAGGGCGCGTTGGTGATCCCCGCCATGGGTGCGAGCACGACGGGCGGCGCCACGGCGTGCGGGCCGATGGAGAGGGGCTGGTTCATCAGGGGCTCCGGGTCGGATGTCGGGTGGGCGGCCGGCGCCGGTGGGGCGTGGGCCGTCGTCCATTGTCCCCCATGTCCCTCACGTGCCCGCCCTTTCGCCGATACGCGGCCGCTGCTCCACCGGATATCCGTGCATTGGTAATTAGTTAGCCGCACTATTGAAATGGGCGTACGATGGGGCGCATGCCCGAGCTCAGCCACCGGCGGCGGCTGCTCGTGCTCGCGATCTGCTGCATGAGCCTGCTGATCGTGAGCCTCGACAACACCGCCCTGAATGTCGCGCTCCCCTCGATGCAGCGCGAACTGCACGCGACCACCTCCGGCCTCCAGTGGACGATCGACGCGTACACGCTGGTACTCGCCTCGCTGCTGATGCTCGCGGGCTCCACGGCGGACCGGATCGGCCGCAAGCGGGTCTTCATGACCGGCCTGACGGTCTTCACCCTCGGCTCCCTGCTGTGCTCGCTGGCGCCGAACCTGGAGCTGCTCGTCGTCTTCCGCATGATCCAGGCGGTCGGCGGCTCGATGCTCAACCCGGTCGCGATGTCGATCATCACCAACACCTTCACCGACCCGCGCGAGCGGGCGCGGGCGATCGGCGCGTGGGGCGCGGTGGTCGGCATCTCCATGGCGGCGGGCCCGCTGGTCGGCGGGCTGCTGGTGGAGTCGGTCGGCTGGCGCTCGATCTTCTGGGTCAACCTGCCGGTGGGCGCGGCGGCCCTGCTGCTGACGCTCCGCTTCGTCCCGGAGTCCAGGGCGCCGAAGCCGCGCCGTGCCGACCCCGTGGGCCAGCTCCTGGTGATCGCCCTGTTCGGCTCGCTGACGTACGCGATCATCGAGGCGCCGGACGCGGGCGCGGCGACGGTCCTGCCCTTCGGCGCGGTGGCGCTGGCCGCGCTCCTCGCCCTGCTGATCTACGAGCCCCGTCGCGCGGAACCCCTGATCGACCTGCGCTTCTTCCGCTCGGCCCCCTTCAGCGGGGCGACGGTGATAGCGGTGAGCGGTTTCGCGGCGCTGGGCGGCTTCCTGTTCCTGTCCACGCTGTACCTCCAGAACGTCCGCGGCCTGGACGCGCTCCACGCGGGCCTCTGGATGCTCCCGATGGCAGTCCCGACCCTCCTCTGCGCACCCCTCTCCGGCCGCCTGGTCGGCAGCCGGGGCCCCCGCATACCCCTCCTGCTGGCAGGCGCCGCGATGACCCTGAGCGGCATCCTCTTCGCCGCCTTCGAAGCCGAGACCTCCAACCTCACCCTCCTCGCGGGCTACGTCCTCTTCGGCATCGGCTTCGGCTTCGTCAACGCCCCGATCACCAACACGGCGGTCTCCGGCATGCCCCGGGCCCAGGCGGGCGTGGCGGCGGCGGTGGCCTCCACGAGCCGCCAGCTGGGCCAGACCCTGGGCGTCGCGGTGGTCGGCGCGGTCCTGGCGTCCGGCATCGGCGACTCCCCGTACCGCGACGCCTTCGTCTCCGCCGCGCGTCCCGGCTGGTGGATCCTGACGGCCTGCGGCGCGACGGTCCTGGTCCTCGGGTACGTCACGAGCGGGCGCTGGGCCCGGGGTACGGCCACGCGCACGGCGGAGCGGCTGGAGGCGCCGGAGGTCCGGGAGACGGTGGGGGCGGGGCGGGCCTGAGCCGGGCGCCCGCACGCGGACGCGTCCTCACTCGTGGAGGTCCGCCAAGGAGGCTTCGATCAGGTCCGTGATCCCCGCGCAGGACCGCAGTGCGAGGGCCTCCCGGAAGACGTCAGAGACGTGATCCCTGGCGGATGCGTCGTACACCCCGCACATGAGGAGAACGTCGACACAGCTCGGATTGCCGTGCGCCTTCAGGTCGGCGGCGAACAGCCCGAGACGGTCCGTCATCCGCCGCACGCACTCCCGCACCGACACCGGGCCGACCAGGGCGATGTCCACGTGATCGTCGTAGCCGCCGGCGATGGTGGCGAGGAGGTCGAACATGCGCCTTCGCCCCTCCGTCCCGGCGCCCTCCAGCCCCGCGACCAGGCACGAGGTCAACGGCAGGGCGCACTCCGAGAGGCGGCCCTGCACGAGCGCGACGCTGTCGATCTCCGACCAGGCGACGTCCGCCTCCTGCGCCGACTCGGCCGAGGCGAGCCGCTCGACGGCGTCAGGCAGGCGCTCCGCTCCCCCGAGGAACGACCGGTGAGCGGACCAGTCGTAGCGCTCCAGCTCAGCGGCCAGCAGCGGGTTCCGCCCGCTCACCCCGCCGCGCACGCCAGCTCGTACAGCCGCTCCAGCCGCACCCGCGTCTCCTCGTTCTTCGGGGTGTAGATCACCATCCGGGGACCCGGGTCGGGGCTGAGCCACAGGTCCGTGTGTTCCAAGGTCAGGTGTCCCACGTACGGGTTGAGGAACTCCTTCGTCTTGGAGCGGTTGCCGACGACCTCGTACCGCTCCCAGTGTTCGCGGAACTCGGGGAGGGTCTGGAGGCGCTTGAGCAGCATCTTCCAGGCGGGTTCGCCGAGGTGGCCCGCGAGGGAGGCGCGGAGGCGGGCGGCCATGAGGCGGAGGGTGTCGTCGAGGTGGACGATCGAGGAGCGCCAGTCGGGGTGGGTGTAGGCGAGGAGGACGCAGTTGCGGTCCTCGGGCGGGACGGCGTCCAGGTCGCAGAGCATCCGGGCGTAGGCGCGGTTGTAGGCCAGGATGTCGTAGCGGCTGTTCTGCACGGCGGCGGGGTACGGCTCCATCTGGCGCAGCGCGTCCCGCAGGGCCGGGGTGAGACTCGGGCAGGTCGCGGCGGGCGTGGGGTCGGTGGCCCCGGCCAGCTGGAAGAGGTGGGCCCGCTCGCTGGGGTCGAGCAGCAGGGTGCGGGCGAGGGCGTCGAGGACCTGGACCGAGACCTGGATGTTGCGGGCCTGCTCCAGCCACGTGTACCAGGTGACGCCCACGGCGGAGAGGTGCGCGACCTCCTCCCGGCGCAGTCCCGGCGTACGGCGCCGCGCGCCCCTCGGCAGTCCCACCTGCTCCGGCGAGATGCGCTCGCGGCGGCTGCGCAGGAACGTGGCCAGCTCATGGCGCCGGATCTCCGCGCTCTTGGTCACGGGGGCGATGGATTCCTGGGCCATGGTCGACATGGTTCCAGAATGCGCCCGCCCCCACCCCGTTTCCAGGTACTTCCGCTACCAGGATGAGCGGGAATCAGTACCAGGTCGCCCGGTCTGCCGGGCCGGTTGGAAGGGATTGGCGGGTAGTTCCGGTACCAGGATGAGAACACTCTGGTACCCGTCTGCGGCGGGGCGCAGGCTCGTGGACATGACCGAGACCCTCACCGGCGCGCCCACCGTGCGCGCCCCGGCGGCGGCACCCACCCTCACCGGGCCGGGCCTGCTGACCGTCCTGCTGGCCGCGGCGCTGCCGCTGGTCGACTTCTTCATCGTCAACGTCGCCCTGCCCGCCATCGGCGCCGACCTCCACGCGAGCGAGGCCGTCCTGGAACTGGTCGTCGCCGGATACGGCGTCACCTACGCCGTGCTGCTCGTGCTCGGCGGCCGCCTCGGGGACCTCTTCGGACGGCGGCGGCTGTTCATCGCCGGTATGGCCGCCTTCGGGGTCACCTCGCTCGCGTGCGGGCTCGCGCCGGGCGCGTGGAGCCTGGTCGCGGCGCGGGCCGCGCAGGGCGCGTCGGCCGCGCTGATGCTCCCGCAGGTGCTCGCCACCATCCAGGCCACGACGACCGGCGGCCGCCGCGCCCGCGCGATGAGCCTGTACGGCGCGACGGCGGGGCTCTCCATGGTGATCGGGCAGATCCTGGGCGGCGTCCTGGTAGCCGCCGACATCGCCGGTACCGGCTGGCGCTCGATCTTCCTGGTCAACGTGCCCGTGGTCGTCCTCGGCCTGGTCCTCGCCGTCCGCCGCGTCCCCGACACCCGCTCCCGGCACCCGGAGCCCGTGGACGTGCCCGGCACCGTCCTGCTGGCCGTCGCCCTGCTCGCGCTGCTCGCCCCGCTGACCGAGGGCCGCGCGACGGGCTGGCCGCTGTGGACGTGGGTGTCGCTGGCCGTGTTCCCGGTCGCGGCCTGGGCGTTCTACGCCGTCGAGCGCCGCGCGGACCGGCTGGGGCGGACCCCGCTGCTGCCGCCGAGCCTGTTCGCGGCGCCGTCGCTGCGACGCGGGCTGCTGATCATCGTGCCGTTCTCGCTGGGCTTCAGCGGGTTCATGTTCGTGATCGCGCTGAGCCTCCAACAGGGGGCGGGGCTGGGACCGGTGGCGGCCGGGCTCGCGCTCGCGCCGATGGCGGTGTCGTTCCTGCTCGTCTCGCTGGCCGGGCCGCGGCTGATCGCCCGCTTCGGCACGCGAGTGGTCGCCACCGGGTCCGTACTGCAAGGGATCGGCGTCCTGCTCATCGCGCTCACCGTGTGGCGCGACTGGCCGCACCTGGGTCTCGGCACGCTGCTGCCGGGCGCGGCCGTCGCCGGAGCCGGTCAGGCACTCCAGCTGCCGAACCTGATGCGCATCGTCCTGGCGGAGGTACCGTCCGCCCGCGCCGGAGTGGGCAGCGGCGTCCTGACGACCACCCAGCAGGCGTCCCTCGCCCTCGGCGTGGCCACCCTGGGCGCCCTCTTCCTCGGCCTGATCCCCCACCTGGGGATGCGCGACGCCCTGCTCGTCGCGCTCGTCACCCAACTCGGAGCCATCCTCGTCACGGGCCTCCTGAGCCTGCGGCTGCCGAGGGAGGTGGGGTGAGGGAGGGGTGGCGTGGGGAAGGTGAGGTGGAGTGAGGGGCACACATGTGGGCCCGCCCTGTGTAACGGGCCTCACCCCTGGTTCCCGCCCCCACCTCCCTCCCCGTGCTGCACACTCCGGCCATGGACAGCAGGGGTGCGGACAGTGTGCGGCGCTGGGATCGGCACGGGCGGGCGCATGTGGTGGGGGTACGGCAGAACGGGCTGCGGCGGGTGATCAGTTGCGGGACCTGCGGCTGGCGGGAGGGGACGCGGTTCCTGCCGTGGGGGCGGGCGGGGGAACACCTGGAGAGGGCCGCGGCGCATCTGGCCGAGGCCCATCAGGCGACCGTCGACCCCGCGCGGCGATGAGTCGGCGCGGCCGTGGGAGTCGTAACACCTGACGGCCCGTGACCACCCACGGACCAGACCACCCACGGACCACCCACGCCGACCGGAGGGCGACCCCCATGACCGCACTGCACGACACCCTGCACCGGTACGTCGACGACGGCCGCCTCCCCGGCGCCGTCGCGCTGGTCGCGCATGGGGACGACGTCGAGGTGGTGGCCGTCGGACACGCGGATGGCGACCGGAGCGTGCCGATGGCGCGGGAGTCGATCTTCCGGCTCGCCTCCATCAGCAAGCCGGTCATCGCCGCCGCGCTGATGATGCTGGTCGAGGACGGGCGGGTCGCTCTGGAGGACCCGGTGGAGCGGTGGCTGCCGGAGCTGGCCGCGCCGATGGTGGTGCGGACGCCGGAGAGTCCGGTGGACGACGTGGTGCCCGCCGAGCGGTCCATCACCGTGGAGGATCTGCTCAGTTCCCGGCCCGGCTGGGGCTTCCCCGCCGACTTCTCGCTGCCCGCCGTCCGCGCGCTGCTCGCCCTGCAGAACGGCCTGGTCCCGCACTCCTACCCGGCCCCGGGCGCCTGGCTGGCCGACCTCGCCAAGGTGCCGCTGCTGAACCAGCCCGGCGAGGCGTGGCTCTACAACACCGCCTCCGACCTCCAGGGCGTGTTGATCGCGCGGGCCTCCGGCAGCACGCTCCCGGAGTTCATGGCCGAGCGACTCTTCGAGCCCCTCGGCATGAGGGACACCGGGTTCTTCGTGCCCGAGCGGGAGTGGCACCGGTTCACCACCGCCTTCCGCCCGGGCGAGGACGGCACCGCCGAGGTCGCGGACACCCACGCCGACGACTGGAAGCGGCTCCCCGACTTCCCCTCCGGCGCCGGTGGCCTGGTCTCCACCGCCGACGACTGGCTGGCCTTCGCCCGGATGCTCCTCGCACACGGCGAGAGCGCCGACGGCCGCCACCTGCTCTCCCCGGACTCCGTGACCCGCATGACCACCGACCGCCTCACCCCGGCCCAGCGCGAGGCCAGCCCCCTCTTCCTGGAGGGCCAGGGCTGGGGCTACGGCGGCTCGGTGGACATCGCCCGCACTGAGCCCTGGACCGTCCCCGGCCGCTACGGCTGGGTCGGCGGCACCGGCACCACGGCCCACCTGATCCCGGCCACCGCCAAGGTCACCATCCTGCTCACCCAGCTCGCCATGACCGCCCCCACCCCGCCCCCGGTGATGCGCGACTTCTGGCGGATCACCGCCTAGCTGAGGCTGTACGGCTACTTGAGGTGTTCGGTGAGGTCGTCCACAGTCCAGTCGGCTTGGCGGAGGATGGAGCGCAGGGTGCCCGGCGCGAGGGAGCGATGCAGGGGCACAATGACGGTCCGGTCGTCTTTGCGGTACTTGGCGTGGCTGCCCCGAGTGGAGACATGCCCGAAACCGGCGCGCTCCAGCGCCTTGACGATCTCGGTGCCGGACACGCCGTTGGGCACGGCGGGGCTCATGCGACGCGGACCTCGACCGGCGCGGTGATCACGTCGGTGACTGCGGGTACGGGAGCGTCCTCGAAGTACAGCTCCAGTGCCTCACGAAGGTTGGACAGCGCCTCCTCGATGCTCTCGCCCTGGCTGGTGACCTCTACCTGGAGGCAGCGAGCCACGTACCACTCGTCCTCATGGGTGACCGCGGCCGTCAGATGCAGTGCGTGCGTCATGGGCAAAGTCTGGCACGCCGGGCGATATCGGCGATGGCGTTTCGCCCGCCCTGCAGGCCGCCCCGCCAGGCGAACGCGGCCGAGGCCGACGTCCGTCGAGCGAGGGCCCACATCTACCCCTCCGCCCGCAACCCCCGCACCAGCAACCCCACAACCGCCTCGAAGTCCGTCTCGATCTCCGGCCGCTGCCACTCCCGCGCGTGGCAGGGGTCGTGGAAGCGGGCTGTGGCCTGGAAGACGGCGCGGGCCTCGGCGGAGGGGTCGGACGGGCGGAAGGTGCCCGTGTCGACGCCGGCCTCGATGATGGTGGCGAGCTGGCGGGTGAGGTCGGTGATGTGCTCGCCGACCGTGGCGCCGCTCTCGTCGGCCAGGACGCTGTAGGTGGCGAACAGCTCGGGGTCGTCCCCCGCCTTGTGCCGCTTGGCCTCGAACAGCGCGGCCAGCCAGTCGCGCAGCCGTTCCTCGGCGGGGCCGGGGCCCCCGGCGATGTCGGCCAGCGTGAGCGAGGTCCGGTCCAGCCAGCGCTTGGTCACCGCCTCGCGCAGCGCGGCCTTGGTGCGGAAGTGGCGGTAGACGCTGCCGTGGCTGACACCGAGCGCGCGGGCCACGTCGACCACCGTGGCCTTGGCCGGGCCATGGCGGCGCAGCACCTCCTCGGTCGCTTCGAGGATGCGCTCGGCGGTCAGGGTCTCGGTCGCTGCCATGTCCTAGACCGTACCTGGCGGAAAGGTGGCCGTGACCGGCGGAGACGGGTCCTTTCGCCGGGCGCCGCACCAGTCACCGCGCCGCGCACCGCGCCCCCGGCTCACCGCTCGCTGTCGAGCATCGCCATCTGGGCCGGGGCATACCGCTCCCCCGCCGCCGCGTCCGCCGGTACGGCCTCCTCGATGGCCGCGAGGTCGGCCGCGTCCAGGGTCACGTCGAGCGCGCCCAGCGCCTCCGACAGCCGCTCGCGGGTGCGGGCGCCGACCAGCGGCACGATGTCCTCGCCCCGGGAGAGCACCCAGGCGATGGCGATCTGGGCGACGCTCGCGCCCTTCTGCTCGGCGATCTTGCGCAGGGCGTCGACCAGGGTCAGGTTGTGCTGGAAGTTCTCGCCCTGGAAGCGCGGCGAGAAGGAGCGGAAGTCGGTGGCCGCGAAGCTGCGGTCGGCGGTGATGTGGTGGGAGAGCAGCCCGCGCGAGAGGACGCCGTACGCCGTGACGCCGATGCCCAGCTCGCGCAGGGTGGGCAGGATCTCGCGCTCGGGGCCCCGGGAGATCAGCGCGTACTCGATCTGGAGGTCGCTGATGGGGGCCGTCGCCGCCGCCCGGCGGATGGTGTCGGGGCCGACCTCGCTGAGGCCGATGTGCCGGACCCAGCCCTTCTCGACCAGTTCCGCGACGGCGCCGACCGTCTCCTCGATCGGCACGTCCGGGTCGAGCCGGGAGGGGCGGTAGATGTCGATGTGGTCCACGCCGAGGCGCTGGAGGGAGTAGGCGGCGAAGGTCTTCACCGCGGCGGGGCGGCCGTCGAAGCCGAGCCAGGCGCCGTCCGGGTCGCGCAGGGCGCCGAACTTCACGCTCAGCACGGCGTTGTCCCGCAGGTGGGCCGGGGCGGTGCGGAGGGCTTCGCCGACCAGGAGTTCGTTGTGCCCCATGCCGTAGAAGTCGCCGGTGTCGAGGAGGGTGACGCCCTTCTCCAGGGCGGCGTGCACGGTGGCGATGCCCTCCGGGCGGTCCGCTTCGCCGTACATACCGGACATGCCCATGCAGCCGAGACCGAGGGCGGAGACCTGGGGGCCGGTGGTGCCGAGATTTCGCGTGGGGATCGTCATGCGTCCAGCCTGGCACGGCGGCTGACAGAATTCAATATCTGTCATCTGTTATTTGTCAGCCACTCGTGGGTAGAAGCCCCTCGGGCACCCGAGGCGGACACCGAAGCGGGCATGAAAAAGCCCACCCTCCGGCCCGGAGGACCGGACAGGAGGGTGGGCGGAAATGCGAAGGTCAGGCGCCGATGAGACGGGCCGCGAGGTAGCCCTCGATCTGGTCGAGGGAGACGCGCTCCTGCTTCATCGTGTCGCGCTCGCGCACGGTCACCGCGTTGTCCTCGAGCGTGTCGAAGTCGACGGTCACGCAGAACGGCGTACCGATCTCGTCCTGACGGCGGTAGCGGCGGCCGATGGCGCCGGCGTCGTCGAACTCGATGTTCCAGTTCTGGCGCAGCGCCTGGGCGAGACCCTTGGCCTTCGGGGACAGCTCCGGGTTGCGGGAGAGCGGGAGCACCGCGACCTTGACCGGGGCCAGGCGGTGGTCGAGGCGCAGCACGACGCGCTTCTCCATCTTGCCCTTGGCGTTCGGCGCCTCGTCCTCGGTGTAGGCGTCGAGGAGGAAGGCCAGCATCGTGCGGCCGACACCGGCGGCGGGCTCGATGACGTAGGGGGTCCAGCGCTCGCCGGCCTCCTGGTCGTAGTACGAGAGGTCCTGGCCGGAGGCCTTGGAGTGCGCGCCGAGGTCGTAGTCGGTCCGGTTGGCGACACCCTCCAGCTCGCCCCACTCCGAGCCGCCGAACGAGAAGCGGTACTCGATGTCGGCGGTGCGCTTGGAGTAGTGGGAGAGCTTCTCCTTCGGGTGCTCGAACCAGCGCATGTTCTCCTCGCGCATGCCGAGACCGGTGTACCAGTTCCAGCGCTGCTGCATCCAGTACTCCTGCCACTCCTCGTCCTCGCCCGGCTTGACGAAGAACTCCATCTCCATCTGCTCGAACTCGCGGGTCCGGAAGATGAAGTTGCCGGGCGTGATCTCGTTGCGGAAGGACTTGCCCATCTGGGCGATACCGAACGGCGGCTTCTTGCGCGAGGCGACCTGCACCTGGGCGAAGTTGGTGAAGATGCCCTGGGCGGTCTCGGGACGCAGGTAGGCGACGGAGCCGGAGTCCTGGGTCGGGCCGAGGTGCGTGGAGAGCAGACCGGAGAACTGCTTGGGCTCGGTGAAGGTGCCCTTGTTGCCGCAGTTCGGGCAGTTGAGGTCAGCCAGGCCGCCCGTCGGGGCGTGGCCCTTCTTCTCCTCGTACGCCTCTTCCAGGTGGTCCGCGCGGAACCGCTTGTGACACGAGGTGCACTCGGTCAGCGGGTCCGTGAAGGTGGCGACGTGACCGGAGGCGACCCAGACCTCGGGGGCCAGGATGACGGACGAGTCGAGACCGACCACGTCCTCGCGGGACGTCACCATGTAGCGCCACCACTGACGCTTGATGTTCTCCTTGAGCTCGACACCCAGCGGTCCGTAGTCCCAGGCGGCACGCTGTCCGCCGTAGATCTCACTGCACGGGAAAACGAAGCCACGGCGCTTGCTCAGGCTGACGATGGTGTCGATCTTGTCGGCGGCCACGGTGCTCTCTTCATTACGACGACGGGCGTTGAAGCGAGATGCTTCCAGCGAATGATTCAGGTTACCGGCGCAGGCTCCCCCTCGGCCAAATCGGCCCCTGCCCGCAGGCGCCCCGGGACTGCGCAAGATCACCCAAGGTCACCCAACCCCTTCCCAAACTTCTCCCGTGGGCGCCCGCATCGCAAGACGCCGGACAGCTTGTTGACAACCGTTTCCATCTTTGTTGAAAATGACTGTCATGAACGTACGGCGACGCCTCATATCCGGGTCCGCGCTCGCGGCCGCCACAGCGCTGGGCCTCGGCGCCCTCACCGGCTGCTCGGGCGGTGCGAGCGCGGCGGGGAACACGGACAAGCTGGACGTCGTCGCCTCCTTCTATCCGATGGCCTTCCTGGCGAACGAGATCGGCGGCTCCCACGTCCATGTGACGACGCTGACCACGCCCGGCCAGGAGCCGCACGACCTGGAGATCAGCCCGCGGCAGATCGCGGGCCTCCAGGACTCCGACGCGGTCCTCTACCTCAAGGGGCTCCAGCCCTCGGTCGACAAGGCCGTGGCCGTGTCGCCGGTCAAGACCAAGATCGACGCCGCCACGCTGACCACGCTGGAGGAGCACGGCACCGAGGTCGGCGGTCATGCCGCCGAGCACGCCGAGGGCGGCCACGGCGACGAGGAGCAGACGGGCAAGGACCCGCACATCTGGCTCGACCCGGTGCGCTACGCCCAGGTCGCCAAGGGCGTCGGCAGCGCCTTCGCGAAGGCCGACCCGAAGCACCGGGCCGACTACGAGAAGAACACCGACGCCCTGGTCAAGCGGCTCGACGAGCTGAGCACCCACTTCGCGGACGGCCTCGCGCACACCAGGACCAAGGTCTTCATCACCACCCACGCCGCCTTCGGCTACCTCGCCGAGCGCTACGGCCTCACCGAGGAGGCCATCAGCGGCCTCGACCCCGAGTCGGAGCCGAGCGCGGTGCGCGTGAAGGACCTCCAGAAGCTGGCGAAGGCCGACGGCGTCACCACCGTGTTCTACGAGACGCTGGTCAGCGACAGGACCGCGAAGACCATCGCCGGGGACGTCCATCTGAAGACGGACGTGCTCGACCCCGTCGAGGGCATCACCGACAAGTCCCGGGGCAAGGACTACTTCGCCGTCCAGGAGGCCAACCTCAAGGCCCTCCAGCAGGCGCTGGGGGCGAAATGACCACCGACGAAACCGTGCTGGCCCTGCGTGACGTACGCGCCGAACTCGGCGGCCGCCCCGTCCTGCGCGGTGTCGACGTGACCGTGGGACGCGGCGAGGTCGTCGCGCTGCTCGGCGCCAACGGCTCCGGCAAGTCCACCGCCGTACGCACCGCCATCGGGCAGGTGTCCGCCACCTCCGGCTCGGTGGAGCTGTTCGGGACGCCGCTGAAGTCCTTCCGCGAGTGGGCGCGCGTCGGGTATGTACCGCAGCGCACCAGCGCGGCCGGGGGCGTGCCCGTCACCGTGACCGAGGTCGTCTCCTCCGGGCGGCTGGCGCGGACCCGCTTCGGCCTCTTCCGCAAGGCCGACCGGGAGGCGGTGCGCCGGGCGCTGGAGCTGGTCGGCATGGCGGACCGCGCGAGGGACTCGGTGACCACGCTTTCCGGCGGGCAGCACCAGCGGGTGCTGATCGCGCGGGCGCTGGCCTGTGAGCCCGAGCTGCTGATCATGGACGAGCCGATGGCGGGCGTGGACCTGGCGAGCCAGGAAGTGCTGGCCGCGACGCTGCGCGCGCAGGTCGCGGGCGGCGCGAGCGTGCTGCTGGTGCTGCACGAACTGGGCCCGCTGGAGCCGCTGATCGACCGCGCGGTCGTCCTGCGCGACGGCTGCGTACTGCACGACGGACCGCCCCCGCGAGCGGTCGGCCAGCATGCCCTGCCCGGCCACGACCATGTACACCCCCACGCCCCCGAGGGCACCGGACCGATCCGCACGGGACTGCTGAGCTGATGGACCTCCTGAACTACGCCTTCATGCAGCGGGCGCTCCTCGCGGCCGTCCTGGTCGGCATCATCGCGCCCGCGATCGGCATCTACCTCGTCCAGCGCCGCCAGCCCCTCATGGGCGACGGCATCGGGCACGTGGCGATGACCGGCGTCGGCCTCGGTTTCCTGCTGCACTCCTCGCCGGTGTGGATGGCCACGCTGGTCTCCGTCGCGGGCTCGGTCCTCATGGAGCTGATCCGCTGGTACGGCCGCGGCCGCGGCGACATCGCCCTCGCCATGCTCTTCTACGGCGGCATGGCGGGCGGTGTGATGCTGGTGAACCTCGCGCCCGGCGGCTCCAACGCCAACCTCTCCACATACCTCTTCGGTTCCCTCTCCACGGTCGCGCCCGCCGACGTGACCGCGATCGTGGTGCTGGCCGCGCTGGTGGTCGCGGTGACGCTGGGGCTGCGGCGGCAGCTGTTCGCCGTCAGCCAGGACGAGGAGTTCGCGCGGGTCACCGGGCTGCCGGTGCGCGCGCTGAACCTGCTGACCGCCGTCACCGCGGCCGTCACGGTCACCGTGGCGATGCGGGTCGTGGGGCTGATCCTGGTCTCCGCGCTGATGGTCGTCCCGGTGGCCGCCGCGCAGCAGCTCACCCGGGGGTTCGCGGCGACCTTCGGCCTGGCGGTCGCGATCGGTGTCGCGGTGTCCCTCGGCGGCACGGTCACCTCGTTCTACGTGGACGTTCCGCCGGGTGCCACGATCGTGCTCCTCACCATCGCCGCGTTCGCCGTCCTGGCCGTGCTGGCGACCCCGCTGGCCCGCCGACGCGCCCGCGCGCTGCGGCCCCCCGGCGACCCGGCGGAGTGCGCGATTCCGGCCACGCGGACGGCCGGGGACGAGGTCGGCGTCTGACCCGGTGGGGTCCGGGCTGGCACAATGGCCCGGTCAGAGGCGCAGACATGAGGAGGCACCCGGTGACGACCGCTGGACCGCCCGTGAAGGGCCGCGCGACCCGGCAGCGCGCAGCGGTATCGGCGGCCCTGAGCGAGGTCGACGAGTTCCGCAGCGCGCAGGACCTGCACGACATGCTCAAGCACAAGGGCGACTCGGTGGGCCTCACCACCGTCTACCGCACCCTCCAGTCCCTCGCCGAGGCCGGCGAGGTCGACGTCCTGCGCACCTCCGACGGCGAGTCCGTCTACCGCCGCTGCTCCACCGGCGAACACCACCACCACCTCGTCTGCCGCACCTGCGGCAAGGCGGTCGAGGTGGCGGGCCCGGCGGTGGAGAAGTGGGCCGAGGCCATCGCCTCGGAACACGGCTATGTGAACGTCGCCCACACGGTGGAGATCTTCGGCACCTGCGCGGACTGCGCGGGGGCGCCCTGCTGAGCTGCGGAGTGGGCGACGGGGGGAAGCCCCGCCCGCCCGGGGTAAGCCCGGCCCCCCGGCCCCCCGGCCC
>NZ_WWIR01000315.1 GCF_009863025.1 Streptomyces sp. SID4985 | reverse complement strand
GAGCACGGCCGCCGCGAAGGGCAGCGACTCGTGCACCGGCCCGTAGCCGAGTCCGAAGACGACCGCCGCCGGGTCCTGGTCGGCCTGCGCGGGCGCCGCACCGGCGCTCTCAGGCCGCAGCAGCCGCAGATGCCCCTCGAAGACCTCCGGTGAACGCCACTCGACCCCGGTCAGCTCGGACACCGCGAACTTCTGGTCCCCCGCCTTCCACTTGGCCGAGGACGCGCCGGTCCAGGACCAGCGGAACCGCACACTCGTGCCGTCGAAGGACGCCTTGCCGTCGTACGCCTTGAACTGGAGCGGCGGCTCGGGCGCGGCGACCAGATAGCCGTCGGCGGGACCGGACTCGGTCAGCAGCACCTTCAGCTCGTCCGCGTAGTACTCGGCCAGGGTCTCCCGCTCGGCGGGCAGCACCAGCCGGTACGGATCGGTGTCCTCGGGCAGCTGTCCCGCGGCCGCCTCCATCAGCGGGTCGGCGCCCGCGCGCGGCTGCAGCTGGAGCGCGACCGTCCCCCGTCTGCCCCGCGTCAGCGTCACACCCTCAAGGGCGGCCAGCGGGACGCGCCGCTCACCCAGGGCCTGAAACAGTTTCGGTGTCCGTATCCCCCGTTCGTAACGGATGAGCACGGAGTCGGACTCGAACTCCCATACGGCATGAAAACCCGCCAGTACGTCACCCATGCGGCTCATCGTATGCGGCACGTGCTCCTCCGTCGCCACCCGCGCAGACCGCACTTCCTGCTCTCCTCTACGCGCGTCCGTCCGGGGACTTCTCCGGCAGACCGGTCCGGCACCCGGCGCCCCCGGCGGCACAGGTGACGGCGTCGTACGCCCCCACGCCGATCCTGGCCAGGTTGCGCAGGCTGTCCGTGCCCGGCTGGAAATAGCCGGCGTGGCCCTGCGCGTCGCCCGCCGAGAGCACGCGGGCGCCGAAGGCGCGGGAGACCGGGTCGGCCCCGTGCCCGAGGCCGCCGACCTCCAGATACGGCACGTCCCGCACCCAGTCGGTGGCGTCCCGCATGGCCCACACCCGGGCCCGGGTGCCCAGCTGGGCGGCCTTGGTGACCCGCATGCCGGGGCTCGCGGCCACCGCCACGTCGCTCACCCGCCGGGGCATGCCGTGCGCGGCGACGCCGCACAGCACCGAGCCGTAGCTGTGGCAGAACATCGACACCGGGGCCCGGCCAGGCAGGGCGCCGAGCAGCGCGTTCAGCCGGATGGCACCGTCCTCGGCGCGCATCGCGGTCGCCGCGTCCACGCCGATCCCGTCGGGCGAGGTGTAGTCGGCCCAGGCGATCACGGCGGTCCGGGTCCTCGGGCTCGCCAGGCGCTCGGCCGCGTGCAGGGCCTGCGCCATGCCGACCGGGGCGCTGTACTTGCGGTTCGTCCGCTGGAAGGTGAACAGATCGGTGTCCACACCGGGCACCACCACGGAGATCCGCTGGGCCCGGTCCAGGTTCCCGAACACCTCGGCCACCCGGCCGGAGCCGTCGGGATCGAAGGCCAGGATGTGCCGGCCGGGCTGCGCGAGCGCCTCGTAGCGCTGCATACGGCGGGCCGCGTCCTGCTGGCCGTACGTACTCAGCCGGCTGTCGTGCATCCGCTGCCGCGCGGTCTCACTCGCCTGGTCCAGCGCCACACGGTTCGCGTGATAGCGCAGGGTCACCGGGGCGCCGTTCATGTTGCCGACCGCGAGCGGATAGCGGTCGGCGAGCGCGAGGCGGTCCGCCGCGGTGAGCGAGGCGAAGAACGCCGCGAGCCGCGCCGGGGAGGAGGCCGTGGGGTCGGGCAGCCGGTGGCCGCCGATGCTGTCGCGCTCCCACTGGGCGAGCGAGGACCGCAGCGCGGTCGAGTCCCGGTGGGTGTGCAGCGCGGTCCAGCCGGTGGTCGCGAGCATCACGAACACGACGGCCATCGCGAGCAGCGCGCGCCAGACATTGAGCTGGGGGGAGGTGCCGAAGGAAGTCACTGGGAGGACACACTAGGAGAACGGGACGGTCTCGGGGGAACCGAGTGGCAGGGATCACGTTTCGCAAGTCGGGGGACGGGTTTCGCGGATCGTAGGACGGATCGAGATCGAAATCCCGGAACGATCTCGGTGATCCGGAAACGAATTCAGCCGGTCGCCCAGTTCCCGACCAGTGCGGGTCCCACCTGATCGAGGTACGACGCGGTCAGCTCGCGCATGGACTCCAGGCTGAAGTCCTCGCCCGTGCTCCACTGCTGCTCGGTGACCCGTATCACCCCGCAGAACACGGCCACCGCGAGCCGGGGCCGGGGATCGGTGTCCACGTCCACGCCCTCGCGCTCGGCGAGCACCCGGGCGAGGGTCTGCTCGGTGGCCGCCGAGCGGCGCAGATGGGCGGCGAGCAGCGCGGGCGTCGAGCCGATCATGCGGTACATCCGCAGATACAGCTCGACCGGCACGGACGTCTCGACCGTCTCCCGGATGGCGTCCCAGTTCTCCAGGATCGCCTGGCGCAGCGCGACCATCGGCGGCTCGTGCGCCGGGCGGGCGCGCACGGCCGCCACGAAGTGCGCCTCGGTCATGTCCTGCACGGCGAAGGCCGCGTCCTCCTTGCCCGCGAAGTAGCGGAAGAAGGTGCGCTGCGAGACGTCGACGGCCTCGGCGATCTCGTCGACGGTGGTCTGCTCGTACCCCCGCGTGGTGAACAACTCGAGGGCGGCGCGCACCAGCGCCTCGCGCGTACGCCGCTTCTTGCGCTCGCGCAGCGTCTCCATGGGCCTTCTCCTGTGAACGTCCTTCCAGCTCAGCCTATGCGCTGGGAGACACGCCGATGACCGGCAGGCGAATCGGTTTGTCAGCTGTCAGTGACTGTCACTAGCCTCGATCTCATGACTAGTCAGACCACCATCGACAAGGCGGGTCCGGGGGACGGTGCCTCCGCGGACGCGTCTGCACCGACTCCGGCGGGACTTCGCGGCCATCCCTGGTTCACCCTGATCACCGTCGCCGTGGGCGTGATGATGGTGGCCCTCGACGGCACCATCGTGGCCATCGCCAACCCGGCCATCGCCAAGGACCTGCACGCGAGCTTCTCCGACGTGCAGTGGATCACCAACGCCTACTTCCTCGCCCTTGCCGTCTCCCTGATCACGGCGGGCAAGCTCGGTGACCGCTTCGGCCACCGGCAGACCTTCCTCATCGGCGTGACGGGCTTCGCGCTCGCCTCCGGCGCCATCGGACTGTCCGACAGCATCCCGGCGGTCGTCACCTTCCGCGTCTTCCAGGGCCTGTTCGGGGCGCTGCTGATGCCTGCCGCGCTCGGCCTGCTGCGGGCCACCTTCCCCGCCGAGAAGCTCAACATGGCGATCGGCATCTGGGGCATGGTCATCGGCGCCTCCACCGCGGGCGGCCCGATCCTCGGCGGCGTCCTCGTCCAGCACGTCAACTGGCAGTCCGTCTTCTTCATCAACGTGCCGGTCGGCCTGATCGCCCTGCTGCTCGGCACGCTGATCCTGCTCGACCACCGCGCCGAGAACGCCCCACGCTCCTTCGACCTGCCCGGCATCGCCCTGCTCTCCGGCGCGATGTTCTGCCTGGTCTGGGCCCTCATCAAGGCCCCGGCCTGGGGCTGGGGCGACGGCCGCACCTGGGGCTTCATCGCCGCCTCGGCGCTGCTCTTCGTGGCCTTCGCCTGGTGGGAGACGAGGGTCGCCGAACCGCTGATCCCGCTGGGGCTGTTCCGCTCGGTCCCGCTGTCGGCGGGCGTGGTGCTGATGGTCCTCATGGCCATCGCCTTCATGGGCGGCCTGTTCTTCGTGACCTTCTACCTCCAGAACGTGCACGGCCTCAGCCCGGTCGACGCCGGTCTGCATCTGCTCCCGCTCACCGGCATGATGATCGTCGGCTCCCCGCTGGCGGGCTTCGCCATCACCAAGCTCGGCCCGCGCATCCCGCTCGCGGGCGGCATGACGCTCACCGCCGTCGCCATGTACGGCATGTCCACCCTCAAGGCGGACACCGGCAGCGCCACCATGTCGATCTGGTTCGCCCTGCTCGGCCTCGGCCTCGCCCCCGTCATGGTCGGCGCCACCGAGGTCATCGTCGGCAACGCGCCCATGGAGCTGTCCGGCGTCGCGGGCGGCCTCCAGCAGGCGGCCATGCAGATCGGCGGCAGCCTCGGCACCGCCGTCCTCGGCGCCGTGATGGCCTCCAAGGTCGACAACGACCTCGCCGGCAACTGGGCCGCCGCCGGTCTCCCCAAGCTCACCCCGGCCCAACTGGGCCAGGCCTCCGAGGCCGTCCAGGTCGGCGTCCCCCCGGTGACCAAGGAGATGCCCCCCGCCCTCATCGCCAAGATCACCGACGTGGCCCACGACACCTTCATCTCGGGCATGAGCCTCGCCTCCCTGGTGGCGGCAGGCGTGGCAGCGGTGGCGATCCTGGTGGCGTTGCTGACCCGCCGAGGAGAGAACGCGGAGGCGGGAGCAGGGGTGGGCCACATCTAAGTTCGGCAACTGTCGTGCTTTTAAGGGGCGCGGGGAACTGCGCGACCAGCCACGACGGTCGGACGGCCGCGCGATCACCGAACCACCAACGGCGATCGCGCGGCCACAAACTTCAGTGCCTAGGCATCTCCACCAGCTGCACCAGGCGCCGCCGCCTTCACATCCAGCAACTGGTACCGATCAATCGCCTGCTTCAGCACAGACCGATCGATCTTCCCCTCCTTCGCCAGCTCCGTCAGCACAGCGACCACGATCGACTGAGCGTCGATATGGAAGAACCGCCGAGCAGCCCCCCGAGTGTCGGCGAAGCCGAACCCATCCGCACCCAGGGACTGATACGGCCCAGGAACCCACCGCGAAATCTGATCCGGCACCGACCGCATCCAGTCGGACACCGCCACGAACGGCCCCTCACCCGTGCTGAGCTTGCGCGTCACGAACGGCACCCGCTGCTCCTCCTCGGGATGCAGCAGGTTGTGCTCCTCGCACGTCACCGCCTCGCGCCGCAGCTCGTTCCAGGAGGTCGCCGACCACACGTCGGCCCGTACGTTCCAGTCCTCGGCCAGGATCCGCTGCGCCTCCAGCGCCCACGGCACCGCGACACCCGACGCCATGATCTGCGCCGGGATCGCGCCGGAGTCGGCGTCCTTGAGCTTGTAGACGCCCTTGAGGATGCCCTCGACGTCCACGTTCTCCGGCTCGGCCGGGTGCCTGATCGGCTCGTTGTAGACGGTGAGGTAGTAGAAGACGTCCTCGCCGTGCGGATGTTCGGCGTCGCCGCCGTACATCCGGCGCAGCCCGTCCTTCACGATGTGCGCGATCTCGTAGCCGTACGCCGGGTCGTACGCCACGCACGCCGGGTTGGTCGAGGCGAGCAGCTGGGAGTGGCCGTCCGCGTGCTGGAGTCCCTCACCGGTCAGGGTCGTACGGCCCGCGGTCGCGCCCAGGACGAAACCGCGCGCCAGCTGGTCGGCCATCTGCCAGAACTGGTCGCCGGTGCGCTGGAAACCGAACATCGAGTAGAAGACGTAGACCGGGATCAGCGGCTCGCCGTGGGTGGCGTAGGCCGAGCCCGCCGCCATCAGCGAGGCCGTGCAGCCCGCCTCGGAGATGCCGTCGTGCAGCATCTGGCCGGTCGGGGACTCCTTGTAGGCGAGGAGCAGATCGCGGTCCACCGACTCGTACTGCTGGCCGAGCGGGTTGTAGATCTTCGCACTCGGGAAGAACGAGTCCATGCCGAAGGTGCGGTACTCGTCCGGCGCGATCAGCACGAACCGCTTGCCGATCTCCTTGTCCCGCATGAGGTCCTTCAACAGTCGCACGAACGCCATGGTGGTGGCGATGGACTGCTGACCCGAACCCTTCTTCACACTCGCGTACGCGTTGTCGTCCGGCAGCTCCAGCGGCTTCGAGCGCACGAGGCGCGTCGGGACGTACCCGCCGAGCGACTTGCGCCGGTCGTGCATGTACTGGATCTCCTCCGAGTCCCGGCCCGGGTGGTAGTACGGCGGCGCGCCGGACTCCAGCTCGCGGTCGGAGATCGGCAGGTGCAGCCGGTCGCGGAAGTGCTTGAGGTCGTCGACCGTCAGCTTCTTCATCTGGTGCGTGGCGTTGCGGCCCTCGAAGTTCGGGCCGAGGGTCCAGCCCTTGACCGTCTGCGCCAGGATCACCGTCGGCTGGCCCTTGTGCGCCTTGGCCGCCGACATCGCCGCGAAGATCTTCCGGTGGTCGTGGCCGCCGCGCCCCAGGTGCAGGATCTGGTCGTCGGTCATGTTCTCGACCATGGCGCGCAGTCGCTGGTCGTCGCCGAAGAAGTGGTCACGGATGTACTGGCCGGACTCGGTGGCGTACGTCTGGAACTGGCCGTCGGGCGTGGTGTTCAGCTTGTTGACCAGGATGCCGTCCCGGTCCTGGGCCAGCAGCGGGTCCCAGGTCCGGTCCCAGACCAGTTTGATCACGTTCCAGCCGGCGCCCCGGAACTGCGACTCCAGCTCCTGGATGATCTTGCCGTTGCCGCGCACCGGACCGTCGAGCCGCTGGAGGTTGCAGTTGACCACGAAGGTCAGGTTGTCCAGGCCCTCGCGGGCGGCGATCGACAGCTGGCCGAGCGACTCCGGCTCGTCCATCTCGCCGTCGCCGAGGAACGCCCACACGTGCGAGCCGGAGGTGTCCGCGATGCCGCGCGCCTCCATGTAGCGGTTCATCCGCGCCTGGTAGATCGCGCCGAGCGGGCCGAGGCCCATGGAGACGGTCGGGAACTCCCAGAAGTCCGGCATGGAGCGCGGGTGCGGGTAGCTGGACAGGCCGTCCGGGTACTTCGACTTCTCCTGGCGGAAGCCGTCGAGCTGGTTCTCGGTGAGCCGGTCGAGCAGGAAGGCACGGGCGTAGATGCCGGGGGAGGCGTGGCCCTGGAAGAAGACCTGGTCGCCGCCGTCACCGCCGTCCTTGCCGCGGAAGAAGTGGTTGAAGCCCACGTCGTACAGGGACGCGGAGGAGGCGAAGGTGGCGATGTGGCCGCCGACGCCGATGCCGGGCCGCTGGGCGCGCGAGACCATCACGGCCGCGTTCCAGCGGGTCGCGTTGAGGATGCGGCGCTCGATCTCCTCGTTGCCCGGGAAGAACGGCTCGCTCTTGGTGGGGATGGTGTTGACGTAGTCCGTGCTGCGCATCTCGGGCACGGCCACGCGCTTCTCGCGGGCCCGCTCGATCAGCCGGAGCATGAGATACCGGGCCCGCTCCCGGCCGCGCTCGTCCACCGCGGCGTCGAGGGAGTCGAGCCACTCCTGTGTTTCCTCGGGATCGAAGTCAGGAACCTGACTCGGAAGGCCGCCAATGATGATCGGATTGCGATCGGAACCGGAAGCCACGCTGTTCCTCACCTTTCGGAGGGCCTGGGCCATTTCTTCTCGGAAGACTTCGGGAGACTTCTTCTGTGAAGGACGTTCCCCATCGTGTACCTCGTCACGGCCCGCGTCACCCCGGTCGCGGCGTTCGCCCGGGGCAAAACGCGACGATACGCCCGCGGTGTGACGTGCTCGGCAAATTTGTTCGACTGTCGTAACCAAGGATGATTCTGAAGGGGGCATAACGGGCACATCGGTGTGATGTGGTTCCCCGGCAAACGGGATACGGTGCCATAAGCCGCTGCGGCGCCGCCGCCGCAGTCACCGTTTCGGCGGTCTGGACGGTCGGGTACTTGCGCGATCCGTCCCGCCCGTGTGGACTACGGCCAATGCTTCGCGTACGCGCGGAGCTGAGTTACTTCACCAAGACATGATCAGGAGGCAACCCGTGAGCGCGACCGCGGACCACGCGGAGGAGCGGACCAACCCTGCCGCCAGGCTGGGTTTCCAGCCCGGACAGGTGGTCCAGGAGATCGGCTACGACGAGGACGTCGATCAGGAACTCCGCGAGGCCATCGAGGAAGCCGTCGAAGGCGACCTGATGGACGAGGAATACGACGACGTGGCCGACGCCGTCGTGCTGTGGTTCCGTGATGACGACGGCGACCTCACCGATGTGCTGGTGGACGCCACCACATACATCGAAGAGGGCGGTGCCATCCTGCTCCTGACGCCGAAGACCGGCCGTACGGGGTACGTGGAGCCGAGCGACATCTCGGAGGCCGCGACGACCGCCGGCCTGACCGCCTCGAAGGGCGTCAGCGTCGGCAAGGACTGGAGCGGCTCGCGTCTGGCGACGCCGAAGGCCGCCAAGTCCGGCAAGCGGTAGGACAGCGCCGCCGAGCGGCAACCCGCCGGGCCCTGGGCTCCGTGACGGACCGGGCACACCCCCGGCCCGCCACGGAGCCCGTGGTGCGCGCTGCGTAGGGTGGGGTGGGAGCGGACTCCCGCCCCACCCCCCGTCAGCCCACCGAAGGGATGCAAGGACGATGGCGATCCAGGCCGGCGACAAGGCGCCCGACTTCGAGCTCAAGGACAACCACGGCCGCACCGTGAAGCTCTCGGACTTCCGCGGCGAGAAGAACGTGGTCCTGCTCTTCTACCCCTTCGCCTTCACCGGCGTGTGCACCGGCGAGCTGTGCGAGCTGCGTGACCACCTCCCGCAGTTCGAGGACCGCGACACCCAGCTCCTCGCCGTGTCCAACGACTCCATCCACACCCTGCGCGTCTTCGCCGAGCAGGAGGGCCTGGAGTACCCGCTGCTGAGCGACTTCTGGCCGCACGGCAACGTCTCGCGCGCCTACGGCGTCTTCGACGAGGACAAGGGCTGCGCCGTCCGGGGCACCTTCGTCATCGACAAGGAGGGCGTCGTGCGGTGGACCGTGGTCAACGGCCTTCCCGACGCCCGCGACCTGGGCGACTACGTGAAGGCGCTCGACGCGCTGTGAGCCGGTCCGGGGCGAGCGCCCCGGGGCCCCGACACCTGTGATCCTTCGGGTCCAGGGTCTGCGAGGGGCGGGAACCCGTCACTAGGATCGGCTCGTTGATCCCGTATCCGGAGTACGACGGGGCTCCCCGCCCCTGGACACCACATGGAGGACCCGTGGGAGTCAGCCTCAGCAAGGGCGGCAACGTATCGCTGACGAAGGAGGCCCCGGGCCTGACCGACGTCATCGTCGGTCTGGGGTGGGACGTGCGCACCACGACCGGCACCGACTTCGACCTCGACGCCAGCGCGCTGCTGCTGAACACCGCAGGCAAGGTCGGCAGCGACCAGAACTTCGTCTTCTTCAACAACCTCAAGAGCCCGGACGGCTCCGTCGAGCACACCGGCGACAACCTCACCGGTGAGGGCGAGGGCGACGACGAGCAGATCAAGGTCAGCCTCGTCACGGTGCCCGCCGACGTCGACAAGATCGTGTTCCCGGTCTCGATCTACGACGCCGACAACCGCCAGCAGTCCTTCGGCCAGGTCCGCAACGCCTTCATCCGCGTCGTGAACCAGGCGAACGGCCAGGAACTGGCGCGCTACGACCTGAGCGAGGACGCCTCCACCGA
>NZ_WWIR01000314.1 GCF_009863025.1 Streptomyces sp. SID4985 | reverse complement strand
CGCCGCGCGCCGTACGGCGAGGGCGGCGTCCACACGCGCGCGGGGTCCGAAGGCGGTGTCGGCCTCCCCCGCCCACAGGGCGGCCGCGTCCGTGACCAGGGTGGGGTCGGCGAGGCTGTGCACCTGGACGACGGCCGCGCCCGCCGCGCGCGAGCCGCTGTCGTCGCCCGCGTCGAAGACCGCGTACGCCGAGAGGTCCAGGCGCAGCGAGATCCGTACGCCCGCGTCCATGCCCGCGGCGACCTCGGCCGCCCAGTCGTGGGCGCCGGGCAGCGGCTGGGGTTCGCGGGCGGCGAAGGGGCGGCCGCCCGTATGCGGGGCGGCGGGGGTGCGGGGCAGGGTGTCGGCGACCGCGTCCAGGAAGGAGCGGACCAGGGCCTCGGGTTCGGGCAGCCGGAGCGGGCCCTCGCCGGGCAGCGGCACCGCGTGGCCCTCGGCGGGCAGGGCGGCGGCGACCGCGCGCAGGTGCGCGATGTCGTCGGGCTCCAGCGGGCCCGCGCGCCAGGCGTCGTGGCCGCTCGGGGTGAGGCCGGGCAGCAGTCGTCCCCGGGCGGCCAGGCGCAGGGCGTGCAGCGCGGCGGCGCCCCAGCAGACGGTGGCGGGGTGGGCGGCGGCGTCGTGCCGGGCGTTGGCGAGCAGGGGCAGCGCGTCCATGAGCGGCAGGGTCAGCGCGGGGACCTGGCGGCGCCGTACGGTCGCGCCATGGCGGCGTACGACAGTGAGCTCAGTGATCGTCCCGCTGGAGCCGTCCGGCTCGGGGAGCGGGGTGCCGTCGGGCGACCAGAGGGCGATCCGGCCCTCGCGGGGCAGGGGCGCGGGCAGGTAGAGGGTGGCGAGGTACGCCGGAATCCGGCCCCCGATCGCCTCGGAGTACGCGCGCTCGCTCAGCACGGCCGTGCCGCCGTCCATACGTCCTGTCACCTCCCGCCCGTGTGTCGGACCAGTTGTCTCCGACTGTACGGGCGGGGTCTGACAATCGGCTCCGGCGAGGGCCGGGGCCCTGTCACGGCACCGTGCGGGAGACCGCGTAGACCATCGGGAACCGCGGGTCGGAGAGGTTGACGACCACGTCCTGGGTGGGCGCCGGGTTCTTCTGGGTGCGGCTCACGCCGACCCAGGGGCCGGGGCCCGCGAAGTTCCAGCCGGAGACCTTGCGGTCGCGGGCGCCGATGGTGAGGTCGCCCTTCTTCAGTTCGTCGCGGCGCAGGCCCATGGTGGCGAGGAAGCTGTCCAGGCCCGCGTCGTTGGTGCGGAACTGCACGTAGAGGCGGCTGGTCTTCCAGTTGTTGGTCTCGTAGTAGGCGAGGTAGTCGGCGGGGCGCGGGACGGCGACCTGGTAGAGGCGGCGCTGCACCTTGGAGGGCCAGCCCGGGGTGAGGCCGGTGGCCGAGTACTTCGCCTCCTTGTCCTTGCCGCTGTCGCGGCTCTGGTTGGCGGAGATCACCAGATAGCCCGCCGGTACGCCGATGAGCAGCACGATGATCAGCAGCGTGAGCGCGCGGCGGCGGACGCGGTGGCCGGGGTCCTCGGCGGGGGCGTGCGGGGTGTCCGGTGGCGCCGCCTGGTGCGGCAGCGAGGTGGTCATGCGGTGTCCTGGTCCCGGCGGCCCTGGACGTACCGCTCGTAGCGTTCGTGCCGCTCGACCCGGCGGCGCTTGGCGCGGCGGAAGCGGCGGGCGACCAGGCGGGCGAGGTCGGCGGCGCCGACCATGCCGGCCTCGGGGCCGAGCTGGGCGCGGGCGATGCGGGCCTCGGGGCGGTAGCCGCGCCCGGTGAGCTGGCGCTTGAAGGCGTCGCGCGCGGGGCCGATGAGCAGGTCGTCGGCGGCGCTGACGCCGCCGCCGATGACGAAGCAGGAGGGGTCGAGGGCGGCGGCGAGGTTGGCGATGCCGACGCCGAGCCACTGGCCGATGTCCTGGAGCAGCTCGATGCACATCGCGTCGCCCTCGCGGGCCAGCTCCGTGATCATGGGCCCGGAGATGTCGCCGATCTGGCCCTTGACGTGCTCGATGATGCCGTAGGCGACGGGCGAGTCCGCGGCGGCCAGCTCCTTGGCCTCGCGGACGAGCGCGTTGCCGGAGCTGTACTGCTCCCAGCAGCCGCGGTTGCCGCAGGGGCAGCGGTGTCCGCCGGGGACGACCTGCATATGGCCGAACTCGCCCGCGACGCCGAACTTGCCGCGCTTGACCTGGCCGTCCTCCAGGATGGCGCCGCCGATGCCGGTGCCGAGGGTGATCATGACGAGGTGGTCCTCGCCGCGTCCGGCGCCGAAGCGCCACTCGGCCCAGGCGGCGGTGTTGGCGTCGTTGTCGACGAGCACGGGCACCGACAGACGGCTGGAGATGCGGTCCCTCAGCGGTTCGTTGCGCCAGGCCAGGTGCGGCGCGAAGAGCACCCGGTTGCGGTCGGCGTCGACCCAGCCGGCCGCGCCGATGCCGACGGCGTGCACGTCGTGCCGGTCGGAGAGGTCCAGGACCAGTTCGACGATGGTGTCCTCGACGACCTTGGGGCTCTTGGACTTGTCCGGGGTCTCCGTGCGGAGCTTCTCCAGGATGTTGCCGTCGGCGTCCACGACGCCCGCCATGACCTTGGTGCCGCCGATGTCGATGCCGACGGTGGGCACGCGGGGAGCCGTGAGATGCGAACGGCGTTCCCGGGTGCCGACGGTCCGCAGTACGGGCGCTCGGCGGGAACCGATGGGGGCCGTGAGGTCGCGGTAGGTGCTCATCGTCGTCGATTCTGCCTCAACGGGCGAGGTACATGGTGTCAAGGCGGGATAAGGGAGCGCGGGTGACCATGGACGCCGCGGAAGCGGCCATGGACGTCTCGGACGCGCTCCCCGCCCCCGTCAGCCGCGCTGGAGTTCGTGCACCAGGGCGTCGAGGTCGGCGCCGCCCGCCATCTGCTTGGTCAGCTCGTCCAGGGTGATCTCGTCACGTGTGTGATTACCCACCATGGTGCCGCGCCGCAGCAGTACGAACCGGTCGCCGACCAGGTACGCGTGGTGCGGGTTGTGGGTGATCAGCACAACGCCCAGGCCCTCGTCCCGGGCGGCGGCCACATATTTGAGGACCACACCGGACTGCTTGACGCCCAGTGCGGCGGTCGGCTCGTCCAGGACGAGGACCTTGGCGCCGAAGTGGACGGCGCGGGCGATGGCGACGCACTGGCGCTCACCGCCGGAGAGGGTGCCGATGGGCTGGTCCACGTCACGCAGGTCGATGCCCATGCGGAGCAGTTCGGCGCGGGTGGTGCGGCGCATGTGCTCGATGTCGAGGCGGCGGAAGGGGCCCCGGCCCCTGCGCGGCTCGGAGCCGAGGAAGAAGTTCCGCCAGACCGGCATCAGGGAGACGACGGCGAGGTCCTGGTAGACGGTGGCGATGCCCCGGTCCAGGGCGTCGCGCGGGGAGGTGAGCCGGGTCTCCTCGCCCTCGACGCGCAGGGTGCCGCCGTCGTGGCGGTGCAGTCCCGCGATCATCTTGATCAGGGTGGACTTGCCCGCGCCGTTGTCGCCGAGGACGCAGGTGATCTCTCCGGCGTGGACCTCCAGGGAGACGCCCTCCAGGGCGCGGACGTTGCCGTAGTGCTTGCTGACGTCGGTCAGCTCGACGAGCGGCACGCGCTCCTCGGTCACGGTCATTTCGTGGCCTCCGCACGCTTGCGGACCCAGGTGTTGAGCAGGGTCGCGAGGAGGAGCATCGCTCCGAGGAAGAACTTGAACCAGTCGGGGTTCCACTCGGCGAAGACGATGCCCTTGCTGGTCATGCCGAACAGGAGCGCGCCGACCGCCGAGCCGACCGCGCTGCCGTAGCCGCCGGTGATCAGGCAGCCGCCGATGACGGCCGCGATGATGTAGATCAGCTCGTTGCCGACGCCCTCGCCGGACTGGACGGCGTCGAAGGAGAAGAGCAGGTGCTGGCCGGAGATCCAGGCGCCGAAGGCGACGCCCATGTAGAGGCCGATCTTGGTCTTGGCGACGGGCACGCCGACCGCGCGGGCCGCGTCCGCGTTGCCGCCGACGGCGAAGATCCAGTTGCCGACGCGGGTGCGCAGCAGCACCCAGGAGGCGACGGCGACGAGGGCGAGCCACCACAGGATCGTCACCTTGAAGCCGACACCGCCGACGGTGAGCGTCGAGGCGAAGAGGGCGCGGGCGCTGGGGAAGCCCTCCATGTCGGCGATGGTCTTGGTGGAGACGGTGCCGTCGATCAGCTTGGTGAAGCCGAGGTTCATGCCGGTCAGCATCAGGAACGTGCCGAGCGTGACGATGAAGCTGGGCAGCTTGGTGCGGGTCAGCATGAAGCCGTTGAAGGCGCCGATCGCGAGGGTGACCAGCAGGGACACGCCCGCGCCGACCCAGACGTTCGCCGTCATCTGGTAGCTGAACATCGAGGAGATCAGCGCGGACGACGTCACCATGACGCCCGCCGAGAGGTCGAACTCGCCGCCGATCATCAGCAGGGCCACGGGCACCGCCATGATGCCGATGGTCGAGGAGGCGTAGAGGACCGTGCTGAGGCTCGACGCGTGCAGGAACCCTCCGGCGACGCACGCGAAGAACACGAAGACGGCGAGCGCGCCGACGACCGAGCCCAGCTCGGGGCGGGCGAGGAGTTTGCGCAGCGGGGAGGTCCGCAGCAGGCGTTCGTCGGCCGACGGACTGTCGGGGCCGGGCGGCGCGGGGGCCGCGGTGTTCACGCTCATCGGGTGCCCCGCTCGGTGTACTCGGCGAGCGCGGCGGCCTGGTCCTTGGTGATGATCTGCGGCCCGGTCAGGACGGGCTTGCCGCCGCCGAGCATGTCGCCGTTGTACTTGTACAGCCAGAGCAGGTCGATCGCCTCGTAGCCCTGGAGGTAGGGCTGCTGGTCGACGGCGAAGCCGAGGGTGCCGTCCTGCAGCTCGGCGGCGACCTTGGCGTTGAGGTCGAAGGTGTCGATCTCGGCCTTGCTGCCCGCGTCCTGCTTGGCCTTGGCGGCGGTGTCCGCGTACGGCGCGCCCAGGGTGACGACGGCGTCCACGGACCGGTCGGCCTGGAGCTTGGCCCCGATCGCGGACTGCACGTCGGGCATGTTGGTGCCGTTGACGTAGAGCTTCTGCACGGTGCCGTGGAAGGTCTTGGCGACACCGTCACAGCGCTGTTCATGGCCGACGTTGCCCTGCTCGTGCAGGATGCACAGGGCCTTCTTGCGGCCGCGCTTGTTCAGCTCGTCGCCGACAGCCTCACCGGCGATGGTCTCGTCCTGGCCGACGTGGGTGAGGGCGCCGAACTTCTCGGAGTCGGCGGAGCCGGAGTTCACCGTGACGACCGGGATGCCGGCCTTCTCGGCGCGGGCGACCGCCGCCTTGAGCGCGTCGGGCTTGGCGAGGGTGACGATGATGCCGTCGACCTTCTTGTCCACGGCGGCGTCGACCAGCTGCGCCTGCTGCTGGGCCTCGTCGTCGTGCGAGTACAGGAAGTTGATGTTGTCCTTGATCGCGGCCTGCTTGGCGCCGCTCTGCACGATGTCCCAGAAGGTGTCGCCGTCTCCGGAGTGGGTGATCATCGCGAAGGTCCAGCGGGGGGTGTTCACCGCCGACCTGCCCTGGGCCGCCGCCGCCTTGCGGGCGTCCTCGGCCCGCTTGCCGCCGGTGCTGCTACAAGCGGCGAGCGACAGACAGGCGATCACACCGAGTGCCCCTGCCATCGCCGTGCCCACCCGGGTCCGAAACCGTGCCACGAGGCCGTGCTCCTTCTTGCGTGCGTACTGACCGTGCTCCAACGTGCGAGAGGGGCGGGCGCGACTCCGTCGGTTCGTCCCGGCGGCGCCGTCACCTGCCCCAAACACTTCAGTATCGAACATACGGAACACTCGTTACATGCCCGGGGCACCCATTACGGTTACTTTGTCCGGACATACGGACACATACGCACGCGAAATCCGGACGCTCAGGACCGGACGAGGAGCTGGAATTCGAAGGAGTAGCGGGCCGGACGGTAGACGTGGTCGCCGTACTCGACGGCACGGCCGGTGTCGTCGTACGTGGTGCGTCTCATGGTGAGCAGGGGGGCACCCTCGGCCTCGGTGAGCCGTTCCGCCTCGGCGGGGACGGCGGCGCGCGCGCCGATCGACTGGCGGGCGCTGTGCAGGGTGATCCCCGCCGCGCGCATCATCCGGTAGAGGCCGGTCGCCTCCAGGCGGGCGGTGTCGAGGTCGAGCAGGCCGGGCGGCAGATGGTTGACGAGGTACGCCATCGGCTCGCCGTGTGCGAGCCGCAGCCGCTCGACGCGGTGGACGTCACTGCCCTCGGGCAGCCCGAGCGAGGCGGCGACCTCGGTGGACGCGGGCACCGTCGTGTTGACGAGCACCTTGGTCGCGGGGCGCTGCCCGGCCGCCTCCAGGTCGTCGTAGAGGCTGCTCAGCTCCAGCGGGCGCTTGACCTGGCTGTGCACGACCTGGGTGCCGACGCCCCGGCGGCGCACCAGGAGCCCCTTGTCGACCAGCGACTGGATGGCCTGGCGGACGGTGGGCCGGGACAGGCCGAGCCGCGCGGCCAGCTCGATCTCGTTGCCGAGCAGGCTGCCCGGGGTGAGCGCGCCGCGCTCGATGGCGGCCTCCAGCTGCTGGGAGAGCTGGAAGTACAACGGGACCGGGGAGCCGCGGTCCACACGGAGGTCGAGCGCCACGGTCGGGTCCACATCTGGTTTCGGCACGGGCCCGAGAGTAGTCCGGTGCCCGGTTGACGGGAAGTCGTGAAGTCCGATTGTCCGGACATACTGATTGACAAGTACAGGACGGCCCTCCACTTTGTTTCCATGCGCATCGGGGTCATCGGTACGGGCCGCATCGGCACCATCCACGCGAACACGCTCAGCCGCCACAGGGAGGTCGGATCGCTCATCCTGACGGACACGAATCCGTTACGGGCACAGGAGTTGGCACACCGCCTCGGCGAGACGGCGGCGCCCGGGGTGGACGAGGTCTTCCAGTGGGGCGTGGACGCGGTGGTGATCACCACGGCGACGTCCGCGCACGCCGAGCTGATCGGCCGGGCGGCCCGCTCGGGTCTTCCGGTGTTCTGCGAGAAGCCGATCGCGCTCGACCTGCCCGGCACCCTGGGCGCCCTCGCGGAGGTCGAGGCCGCCGGAACGGTGCTCCAGATGGGCTTCCAACGGCGCTTCGACGCGGGCTACGTGGGCGCGCGCGAGGCGGTGCGCTCCGGCAGACTCGGGCGTCTGCACACCGTGCGGGCGCTCACCTCCGACCAGTCCCCTCCCCCGCCCGAATGGCTGCCGCTGTCCGGCGGTCTGTTCCGGGACACCCTGATCCACGACTTCGACGTCCTGCGCTGGGTGACCGGGCGCGAGGTGACCGACGTCTACGCGAGTGGCTCCGACGCCGGGCCGCCCATGTTCCGCGCCGCCGGTGACGTCGACACCGGCGCGGCGGTCCTCACCCTGGACGACGGCACCCTCGCCACCGCGACGGCGACCCGCCTGAACGGCGCGGGCTACGACGTCCGCATGGAACTGGCCGGGGAACGCGACACGGTCGTGGTCGGCCTGGACGACCGCACCCCGGTCGCCTCCACGGAACCGACCGGACCACCCCCGTGCGACAAGCCGTGGAGCGGCTTCTTCGAGCGCTTCGGCTCGGCCTACGAGGCCGAACTGCGCGCCTTCGTGGAGGTGGTCCGGGGCGAACTCCCCAACCCGTGCGACGGCCGCGAGGCCCTCCAGGCCCTGCGGATCGCGGAGGCGTGCGAGACGTCACGACGCGAGCGGCGGGCGGTGGCGCTGGCGGAGGTGCCGGACCGGTTGGGGGCGCCTTACGAGGGGAGCGCGCTCAGGGTGTAGAGCCCGTGGCGGACCCCCTGATGCCACGGTTCGTCGCACCGGCGACCAGGGGGCTCCGCCGGTTCTGCCTCCGTACAGGTCGCAAACGGGCCCCGCGGACCGGCCTACAGAGATCCCGGCTCGCCGTCGGCGACGAACCGTGTCAGGGATCGTTCCAGCAGTTCCAGAAACCGCCGCAGGTCATCGGCCACCTTGTCGAGCTCCGGTTCGTCCAGCGACGCCGTCCGCATCCGGTGAACCTGCCCATCAGGGCCCACGACGTAGCAGAGGCCGCCGCCGTTCGAGCCGATGACCAGACCGTGGGCCTCCTGATCCGCGCCGACGTCGACAGCGCCGTACTCCTGGAGTCGCAGGAGTACGTCACTCGCCGGGTCGAGGAAGTAGCCGTTGCCGACGTCCGCCCAGGTGACGTCGCCGATGCTGTCGTAGAAGGTGACCAGATCAGCCGGTACGGGACTCACCACCGTCCAGGCCGACTTCAGCCGGACCTCATCTCTGCCAGAGGAAGGCGGCCTCGCTACAGGGGTGGCAGTGAAAGACGTAGCCGCGGCCGCATCCGCCGAAGTTGGCGGAGGTCGCGAAGTCGGCTCCCTCCTCGAGTTCGGCCGTGAAGGTCATTCGGGTCGCGCAGGAGGGACAGTCGGGGGTCTCGTCGTTCTGGATCCAGTCGGGTTCGCCACCCAGCCTCCCCAGAACCGGCTCCGCGGTGGGGACGTCGGCCGGGTGGGGGCGCAGGGCGGTCACCGCACCGAGCGTCGTGGCGCCCTCGGCGGGGACGGTGGCCGCCGAGAGTCCACCTGTGAACACGAAGGCGCGGTTGGCACCGGCGGCAGCGTCCCAGTCGTCACACATGCCCGGGTCGTTCTGGCAGAAGAAGACCGCGACCACCCCCGCGTCGAGGGGCAGGTGAGCGAGGAACTGCATGGGCTCGCCACACTCACGGCAGTCCGGCCACACGAATCCCTCCGGGACGAGTGGCACTCCACCCGTACGCAGTACGGGAGCGTCAACCATGGTTTCTCCGCCATTGACCAGCAGCATGACCGAAGTCTACGAGCGCGCGGAGTTGCGAACTGGTCGAGCGTGCCGAGGAGTACCTGGTCACCGAGGGCCACCGGCCCGTCTCACCCTCGCCGGATGTCCGGCAGGCGCCACCAACTGCCTGCCGCAGCCCCTCCCCGGACGCAGACCCGCCCAGCGACCCCAAGGGTGGGGGGAGGGGTCGCCGGGCGGGTCGTGTGAGGGGGGAAGGTCAGCAGCCGAAGTCGATCAGGTCGAACGTGGCGTAGTGGTCGGAGGTGTAGTAGTCCTCCTCGTACGCCTTGCCGGTGACGATGCGTCGGGCGCCGCGGGTGGATTCGCCCGGGGTCTTGACCGTGTACTCGTGGTAGTAGCCGGACGACTGGCTGGGCAGGACGCCTTCTCGGTTCTGGAAGACGACGCCGTCCTGGGAGTAGGGGAACGGGCCGCCCTGGTCGATGAGTTCCAGGGTGTCGTAGGCCTGCGAGGGCAGGTCGCCGTAGCAGATGCTGCCGACGGACGCGGTGGCCGCGTCCGCCGTGCCGGTGGCGACCGTGCCGCCGACAAGGAGCGCCGAGAGCAGCGCGGCGGCGGCGCCGATGCGAGACGTTCGTGGGGGGAATCTCATGCCCTCATGATGACGCGCGTAGACGTGGGCATGTCAATGACAAGGGTGTGGATTTTCCCGTCAGGTCCGATGAGTTCTCGGGAAGTTAACCTGCCCAGAGAGGGCCTTTCGGCCCCCTCCCACGCCTCGCGCGGCGGCGCCTCACGCCTCGTCGGACAGCTCGAAGCTGCCGTACTCGGGGTCGCCCGCCACGTCGTACGTCTGGATGGAGACACCCGTGCTGGTGACGCGGCCCGCGGTGTGGCGGAAGCGGGTGGGTACGGCGCCCTCCGCGAAGAGGCGGCGGCCCGCGCCGAGCACGACCGGGAAGGTCGCGAGGTGGAGGGTGTCGAGGAGGCGGAGGTTGACCAGGGCGCGGACCAGGGCGCCGCTGCCGTGGATCTGGATCTGCCCCTCCGTGCTCTCCTTGAGCGCGCGGACCTCCTTGGCCAGATCGCCGGAGAGGACAGTGGTGCGGTGCCAGGACGGGTCCTGGAGGGTGGCCGAAACGACGTACTTCGGGAGGCCGTTGAGCTTCGCCGCGATCAGGTGGTCGGGGTCGGTCACGTGCGGCCAGTACGCGGCGAAGATGTCGTAGGTGTGACGGCCGAGCAGGAACGCCTCGGGGCCCGCGAAGACCTCGGTGATGAACTCGCCGAAGTCCGGGTCGGAGAACGGTACGGTCCAGCCGCCCTGGGCGAAGCCGCCACTGGTGTCCTCTTCCGGGCCGCCGGGCCCCTGGTACACACCGTCCAGGCTGACGAAGACGGTGGAGACGAGCGTGGCCATGAGGTGCCTTCTTCCGATGCCGGGGCCGTCGGCGGCTGGGGGCCGCCCATGTCAACGGTGCAGACCCCGGCTCGGCGCGCAACTCATCGGTGGCCGGAGCGGGCATGTCGGCAGGGCCGAGGAGAACAACGGCCCCGATAACGCACCCACCGTGTCCAGTCACACCAAGAAAGGCCGATATAGCGCCCCACGGCCCGGAAATTCCGTAGCATCATGAGCGGAAACTCGTCCGGCGGCCCGGAAAGGACCGACATGGCCTCCATGAACGACGATCTTCTCGCCACCATCGCGGCGGAGCGGGAGATCTACCGGACTTTCTACACGTTCTTCCGGCTGGTCGATACGGGCCGGTACGAACAGCTCGTCGACTGCTTCACCAAGGACGCCCTGATCGAGTACGACGTGATGCCCGGCCCCACCCAGCGCTTCCATGGACGCGACGAATTCACCGCCTTCATGTCGGCGGGGCGGTCCCGGCGGTGGGAACCCACGGTCGCCCACGTCCTCGGCCAGACCCTCATCGAGTGGACCGACAAGCGACCCCACCTGCAGGCTTACGCCACGGTCTGGCACTGGAACGCCACCCGCACCCTCGACGGCCGGCCCCGCCCCGCCGACTGGACCGTGGTCGGCCTCGTGGAGGACGACTTCGAGCAGGAGGACGGCCGCTGGCTCATCAGCCGCCGTCACGTGGCCCCGGTGGCGGGACTCGTCGCGGCGGGAACGGGGCCGATGTAGCGCACAATTATCTGGACATTCGAAAACTGTCACTGATGTTCCGAAACAAGCATTCTCCGTGCCGCCGGAGAATTTTTACGATGCCGCCGAAGAAATGACGGCCTGTTCCCAGAGGTCCAGCCCCGCACGAAGGAATTCACGCACGGCCTCGGTCTCCTCCTCCGTCCACGCTCCGTCCCCGGCGGCCGGTTCCAGAGCCTCACCGCCGAAGATCTTCTCGTAGGTGCTGTCGTGGATCGACCCCTGCGGGGGCAGAGGTGGGTCCGGCCTTCAGGCTGTGGGAGAGGCCGTCGAACGACCCACCAACGCACCATCTCCAGATCGAGCGGGTCTCCGTCCTCCCGGACGAGCTCCCAGCCGTTGCGATCACAGTATTCCTGCACTGCGTCGAGGTCATGGAAGGTGAGAAGTCGTCCGAGTTCGTCAGTTGCCGCGGCGACACTCGCCGTGCGGGTCATCCTGCCTTCGATGATCACCGTGTGACGACTGAGATTCAGGTGGAAGCGCGGCGGAGTGACGTTCCCGGGCGGCGATACAAGGGTGTACGGCTCAGCCGCCCAGTTCCCGGTGGCGCGCCGCGAGTTGGGACGCCCCCGTCTCCGTGAGCGAGCCGAACAGACGGAGCCGGGAGATGCCGCCGTCGGGGTAGATGTCCACCCGCGCGTGCGTGCCGACGGCCGGGGCCGGGAGGACGAAGCGGTGGCGGGTGTCGGGCTGGAGGCGGGTGCGGGGCAGGAGTTCGACCCAGTCGGCGCCTGAGCTGTCCTCGCCGTCCCGTACCGACACCGACGCCCACCCCGCACTGTTGCCCTTCAGACACGCCGTGTCGATCTCGACCGCCCGGATCTCCGACTGGGCGGTGAGGCGGTAGGTGATCCAGTCGTGGCCCCGGTCGCGGCGCCGACGCGTCTCCCAACCCTCGTCCATACGACGGGAGTTGCCCGGAAGGATGGTGTGGGCGGGTGGGGAGTAGAAGCGGTCGGAGGCGTCCTCGACGCGGCCGCCGTTCTCCAGGGCGACGACGTCGAAGGTGCCGAGTGCCGCGAGCCATTCAGGGTCCGGGGCGACCTCGCCGTACACCCGCAGCCGGGCGATTCCGCCGTCGGGGTGCTGGTTGAGGCGCAGGTGGGTGAAGCGCTGCCGTGCCGACACCTCGAAGCCGTTGGCCGCGTGGCCGCCGACCGGGGTGCGCGGGACGAGCGTCGTCCACTTCACGTCGTCGCCGAGGAGTTGCTCCGGTGACGGGGTGCCGGGCACCGAGGCGGCCTCGACGGAGACGGCCTCGGGGTGGTTGCCCCGGAAGTGGGCGGTGTCCACGACGATCCCCCGGATCACCCCGGGCGCGCCGAGGCGGATCAGCGCCCAGTCGTGGTCCTCGGCGGTGGGCCACGGGTGCCCGGCGTCCGTACCGCGCCGTCGCCGGGTCTCCCAGCCGTCCATCACCTTGCCCTTGTGGCCGAAGTGCCCGGGGTCGAAGACGGCCCGGCCGGGCGTGAGCAGGTTCTCCCGCTCGGCGAAGAACTCGTCGTTCGCCGCGACGACCCCCGCGCCGAGCCGCCGGTCGGCGAGGTCGGTGTACGTCGTGAAGGGGAAGTCGGCGGTGCGGTAGTCGGCGTAGGGGTCGCCGCCGCCGAACGGGGCTGCGGGTCCGGTGAATCGGGGCGCCGTCACTGGGTTCCTTTCACTGACGCGGGGGCTCAACGTGAACGCGGGGGCTCGTCGTGGACGCGAGGGCTCGTCGTGGACGCGAGGGCTCATCGGTACGCGGGGGCTCATCGAGTACGCGGGGGCTCATCGAGTGCGGGTGAGGAGGCGGCCTCTCGGCTCGGTGAACTCACCGTTCGCGTACACCCGTTCGCCGCGCAGCCAGGTCGACTTCACCACGCCGTGCAGCGTCCTGCCCGCGTACGCGGTGACCGGGTTGCGGTGCTGGAGCCGGGCCGGGTCCACGGTGAAGGTCTCCTCGGGGGCGAGGACGGCGAAGTCGGCGTCGCGGCCGGGCGCGATGGCGCCCTTGCGGTCGAGACCCGCCAGGGCGGCGGTGCGCGCGGACATCCAGCGGACCACGTCCGCGAGGCCGTGGCCCCGGCGGCGCGCTTCCGTCCACACCGCCGGAAGGCTCAACTGGAGCCCGGAGATGCCACCCCAGGCGGTCGCGAAGTCCGGTGTCTTGAGGTCGGCGGTGGACGGCGAGTGGTCGGTCACCACGCAGTCGATCGTGCCGTCGGCGAGCGCCTGCCACAGCAGGTCCTGGTTGGCGGCCTCGCGGATGGGCGGGCAGCACTTGAACTCGCTTGCCCCGTCCGGGACTTCCTCGGCGGTGAGGGTGAGGTAGTGCGGGCAGGTCTCCACGGTGAGGCGGACGCCGTCGGCCTTGGCGGCGTCAATCAGCGGGAGCGCGGCGGCGGAGGAGAGGTGGAGTACGTGCACCCGTGCATCCAAGCGGCGTGCCTGCTCGATGAGTTGGGCGATGGCCTCGGTCTCGGCCGCGTGCGGCCGGGAGGCGAGGAAGCCCGCGTACGCCGTCCCGGCGGGGGCGTCGGCGAGCCGGGTCGGGTCCTCGGCGTGCACGATCAGCAGACCACCGAATCCGGCGATCTCCGCGAGCGAGCGGGCCAGTTGCTCCCGCTCCAGGTGCGGGAACTCGTCCACGCCGGACGGCGACAGGAACGCCTTGAACCCGAAGACTCCCGCCTCGTGCAGCGGGCGCAGGTCCTTGACGTTGCCCGGCAGCGCGCCGCCCCAGAAGCCGACGTCGATGTGCGTACGGCCGTGCGCCGCGGCCCTTTTGACGTCCAGGTGGGCCGTAGTCGTTGTCGGCGGCAGGGAGTTGAGCGGCATGTCCACGAGGGTGGTGATGCCCCCGGCGGCCGCCGCGCGCGTGGCGGTGCGGAAGCCCTCCCACTCCGCCCGGCCGGGATCATTGACGTGCACATGGGTGTCGACCAGGCCGGGCAGCAGCGCGTGGTCACCCAGCTCCTCCAGCCGGGTCGCGTCCGGGAGCGGCGCGTCGTGCGGCAGCACCGCGGTGACGGTCCCGGCGGCGACGGTGACCGTGGCGGCCCGCACCCCCTCCGGCGTGACGACGCGCGTCGAACGCAGCGCCAGTTCGGCGTCGGACACCCGGACCCCTCTCGGCCGTCGACAGGCGGTTCACATTCCGGAAACGGGATTTACGCCCATGTAACGGAATTCAACGTTCTGTTGAAGGAGTCTTCATGGCGGGCGGTGCGGCGTCAAGGGTGCGGGGGTGTGGCGACCGCGCGTCGGCCGCGGGGCGGTGTTCGGCCGCGCGGCGGCCCCAGGTGGTTCCGGCGAGCACGAGGACGGCACCCAGGTAGCCGAGGGCGCCGGGGTGGTCGCCGCCGAGGGCGACGCCGATGACTGCGGCCCACAGGGGTTCGGTGCCCTGGAGGAGACTGACGCGGGAGGGGGAGCTTCGGCGTACGGCCCAGAGCTGGATGAAGAAGGCGAACAGGGTGCACATGACGGACAGGTAGAGCAGGTTGACCCACTGGGCACCGGTGAAGGACGTCGCCAGCTGCCACGGGCCGGTTCCGCTCATCGGGGACAGGAGCGCGAAGACGGCGACGGCGGTGGACAGTTGGACGAAGGTGAGCGCCGCGTCGTCGGTGTCCCGTACGGCGGGGAGTCGGTGAATCACCAGGACGTTGACCGTACGGGCGACGGCGGCCAGCAGCATGAGCAGGTCGCCGAGGGAGGGCGCGGTGAAGCCGGTGCCCTGGGTGAGCAGGGCGACGCCGAGCAGGGAGAGCGCGGCCGCGGCCAGGAAGGACCGGCTGGGTGGGGTGCGGTTGAGGGCGGCTTCGGCGAGCGGGGTGAAGACCATGGTGAGGCTGATGATCAGCCCGGCGTTCGTCGCCGAGGTGTGGACGACGCCGTAGGTCTCCAGCAGGAAGATGGCGGCGAGAATCAGCCCCAGGACGCCTCCGCCGCCCAGCTCACGTACCGTCAGCCGCCGCATCGCGCGTCGCGCCACGAGGCCGAGGAGCGGGACGGCGATGAGGAAGCGCAGCAGGAGCAGGGTGATGACGGTGTCTTCACGCGTGATGTTCTTGGTGGCCAGATAGCTGGAGCCCCAGACGATGGCGACCAGCAGTACGGGGCCGTCGGTCAGCCAGGCTCTGCGGGAGCCCGGGGTGGTGGCGGGTGTGGTGGGCATGGACTTCTCCCGGTGTGGGCGGACCGGACCCGGGCGGTGGTACCGGTCGGCCGGGTGGCGGGGGTGGCCTTGGCGGGGCGGGGCATTCGCCGCCGAGCAGCGGGCCAGGACTCGTCGCACACCCCAGCGACCCCGTTGTGGCTGAAGCACCCAAAGATCAACTTCGGAGGGCCGACGCTACAAGGAGTCGGCGGCACACGCCCCGGTGACAATGATCACTTGGAGGATGGGTGGGCCGTGACTCCTGGGGACATCCGATCCTCCGGACGGGACATGGATGCCGGACGCCGGGTATGCAGGACGCATGACCCGGACCCCCCAGACCTCCCACGCCGACCTCGCCGGTCTGCTCCTCGCCGCCGGCGGGGGCAGCCGGCTCGGCGGCCGTCCCAAGGCGCTGCTGCCGTACCGGGGGCGGCCCCTGGTCGAGCACGCGGCCGGGGTACTGCGCGCGGCCGGGTGCACGCCGGTCCATGTGGTCCTCGGCGCACAGGCGGCCGAGGTCCGCGAGCGCGCCCGGCTCGACGGCTGCGTCCTCGTCGACAACCCCGACTGGCCCGACGGCATGGGCTCCTCCCTCCGCGCCGGACTCCGCTCCCTCGCGAGAACGGGCGCGCGTGCGGCCCTGGTGAGCCTGGTCGACCAGCCGGGCATCGGCCCGGTGGCGGCCGCGCGGGTCCTGGCCGCGTTCCAGGACGAGCACTCCCTCGCGTCGGCGGCCTACGACGGCGTACGAGGACACCCGGTACTCCTCGGCTCCGCGCACTGGCCGGGCATCGCGGCGACCGCCACCGGCGACCGGGGCGCGCGGGCCTATCTGCGGGACCACACGGCGGACATCCGGCTCGTGGAGTGCGGGGACGTGGCGGAGGCGTACGACATCGACACCGAGGCGGACTTGGACCGGCTGCGGTGATCGGCGATCAGCGATCGGAGACCGGGTGCGCGCCCGGGGGCCACGTCCCGGCGCGGACGATGTGCTCCACGATGCGCAACGCCTCCCCGAGGGGCACGGTGTCCGCGTTCGAGTACGCGTCGTGCTGCCCGTTGGCCGACACGAACCCCGCACTCGACCCCCGGGCTTCCGGGTCCACGGCGTGCTCGCCGGGGTCGCCCTCCTCCGCGAGCAGCATGACCATGGCCCGCTCGGTGTTCGTCAGCACCGCCAAGGACCGGCCGGACGAACCGACCAGCCACGTCTCAAGGCGTCCACGGCCGATCCGCGCCCGGAGAGCCTCCCGAACCGTCTCGGCCGCCACCGGAGCGGTGCCGTCGTCGGCGATCACCCAGGACTCGATCATGGTCACGACGATCTCACGCCCCGCCGAAGATCCCCCACCCGTTGAGGTTCCCCCGGGAAAAACCTACGATCCGCATCTCAGAAGCGACCGTCCGTGAGTTGAGGAAGTGACCGCTCATGTCCGCACCCGCGTCGTCCCCGCCCACGGTCGTGGATGCTCCGTCGCTGCCCCGGCAGGAGGAGGTGCTGACCGGGGAGGCGCTGGCGTTTCTCGGGGAGTTGCACCGGCGTTTCACTCTCCGGCGGGACGAGCTGCTGGCGCGGAGGGCCGGGCGGCGGGACGAGATCGCGCGGACGGGCACGCTGGACTTTCTGCCGGAGACGGCGGACGTGCGCGCGGACGAGGACTGGCGGGTCGCCCCGGCGCCGCCCGCGCTGGAGGACCGGCGGGTGGAGATCACCGGCCCCACCGACCGCCGGATGACGGTGAACGCGCTGAACTCGGGCGCCCGGATCTGGCTGGCCGACTTCGAGGACGCCTCGGCGCCCACCTGGGAGAACGTGGTCCTCGGGCAGCTCAACCTGAGGGACGCCTACGCGCGCCAGGTCGACTTCACGGACGAGCGCACCGGGAAGTCGTACGCGCTGCGCCCGGACGAGGAGTTGGCGACCGTCGTCATGCGGCCGCGCGGCTGGCATCTGGACGAGCGGCATCTCGTCGGCGCCGACGGCACTCCGCTGCCCGGCGCCCTCGTGGACTTCGGGCTGTACTTCTTCCACAACACACGGCGGCTGCTGGAGCTCGGCAAGGGGCCGTACTTCTACCTGCCGAAGACCGAGTCGCACCTCGAAGCCCGGCTGTGGAACGACGTGTTCGTGTTCGCACAGGAGTATCTCGGCGTCCCGCGCGGCACCGTACGGGCCACCGTGCTGATCGAGACGATCACGGCGGCGTTCGAGATGGAGGAGATCCTCTACGAACTCCGCGAGCACGCCTCGGGGTTGAACGCGGGCCGCTGGGACTATCTCTTCTCCCTCATCAAGAACTTCCGTGACGCGGGACCGGAGTTCGTGCTGCCGGACCGCAACGCGGTCACGATGACCGCGCCGTTCATGCGGGCGTACACCGAACTCCTCGTCCGCACCTGCCACAAGCGGGGCGCGCACGCGATCGGCGGGATGGCGGCGTTCATCCCGTCCCGCAAGGACGCGGAGGTCAACCGGGTCGCCTTCGAGAAGGTGCGCGCGGACAAGGACCGTGAGGCGGGGGACGGTTTCGACGGCTCCTGGGTGGCGCATCCGGACCTGGTGCCGATCGCCCTGGAGTCCTTCGACAAGGTGCTCGGTGACCGCCCGCACCAGAAGGACCGGCTGCGCGAGGACGTCCGGGTGACGGCGGGCGACCTGCTCGCGGTCGGCACGCTGGAGGCGCGGCCGACGTACGGCGGCCTCGTCAACGCCGTTCAGGTGGGCGTCCGTTACATCGAGGCGTGGCTGCGCGGTCTGGGCGCGGTGGCCATCTTCAACCTGATGGAGGACGCGGCCACGGCGGAGATCTCGCGCTCGCAGATCTGGCAGTGGATCAACGCGGGCGTGGAGTTCGAGAACGGCGAGCGGGCCGTGCCCGAGCTGGTCCGCTCCATCGCCTCCGATGAACTCGGCGCCATCCGGGATGAGTTGGGCGAGGACGCGTTCGCCGCGGGCCGCTGGCAGGAGGCGCACGACCTCTTCCTCCAGGTGGCCCTGGACGCGGAGTACGCGGACTTCCTGACGCTGCCCGCCTACCGGCACCTCAGAGGCTGACCCCAGAGGCTGGCCTCAGGGGCTGACCCCGGGGGCCGGGTCGCCTCCCTTGTCCGAGGGACCGTCCGAGTGGCCGAGGGAGCGGCCCGGGGCCACCCGGTCGCGGACCAGCCGCTTGACCGCCGTGGGCTCGGGGAAGCCCTGCTCGCGGCGGTCCCAGACCACCTCGTCGTCGACCCGGACGACGAAGACGCCGCCGGTGCCGGGCTTGAGGGCCAGCTCGGTCAGCTCGCTCTCGAAGGTGGTGAGCAGTTCCTGCGCCAGCCAGGCCGCGCGGGGCAGCCAGCGGCACTGGGTGCAGTACTCGATCACGACACGGCTCATCGTGGCCCCCTCATCGCAGATGCGCCGATCACTGCGGACGCGCTGATCGCTGCGGACAAACCGGTCATTGGAGATGCACCGACCAGTCCTGTTTCGCCGCCGGTTTGCCGTGCAGATCGGGAACCGCCTTCAGCCAGTCCGGACGGCCCCGCTGGGTACGTGCCGCGCGCGCGGCGTCCTCGGCCGCGATCTCCTCGCGGCTGGGGAAGTCGGTGGGCAGCCACTGCTCGGACAGCCGGACGCGGTCGAGGAGGTAGTCGACGTAGGCGGCGCGCACGTCGTCCGGGGTCGCGAAGCCCGCGTCCTCGGCGAGCCAGGCGTCGGGCACCTCGGCGACGACGCGGCGCAGCAGTTCCTCGGTCACCAGCGGGGCCAGTTCGGCGTCGGCGGCCCGTACGTCGGGGCCGTAGGAGCCGAGGGCGTGGTGGCGGAAGTCGTACTTCTTGCCGGGCGCGGTGGTGTCCCAGCGGTGGTGGAAGACGAGGGCGGCACCGTGGTCGATGAGCCACAGGCGCGGGGGCACGGTACCGCGGGTGGGCCAGAGCATCAGGTTGGAGCTGTGGACGGTGCGGTCCACGTTGGCGGTCAGCGCGTCCAGCCAGACGATCCGGCCCGCCTCCAGCGGGTCCACGGGGAAGTCGCGGGCCAGCTCGGGGGTGAGGTCGACGGCGCCGGAGAGGTAGTCCATGCCGAGGTTCACGCCCGCGCTGGCGCCGTGCAGCTCGCGTACCTCCTGGTGCGGTTCGTCGGCGGCGATGGCCGGGTCGAAGTGCACCAGGACCAGTTCGGGGAAGCGCAGCCCGAGCGCGCGGGCCAGCTCCCCGACGATCACCTCGGCGACCAGGGCCTTGTGTCCCTGGGCGGAGCCGGTGAACTTCGTGACATAGGTCCCCAGGTCGTCGGCCTCGACGACTCCGGGTACGGAGCCTCCGGACCGCAACGGGGTCACGTATCGGACGGCGGTCACCTCGCGCAGCACACCGGCAAGCCTAGATCAAGCGTCGGTGTGCCCGTCGGCCAGTGGCGGGTGTCCGTCGGCCAGCGGGTTGGGCAGCGGCAGATAGCGGGCGTCGGCGCCGTCCGCCCCGGTCCAGCGCAGCAGCAGGTTGGTCTTGCCCGGCAGGCTGGGCGCCGTCAGCAGGGCCGGGATCTCCGGCAGGGCGTGGCGGGCCAGTTCGCGGCGGACGGCGGGCCAGGGGTCGAAGCCGGGGTGGCGTTCGGCGAGGGCGGCGGCGATCTCGGTGAGGTTGTTGACGACCAGGCAGTACACCAGCCGCTCCCAGCCCGCCGCGCGGGAGACCTCCGGCAGGAGCTTCGCCCCCTCGGCGTCGCGGAACAGCGCCTGGACGGGTGTACCGGCGGCGTCCACGGCGACCAGGGTGTTCTGGAGGTGGGCCTCCAGGACGACGCCGTGGGTGTCGAAGGCGGTGAGCGCGGGCGGGACGACCGCGCGGAGGTAGGCCGTCCACCAGGCGCCGGGGTCGGGCGTGGAAGCCAGCGGGTCGCCGTCGAAGCCCTCGGCGAGCCCGGCGGCGAGCAGCGGGGTGGCGCCGGGCAGCACATGGTCGCGCAGGCCGTCGCGGACGAGGACGGCCAGTTCCTCGAAGGCGAAGGCGGCGGTGCGGTAGCCGCGGTCGCTCAGCCAGGCTGCGGGGCCGTCCATGGTCGCGAAGGCGCCGGTGGCCGCCTCGTCGGTGCGGCGGAGTCTGGCCAGGTCGTGGCGCCACAGGCGGCGGATGTCGTTGGTGATGCGGACGTCGAGGCTGAACTTCAGGAACAGATCGCGCTCGGGCTCGTACACCGTGCGGACGGCGGCCGTCGGCCACACCACGAAGGGCGTCTCGCCGAGCCGGACCAGGCGCCCGTCCTCGAAGGCGGGGGTCAGTTCGCGGGCGAGGAGGTCGAGCTGCCAGGGGTGGGCGGGCAGCAGCCGGTAGCCGGGCGGGGCGGTGCCGAGGGCGTCCAGGGCGCCGGTGTCGCCCTCCTCGGCCACCTGGTCCTCGCGGACGCCGAGCAGGGTCAGTGGGAAGCGGCCATGGGCCTCGGGGGCGTAGCGCAGCCAGGCGGCGGCCGGACCGCCGCCGCGCGCCTTGGGGGCGGGGTGGTGGGGGTGGCCGGTGATCAGCGACTGCTCGGAGCGCAGATACGGGTCCTCGGGCGCGACGGTGCGGGCGCGGGCGGTGAGCAGCGCGGCGACCGTGTCCCGGCTGTCGATCATCTCGGCGGGCAGGTCGCCGCCGGTCAGTCCGGTGTGCCGACGCAGTTCCTCCGCGACGAGTTTGACCAGTTCGGTGTGGCCGACGCGCTGCCACTGGTCTCCGGTGCGCACCTCGGGGCAGGCCGGGCGGCGGCCGGGGCGCACGCGCAGCAGCCGTCCGGTGCCGGGCAGCCGGTGGACGGGCCACTCGTCGGGGTCCGGGAGCGGCGTGGCGACCTCGCGGAGCAGGCAGTTGAGCAGGGGCGCCGCCGCATAGGCGTCGGCGCGCCGGCCGACGTCGTCGGTGTGAGGCTGGAGGTCCACGCGATCCATTCGTTCGTACTCGTCGGGCTCGTCGGCCCGTCGGGCTCGTCGTACTCGTCGGGCCCGTCGGGGGCCCGTGCCGGGGCGCCGTCGCCGGGCGGCTGTGCGGGCCCGGCTCCGGGCGCCGGTCGGGCGTTGTGCTTCGGTGTCCTCGCGGAGGGCACGGGCGTCGTCGCCGGTGTCCTGGACGGAGGGCGGACCGCGCCGTCCGCCGGTTCGCGTGCGGGGGCCGGTCGCGTTCAGTATGGCTCGCGTATCCGACAATCGTGCTCTGAGCTGCCCGTCCCCGAGGAGCCGACGTGTACCACTCTCCCACTGCCGAGGCCGAGATCGCCGAGGAGCTGACCGCCGTACGGCCCGCCCTGCTCGGCAGATACGCGGCCGCGCTGCAGGGAGCCCGGGCGGCGGTGCTGACCCGGCTGTGGCGCGCGCTGGTCCACGAGCCGCTGCCCTGGATCACCGGCCGCGCCGCGGACGCCGAGGGGCGCACCCTGCGCCTGGCCGACGGCCGGGCGCTGCGCGGCCCGCACTCCGATCCGTACGCCACCGGCGACCACGTCCGCACGCTATGGCTGGACCGCGAGCGCTACGACGACCCCGCGCGCCTGATGACCGACCTCGCGGTGCCGCACGCGGCCGCCTTCGCCACCGAACTCGCGGGCAGCGTGGCCTCGCTGGCCCTGTCGCGGGCGAACGCCGAGGCGTCCGGGGAGGAGTGGCCCGCGCACGACTGGGAGTGGGAGCAGCGCGTGGTCGACGGCCACCCGTACCACCCCAACTGCCGTTCCCGGCCCGGCTTCTCGGTGGCGGACCAGCTGGCGTACGGCCCGGAGCACCGGCCGGTGGTGTGGCTGGGCACGGTGGCCGTACCAGCCTCGGAGTGCCTGGTGTCGGGCGACTGGCCCGAGGAACTGCGGGCCGGGGGCGATCTGTTGCTGCCGGTGCATCCCTGGCAGGCGGCGCATGTGCTGAAGCGGTCGGCCGAACCCTGGCGCGCGGCCCACCCGTTGATGGCGCTGCGCACGCTGGCGGTCCCGGGCGGCCCGCATGTGAAGACCGCGCTCAGTGCCCGGCTGACCTCCTCGGTGCGGGACATCTCCGTGTACTCGGTGAAGGCGTCGGCCACCCTGTCCTCGTTCGCGACGGAGCTGGCCGCGCGGACCGACGGTCTACTGCACGTCACCCGCGCGCTGGGCGCGGCCACGGCCCGCTCCCCCGACCTGGCCGCGCAGTTGCGGGAGTCCCCGGAGACGTACGCGGGTCCGGGTGAGCGTGTGGTGCCGGTGGCGGCGCTGGCCGCGACGGAACTGCCCCGGTCGGCCGAGTGGATGACCGCCTTCACCCGGCTCGCGCTGACAACCGGGCTGCGGCTGCTGGACCTTGGCGTCGCGCTGGAGGCGCACGGACAGAACCTGCTCGTGGTGCTGGGCGCGGACGGCGCCCCGCTGCGGCTGGTCTACCGCGATCTGGCGGACATCCGGATCAGCCCCGAGCGGCTGGCCCGGCACGGCATCACACCGCCCGCGCTGACCGGGCGGCTGATTTCGGACGACGTGAACGTGTTGCGGCACAAACTATTCGGCTCGCTGGTGGCGGGTGCGCTGGCCGCGACGGCCGGTTCGGGTCCGGCGCTGGCCGCCGCGCTGCGGGGCGCGTTGCCCCACCTGTCCCGTACGCCTGATCTGGCGGCCCTGTGCGACGAGCCGCTGCCCGCCAAGGCGTTGACGCTGATGCGGCTCTCGCCCGAGACGCCGGGCGACCAATGGGCGGCGCTGCCACACCCGTTCGTTTTGGAGCGCGACGCATACGGTCAATAGGATCCGCCGATGATCAGAAGACATCGGCTGGCGACGGGCGTCTGCGCCCTGCTCGCGGCCCTGGGAGCCGGGATCGCGTTTCCCGGCGGCGCTGTGGCGGACGAGACGGAGCCACAGACGGCGGCCCCGAAGGTCGAACTCGTCCTGGACGTCAGCGGTTCCATGCGGGCGCGCGACATCGACGGCGGCACCAGAATGGCGGCGGCGAAGCAGGCGTTCGACGAGGTTCTCGACGCGACGCCCAAGGAGGTGGAACTCGGCATCCGCACCCTGGGCGCCAACTACCGGGGCAACGACCGGAAGACCGGCTGCAAGGACACCGCACAGCTCTACCCGGTGGGCCCGCTGGACCGGACCGACGCCAAGACTGCGGTGGCCACGCTCTCGCCGACCGGCTGGACCCCGATCGGCCCCGCGCTGCTGAAGGCCGCCGACGATCTCCAGGGCGGCGAGGGCACCCGCCGGATCGTCCTGATCAGTGACGGCGAGGACACCTGTCAGCCGCTCGACCCGTGCGAGGTGGCCCGCGAGATAGCCGCCAAGGGCATCGGGCTCACCATCGACACCCTGGGCCTGGTGCCGGACGCCAAGACCCGTGACCAGCTCAGCTGCATCGCGGACGCCACCGGCGGCACCTACACCTCCATCCAGCACAAGGAAGAACTGTCCGACCGCGTCGGCCAGTTGGTGGACCGCGCGGCCGACCCGGTGGTGACCCCGGTGGCCGCCAGCGGTGCCGACTCCTGCTCCGCCGCCCCGACGCTGAAGTCCGGACTCTTCACCGACCGCGAGGAGTTCGGCCGGCAGCGCTGGTACAAGGTCGACGTGCGGCCCGGCCAGGAGCTGCGCGCCTCGGTGAGCGTCGCGGACGACCGCGCCGTCTCCCCCGACTACGGCGTGCTGCTGCGCGCGGTGACCGCGAGCGGCCGCGAGATCGTACGCGGCGAGGCGGCCGGTACCGGCCGCACGGACGTGGTCTCCACGGGACTGCGCTACCCCAAGCCGGAGAGCGACGACGACACCGCGACCACGGAGTCGGTGTGCCTCCAGGTCACCAACTCCTTCTCGGCGGCGCCGGGTGTGAAGACCACGCCGGGTCTGCCGCTGGAGCTGACGGTGGACGTGGTGGACGGGCCGTCCGCGGCGCACGACGTCGCCGCCTTCGGTCTCGGGCGCGGCTGGTGGCTGCTGGGCGCGCTGGTGCTCACCGGTTTCGTCGCCGGTCTGCTGTGGGGCTGGCTGTCGCGCTGGCGGGTCGCGGTCTGGAGGACCAACTGATGCGTTTCACCCATGTGTTGAGTGTCGCCGCCCTGGCGCTCGGGCTCGCCGCCGCCCCGGCCGCGGCCGACTCCTCCCCCTCGCCGAACGCGTCGTCCGACGCCAAGGCGCCCACCCAGGCGGGCACGTCGTTCCGTACGGCGGCGGAGATGGACCAGGGGCAGACGGCCACCGCGTCCGGCTCCACCAGTGACTACTTCTACTGGTCGTTCGCGGCGGACGCGGGGCAGCGCCCCACCGTGCGGGCGACGGTGAAGCTGCCGCAGGCCCATGACGCCCAGACCTGGCAGATCGACGTCTACGACGGCCTGCGCCGCCGCCAGGCGTGCCAGTACGGCGCGGCCTCGCGCACCGCCGCGCAGGACGCGTCCTCGGTCGAACTGGCCTGTGTGCTGCGCACGGTGCGGGCCTGGTCCGACCCGTGGGCGAACGACCCGCTGCCGGGCACGTACTACATCCGCCTGACGGTGCTGAACCTCTCCTCCGCCGACCTCGGCAAGCCGGTGCACGCCGAAGTGCGCGCCGACTCCAAGGACATCGGTGGCGTGGCGGCGGTCGACGGCTCGCTGTCGAAGCCGCTCGTGCCGGGCATCGCGGTCAAGTCCCAGGCGGAGGAAGACGGTTCGAAGTCGGCCGTGCTCTCCGGCATCGAGCCGGACGACGGCTGGTCCTCCAACTGGTGGTCCGACCGCTGGGTGTGGACCGCGATCGGCGGCGTGCTGGCCGCGCTCGCCGGTATCGGCGGGTACGCGCTGACGCGCGGCTCGGGACGGCCGTACCGGGTGCCGCCGGGCGCCTGAAGTCACCAGTAGCAACCAGCTGTTGGAGCTGAAGGCCCGCCCCCGTGGCGGGCCTTCGGTCGTTCCCGGGGCTCACTCCTCCCGGAGCGCCTTGCCCAGCGGGCTGTCGCCGGTGACGGTGATCCGCCCGGCCCGTATCCCCTCGGGAACCGTCAACTCCCCCCGGACGACGGCCGTGCACGTCCCCTCGTCCATCACGAGCCGCGCGTCCGCGCCGCCGGGCGCGAGTCCCTCGCCGTAGACCGGGCCGTCCTCCGCACCGATGAACAGGTGGAAGTTCCCTTCCTCCAGGCCGACTTCCAGGATTCCGGGCCCGGTGTCCGTGTTCACTCCGCGCAGCGCGGTCAGCAGAGGGAGCGCGAACCAGTGCGCGCGTACGGCGTCGGTGGGGCGCCGCTCCTCCAGACCGTCCCGGCCCCACTCCCCCAGCGCCTGGAGCACGGGCAGCAACCCCCGTCCGCGCGGGGTGAGTTCGTAGACGTAGGCGGCGCCGGGCGGCCGGAGACGGCGACGGGTGGCGAGGGCGTCGCGCTCCATGTCCTTCAGGCGGGAGGCGAGTACGTCGGTGCTCACCCCGGGGAGGTCGGCGTGCAGATCGGTGTAGCGGCGCGGACCGGCCAGCAGTTCCCGGACGATCAGCAGGGTCCAGCGGTCCCCGACGAGGTCGAGGGCGCGGGCCGCGGAGCAGTACTGGTCGTAGCGTCGGCGAGGTGGCATGGGACGCAGTCTAGACAGTTCGTTGGACTTTCCAAGCTCCTGCTTGGTAAAACCAAGTAACACCAGACGGCGAAGGGTTGCGGCGCATGGAGTTCCGGCAGTCGAACAAGCTCAGTGAGGTCTGCTACGAGATCCGTGGCCCGGTGATAGAGCACGCCGACGCGCTGGAGGAGGCGGGGCACAGTGTGCTGCGTCTGAACACCGGCAACCCGGCCGTGTTCGGCTTCGAGGCGCCGGAGGAGATCCTCCAGGACATGATCCGGATGCTCCCGCAGGCGCACGGCTACACGGACTCGCGCGGCATCCTCTCCGCCCGCCGCGCCGTCGCCCAGCGCTACCAGGACCTGGGCCTGGAGGTGGACGTCGACGACGTGTTCCTCGGCAACGGCGTCTCGGAACTGGTCTCCATGGCTGTCCAGGCCCTGGTCGAGGACGGCGACGAGATCCTGATCCCGGCCCCGGACTTCCCGCTGTGGACGGCGGTGACCACGCTGGCCGGCGGCAAGGCGGTCCACTACATCTGCGACGAGCAGGCCGACTGGACCCCCGATCTCGCCGACATGGAATCCAAGATCACGGACCGCACCAAGGCCCTGGTCATCATCAACCCGAACAACCCGACCGGCGCGGTGTACCCGAAGGAGATCGTCGAGGGCGTCCTCGACCTGGCCCGCCGCCACGGCCTCATGGTCTTCGCCGACGAGATCTACGACCAGATCCTCTACGACGGCGCCGTGCACCACTCGGCCGCCGCCCTCGCCCCCGACCTGGTCGTCCTCACCTTCTGCGGCCTGTCCAAGACCTACCGGGTGGCGGGTTTCCGCTCCGGCTGGCTGGTGGTCACCGGACCCAAGCAGCACGCGAGGAACTACCTGGAGGGCCTGACCATGCTGGCCTCCATGCGGTTGTGCGCCAACGCGCCCGCGCAGTACGCCATCCAGGCCGCGCTCGGCGGCCGCCAGTCCATCCGCGACCTCACCGCCCCCGGCGGGCGCCTCCACGAGCAGCGCAACGTCGCCTGGGAGAAGCTGAACGAGATCCCCGGCGTGTCCTGCGTGAAACCCAAGGGCGCCCTGTACGCCTTCCCCCGCCTCGACCCCAAGGTCCACAAGATCCACGACGACGAACGCTTCGTCCTCGACCTCCTCCTCCGCGAGAAGATCCAGGTGGTCCAGGGCACCGGCTTCAACTGGCCCACCCCCGACCACTTCCGCATCCTCACCCTCCCCCACGCGGACGACCTGGAGGCGGCGATCGGCCGGATCGGACGGTTCCTGAGCGGGTACCGGCAGTAGCCGGGCGGCACTGTCAGCGTTGTCGGCGTCGTCAGCGTTGTCAGACCCCCGCCGTACGCTTCGGAAATGGGTCCGCCGTGGGGGCGGGTCCGGTTCGGGTGCGAGCGGAGGGAGCCGGTCGTGGGAGGACCGCCGAGTGCCGCGCAGCGGCGGCTCGTCGAGGGGGCCGATCCGGAGACGGGGCGGCTGCGGGGGACGGAGGCGCAGCTCGCCGCGCTGGTGAAGCGGGGGCTGGCCTTCCGGCATCCGAGGCCGCCGCACGATCACTTCCTGACTCCGGCGGGGCAGCGGATACGGGAGAAGGAGCCGCCCGCGGCCCCGGAAGCGCCCGCTTCCGGCGGGGTCTTCGCGGCCCGGGTCGGGGGTGAGAACGGGACCGTCGCATCCGGTCCCGCCCGGCTGCGCGAGGTGCGCGGGGCCTGGCAGGGGCTGCTCGAGATGCGGCGGATGACCAACCGGGACGGGGCGACGGACCGGCCCTGCGCGTGGGAGCGGAGTCACCTCGTGCGGGCTGCCGCGCTCGCCCTGGAGGCGGCCGGGCACCGGCCCGAGGGCGACGGGATACCCGGCTACCGGGTGCGCGCCACCCCGCAGCCGGAGGCGGTCGCCGTGTACGCCCCGGACGAGGAGACACTGCGCGCCTGCGCGGCCACGCTGGAAGAGGCGGGCTGGCAGCCCGGCGTGTGCACCGAGCCCCGTACCCGCGTGCGCTATCTGCTGGCATCCCCGCGCCGGGTGTGAGCCGCGTGCCAAGATCGGGTGACCGGAGAAGTGCGACGCGACAAGGGGAAGCAGTGTCCGAACCGTTTTCCGTCCGTGTGACCGTCCGAGGCTACGAGACCGACACCCAGGGCCACCTCAACCAGGCGGTCTACCTCAACTACGGCGAGCACGCCCGCTGGTCCCTGCTCCACGCCGCCGGTATCAGCCAGGCGCGGCTGGTCGGCCGAGGCGTAGGGCCGGTCGCCCTGGAGACCACGATCCGCTTCCGGCGCGAACTGCTCGCCGGGGACGAGGTCGACATCACCTGCGCGTTCGAGTGGACCGACGGCAAGACCTTCCGCATCCGCCAGGAGATACGCAAGCTCGACGGCACCCTCGCCGCCGAAGTCACCGCCGTGGGCGGCCTGATGGACTTGGAGAAGCGGAAGCTGGTCACGGACCCGCGCGAGGTGTTCAAGGAACTGGCCGCGGACCCGGCCCTGTTCGGGCTCTAGGGGGTGTCTCTTCGATCTTCGTGGATCAGCCCGCGGCGTCTGGTGCGGTGCCTCGGTGTGCGGTCGAGTCGTCCTCGTACTGGACGTACTTGGGCGGTTCGGCCGTGCGGCGAGGTGCCGTGCCAGACGCCGCGGGCCCGCGAAGATCGGGGAGACACCCCCTAGCCGAGCGGGACGGCAGGTCGGAGCCCGCTTCACGCCTGCCCGGCGATCCGCGCCAGGCGCCGCGCCTCGGCCCGGGTCGCGCGGGCGACAGCCTCCTCGTCCACGTGCACCAGCCGCCCGTCCGCCACGATCTGCCGTCCGCCCACGAACGACGCCGTGACCGGGGCCGCCGCGCCGAGGACCAGCGCCGCCACCGGGTCCGCGATGGAGGCGTGGGCCAGGGTGTCCATGCGCCACAGGACCAGGTCGGCCAGCTTGCCCGGTTCCAGGGAGCCGATCTCCCCGGCGCGGCCCAGGACCTGGGCACCGCCGAAGGTGCCCAGGCGCAGAGCCTGGCGGGCGGTGAGGGCGGACTCGCGGTGGGGGCCGAGACGGTTGACGAGGAGGGCGTTGCGCAGTTCGGTGTGGAGTTCGCCGGACTCGTTGGACGCCGTTCCGTCCACGCCGAGGCCGACCGGGACGCCCGCCCGGAGCATGTCGGGGACGCGCGCGATGCCCGCCGCGAGGCGGGCGTTGGAGGAGGGGCAGTGGGCGACGCCCGTGCCGGTGCGGGCGAAGGCGGCGATGTCGGCGTCGTTCATGTGGACGCAGTGCGCCATCCACACGTCCTCGCCGAGCCAGCCGGTGGACTCGAAGTAGTCGGTCGGGCCCATCCCGAACAGCTCGTGGCAGAACTTCTCCTCCTCCACCGTCTCCGAGCCGTGGGTGTGCAGCCGCACGCCGAGCGAGCGCGCCAACTCGGCTCCCTGACGCATCAGTTCGGTCGACACGGAGAAGGGGGAGCAGGGGGCCACGGCGACCTGGGTCAGGGCGCCGAAGGAGGAGTCGTGGTGCTCCCGCACCGTCGCCTCCGTGGCCGCCAGCGCGTCGTCCAGGGTCTCCACCGCGAAGTCCGGGGGCAGTCCGCCGTCCGACTCGCCCCGGTCCATCGAGCCCCGGGCCAGGGTGAAGCGCACGCCGGTCTCGCGGGCGGCCCCGATGATCGCCCCGGACAGGTCGCCGGTGCCGCGCGGATACACGTAGTGGTGGTCCATCGCCGTGGTGACACCCCCGCGCGCCATCATCGCGAGGGAGCCCTGAGCGGCCGTACGGACCATGTCCTCGTCCAGGCACGCCCAGGTCGGGTAGAGCGCGACCAGCCAGTCGAAGAGGTTGTGGTCGGTGGCCAGGCCCCGGGTGAGCCACTGGTAGAAGTGGTGGTGGGTGTTGACCAGGCCGGGGGTCGCCAGGTGCCCGGTGGCGTCGATGCGCCGGGTGACGTCCGACAGCCCCTCGGGTGCCGGGCCCGCGCCGACGGATTCGATCCGGTCGCCCGCGAGGACCAGGTGTCCCGAGGCGTACTCGGTGCCGTCCGCGTCGACGGTCGCGATCGCGCAGTTCTCGATGACGATGCGCTCGACTGCTGCCACGGTGCGTCCTTTGCGCTCGGAGGTTGCTCAAAGTTGGGTCGGGGGTGGCTCAGAGACGGCTCGGGGACGGCTCAGAGATTGGTGAGGTCCACCGGGATCGCGGCCTCGCGCCCCTCCCGCAGGACGGTCGCCTCGATGAGGCCGTAGGGCCGGTCGGCGGCGAGGTACACCTCGTTGTCGTTGGTCAGCCCGAAGGGTGCGAGGTCGACCAGGAAGTGGTGCTTGTTCGGCAGGGAGAGCCGGATCTCGTCGATCTCGTCACGCGTCTCCAGCACCCGGGAACCCATGGCGAACAAGGTCTGCTGGAGGGAGTACGAGTACGTCCCGGCGAATGCCTCCAGCAACCGGCGCCGGGCCTCCTCGTACGACACGTCCCAGTCGGGGGTCTTGCCCTCGCCGGTCCAGCCGTACCGCCAGCGGGCGGTGACCTCGGTCGCCAGCACGCGGTCGTGGGCCTCGGGCAGGGTGGTGTACTCGTCCTTGGCGTACCCCCAGAACTCGGAGTCGGTGGAGTTCAGCACCACCAGGTCCGCGAGGCCCGAGACGACCTCCCACGCCGAGCCGTCGTACGTGATCTGGGCGAGCCGGGTCTCCTGGCCCTTGCGGACGAAGGAGTGGCCGCCCTCGGGGGCGCCGGGCAGCGCGATCCGCTCCCAGGCGTACTCCTCGATACGGATACGCGCCCTGCCGATCGCCTCCTGCGAGGTGACGAAGTGCCGGGCGAGGAGGATGCCGAAGGCCTCGGCGGACTCGATGCCGTGCTTCTTGGCGAAGGCGTACACCGTGTTCTTGGTGGTGTCGGTCGGCAGGACGTTGGCGTTGGAGCCGGAGTAGTGGACCTCGTCCATCTCGCCGCTGAGCGTGACGGAGACGTTGAGGTCCTTGATGTGGTGGGTGGTGCCGTCCCGGGTGATCCGGACGACCCGGTTCTCGGCCTTGCCGTACTGGTTCTGCCCCAGGAGGGCGGGACCGGCGGGGCGGGATGCGTCTGCCATGGTGCTAACTCCCTCGGTATACGGAGTAGCCGAACGGGCTGAGCAGCAGCGGTACGTGGTAGTGCTCGCCGGGTCGTACGGCGAAGGTGACGGTCACTTCGGGGAAGAAGGCGGCCTCTTGCTCCTGGGCTTCGGCTTGTTCGTGAGCTTCGGCGAGGTACGGCTCCACGGCGAAGTCCAGCCGCGCCCACACCGTGCCCTCCGGCGGGTCCGGCAGGTCGCGGCAGCGGCCGTCGGTGTCGGTGGTCCCGGTGCCCGCCTCCCGCCAGTCGGCGTCGGGCGCGGCGCGGGCGAGGAGCCGTACGGCGATGCCCGCGGCGGGACGGCCCGCGGCGGTGTCGAGGACATGGGTGGAGACGGAGGTCGTGGGCATGGTTCACGCGTCCTTGGCGACGAGGCGGGTCAGCCGAATGCGGTTGATCCTGCCCAGTTCGGCGCGGGCGATCTCCCTCTCGCGCTCCGGAGCGTTGCCGATCCGCTCCTTCAGCGCGTCGCGCATCCGCTCGGCGGTCAGTCCGGTGGCGCAGATGAGGAAGACATGGCCGAACCGTTCCTGGTAGGCGAGGTTCAGGTCCAGCATCTCCGCGCGCAGGTCGTCGGAGGCGCCCGCCATGCCGCGCTGTTCCCGGGCGGAGGCGGGGTCGCCGGGCTTGGGGCGGCCGATCGGGGGGTGGCCCGCGATGGCCTCCGTGAGGCCGGGCTCGTCCAGCTCCGCGAGGGCGGTGTCGGCGGCGGCGTACAGCTCGTCCGGGGTGGCGTACGGCCGGGCGGCGAGCAGCCGGCGGCCCCACTCGGCGGAGGCGCAGACCTCGTGGAGGGCGGCGCGGGCCGCGCGTTCCTCCAGGGCGTTGAACCGGGCCAGGCCCGGGGGTGTCGCTGGCGAAGTCACGGGCGCCTCCGTGGCCGCATGGGCCGTCGTGCCGGACGAGGTGCGGTCAGCTAACGCCTGACGGCGACGGCACGTCAACACTTTGTTGAAAATTCCGGGTTAACAGGGCCCGGAAGGCCGCCCGAGCCCTTCTGCCCGTGCCCCTCTGCCCAAGCCTCTCCGCCCGAGGCCCTCAGCGGCCCTTCTCCCGGTTGAGGTAGTTGTAGATGGTGAAGCGGCTGACGCCGAGCGCCCCGGCCACGGTCTCCACCCCGTGCCGTACGGCGAAGGCACCCCGCGCCTCCAGTGTCCGTACGACCTCCTGCTTGGCCTTGCGGTCCAGGTCGGCCAGCGGGCAGCCCCGCGCGCGCTCCATGGCGGCGAGGATGTGGTCCAGGGAGTCCGCGAGCTGCGGCAGCCGTACGGCGACGACGTCGGCGCCCTCCCAGGCGAGGACCACGTCGTCGGGGCCCGCCTCGTCCGGCGGGAGGAGCCGTCCGCCCATGGCGTCGACCAGCGGTTTCACGGCCGCGATGAAGGGCTCGTCCGGGGCGGGGGTCATCTGCCCTGCTCCTCGGCGCCGATCACGTTGACCTGGAGGGAGATCCGGGTGGCGCCCGCGCCGAGGGTGCGGCGCAGCACCTCGTCCAGGGCGGCGAGCACCCCGTCGGCGCTGCCCTCGACCGTGTTGCCGAACGGCCCCACGTCGACGGCGTCGAGCCCGGCGCCCTCGATGACCTCGCGGGCCACCACGGCGTGCGCGGGGGCCTCGTCCAGGTCGAAGGGTTCGGTGGTGAACTCCGCTCTCAGTCGCACGGGTGCCCCCTGACGTGGTGGATCGCGCAGTGCGGCCGGCCGGCGTGGCGTGCCCCTGCCGTTCGGTCATGACCTTAACGGAGGGTGCGGGGGCGGAGGCCAGTGGCTGTCGCTGTGGACCGTCCGGCCCTGCGGACCGCACTCCGCAGGGCCGGTATGTCACTTCGGCAGCTCGCTCTCGTCGGTCGCCCAGGTGGTGTTGGGTGCCGTGGCCAGGCGGAAGTCCAGTCTGCCGCCGGAGCGGAGGACGTCCGGGCCGAGCCAGGAGCGGGTGAGCGGGTGCCCGTCGCGGCGTACGGCGTCGATGTAGAGGTGGGTGTCGTCGGCGTCGGGGGCGGTGATGACGAGGTCGCGGTGGTGCGGGCGGACGACGGTCGCCTTCGGGAAGAGGGGGGCACCGAGGAGAAGGGTGGCGCGGCCCGGGGTCTCGGGGTAGATGCCGAGGGCGGAGAAGACGTACCAGGCGGACATGGTGCCGAGGTCGTCGTTGCCGGGGAGGCCGCCGGGGCCCGTGGTGTAGACGGTGTCGAGGATCTGGCGGACGGTGGCCTGGGTCTTCCAGGGGGCGCCGAGGGCGTTGTAGAGCCAAGGAGCGTGGATTCCGGGCTCGTTGGTGGGGTCGTAGCGCAGCGCGTCGCCGCCGCGTACCGACCAGGAGCCGTCCGGCTTGTGGAAGAAGCCGTCGAGCCGGGCCTCGGCCTGGCTCCGGCCGCCCATCGCCTCGGCGAGACCCTGGACGTCCTGCGGGACCATCCAGGTGTACGTGGCGCTGGTGCCCTGCGCGAACCCGAGGTCGCTGCCCGGACTGAACGGCGTGACCCAGGAGCCGTCGAGGCGGCGGGCCTGGATGTAGCCGGTGTCCGGGTTGAAGACGTTGCGCCAGTAACCGGCGCGCGCCGTGAAGGACTTGGCGTCCTCGGCGCGGCCGAGCAGCGTCGCCCACCGCGCGAGTCCGAAGTCCGCGACCGAGTCCTCCAGGGTCTCGGCGGCGCCGCCCCAGCAGTGGCACACGTCCTGGGCGGCGTAGTGCGAGGTCAAGTACTGGCCCAGGTTCGGTCGTTGGCCCTCGCACTGGCCGGGGCAGCCCGCGTCCGAGAGGTCGGCGGGGGTGGGCACGGTGGCCTGGCGGACGAGCGAGGCATAGGCGCCGTTGTAGTCGAATTTCCTTATGCCCATGGCGTAGAAGGTCGCCAGGGTCGCGGCCGAGGGATCGCCGGTCATCACATGGGTCGCACCGCTGATGTGCACCCAGCGGTCCCACACTCCCCCGTTCTGCCGGGCGAAGTTGTACAGCGACTGCGCGAAGTCGCCCGCCACGGTGGGCCGTAGCAGCGCGAGCAACTGGATCTGGGCGCGGTACTGGTCCCAGCCGGAGAAGTTGCCGTACTGCGCCCGCTGTCCGCGCGCGAGCCGGTGCACGGCCTGGTCCATGCCCGGGTAGCGGCCATCGGAGTCGCTGATCAGGTTGGGCTGCATGAGGGAGTGGTAGAGCGCCGTGTAGAAGGCGGTACGGCGGGCCGTGGTGCCGCCTTGGATTCGTACGGTGCCCAGCTCGCGGTCCCAGGCGCGTGCCCCGGCGGCGGCCACGTCGGCCACGCTCGCGTGCGGGGCGACCTCGTGGCGGAGGTTGGCCTCGGCGCCCGCGAGGCTGACGTAGGAGATGCCGATCCGCATGTGGACATCGTTGTCAGCGCGCGTGTCGAAGCCGACCCAGCCGCCGGAGCCGCGTCCGGCCCGGTCGTTGCCGGTGGCGTACCCCTCGCCGCCGTCCGTCGAGGTGGCGCCCGGTGAGAGCGTGCCGTCGTGCCAGGTGCCGGTGGTGGCGAAGTCCCGGTCGAAGGTGGCGCTGAAGTGGAGGCGGTAGTAGCTCTTGCGGTTGTTGGTACCGCCGTTGGCGCGACGGCCGCAGAACGCACCGGTGAGCACCCAGCCGGTCACCTTGCGGTGGGCGGCGTCGATGTCGACGTGCGCGTCCTCGCTGCCGTTGAGGGAGTTGGACACGCGGAACAGCAGGCTGGCCGGACGGTCCGCCGGGAAACTGAAGTCGGCGACCCCGGCGCGCTGACTCACGGCCAGGTCGGCGGAGGCGCCGGAGGCGAGGCCGAGGGTGTAGCGGCCGGGTACGGCCTTCTCGTCGGCGTGGGAGAAGTTGGCCGCGTAGACCGCGTCCCTGGTGTCGGCGCTCGGCGAGGAGGTGACGTCCCCGACGAACGGCATGATCGGTACGTCGCCCGCCGCGCCGGGGTGGCATCCGGCACCGTTGACGTGCGTGAGGCTCAGGCCGCGTATCCGGGTGGTGTTGTACGCGTACCCGTTCGCGGCCGCGGTGTTGGTCTGGTCCCCGGTGGTGCTGGTCGGCGACCAGGCGATCATGCCCTGGGGCAGGGTGGCGCCGGGGAAGGTGTTGCCGCCGTTGGCGGAGCCGAGGAGCGGGTCCACGAGCCGCGACAGCGGTTCCTGGCCGGTCGCCGCCACGGCCGGGAAGGGGGCCGCCGCGGCGAGGGCGGTGGTGACCGCCGCCACGGCCGTGCGCGTACCGAGCCGTCTCGCCGCGCGCGCTAAAAGGTGACGCATCGTCAAATTGCCTTTCCGGAAGGGACAGTGAGCGACGCGAGGCTAGAGGGGCGGCGGGTGCGAGGGAAGGGTGCGGGGGCTGCGGACGATGAAGCCTGGGCGAACTCTTGCGGTGGCCGTCGCGCTCTCGCGGTGTCCGTCGCGGCGGGGAGTGCACCGCCTGGGGTGCGCCGACGTGCGCGGCCCCGCCGTCGGCAGGAGGCTGGACCCATGGCCGAACCTCACTACCCCCACATCGTCGTCCACGCCCCGGCACTCGACGGCTCCCGCCGAGTCACCGAGGGCGACGTCACCCTCGGCCTCGCCTCCCACCTCGACGACGTGATCGAGATCCTCCGCATGGCCGACCTGGACCGCATCGAGGTCGAGGAGAGCGACTTGATCGACTGGCAGGGGGGTGGGCCGGACGAGTGGCCGGGGTTGTCGGAGCCTGAGCCGTAGCCCTGGCGGGGAGGGGTGGCTCCAGCTGAGTGCGTGGGAGTGGGGCTACGAACCCTCACACACGCGCGGCGGCGCCGAAGTTCTCCGCGATCGGTTCCGGGCTCAGGCTCAGCCGTTGCCGGCTCGAGGCGATTCTGCTCAGCGCCCATGCCCTGACGGCGTTCCTGTCTTCCACCATGGCCACGAGTTCTCGCGTGATCTGCTGGGCGTCGTCCATCCAGGGGGCGATCGGCTCCTCGGCGAGGACCGTGGCGAACCGCTGCCGGGCGAGGGAGACGTTGCCGACCAGCGCCGCGGCGACCCCGGCGTGCCATGCGTCCCAGAACCACCCGCGTCTGACCGGCTGGGCGGCCAGGTCACTCGCCACCGATTCGAGGTCGGGGAAGCGGTCCCGGAGCTTTTGCACGGCGTCCTGCGCGTGGAGGGCGAGTTCGTCCGCCACCGGCGTGAACTGCTGGTCACTGCGATAGTGCTCGGAGCCGCTCAGCTCCTCGCTGACGTGGAACGCGAAGTGGTCGAGATCCTGCCACAGCCACATGGCTCCGACGTGCAGCCCGCTGCCCTGGCTCCACGAGGGCGACGGGAACTCGACAAGCCCCAGCCACCAGCCGTGATCGTCCAGCCAGATGCGGGACCGGCCGCGCCGCTGGAGCCCCAGGGGGCGGAGCCGAGTCCTGGCGGCCGCGGCCACCAGCCGCGACGCGGGAGAAGGGGAAGCCATGACGGCATTCTCCCTCCGGTCTCACCCCTCCCGTCCCGCCCCTCCCCCTTCACCCCTCACCCCTCCGGCAACCCCAACCGCACCCACCGCCCCGGCGCTTCCCGCTCCGTCGCGCTCCGGCCGTCCGTGATGGTCAGGCCCGCCGCCGCGCAGGCGTAGGCCAGATGGTTGGCGCCCCAGGGGAACGTCCGGCCGAGCTGCCAGAAGCGGAAGGGCCAGTGGGCCGGGTCGGCGCCGAGGGGCCAGTGGCCTGTCTCCTCCGTGTGGACGATCTCGCCGTCGCGGGCCAGGGCGCCGAACGTGCCGCCCTTGGGGTTGAAGTAGAGGCCGTAGGCGGTGGTGCCGGGCGAGACGGCACGCAGGAGCGTGTCGTCCTTGGGCAGGTAACCGTCCTGGGTGATCACGCAGCCGCCCGGGGTGCCGTCCACGTGCCGGACGACGACGTACCGCAAGGACTCCTCCCAGTCCGGTTCGTCGAGCCCCTCCTCGTCCTCTTCCTCGTCCTCCTCGTCCAGGTTCTCCGTGAGGCACTCGGCGGGGTCGGCGCCGAGGCGGCGGATCACCTCGTCCTCGGTCAGGTCGCGGACGAAGCAGACGCCGAGGCCCTCGGTCCACAGCGGTTCCGTGCCGAAGGCCGCGATCAGCGCGTCCGCCGCTCGCTGGGCGGCGCTCTCCGGCTCGGAGAGTTCCACCGCGCCGGGGAGGTCCCGGACGAGCGGGGCGAGGGGCGTCGTCAGCAGCAGCCGGCCCGGGGACCAGGGGCCGGACTGGGGTGTCCAGGCATCCGCTCCGGCGGCGAGCAGCAGCCTGATGCGGTCCTCGTCCATGCCGCACACGGCATGCCAGAGCGGGGTGTGACCGTCGTCGTCCCGCACGTCGACGTCCGCGTCGTCGCCCAGCCGGTCCAGGAGCACCTCGACCGCTTCCGCCGAACCCCATTCGGCCGCCAGGTGCAGCGGAGTCGTGCCGGTGCGCCCGGTGGAGGCGGTGAGCGGGGCCCCGCCGTCGAGCCGGGCGCGGATCAGCGCCGCGTCCGCCCAGTCGTCGTACCGCAGCCCCTCCCAGTCGGCGCGGGGAACGTAGCGCTGCCGGGCCTCCTCCTCGCGGCGCAGACGCTCGATCTGGTCGCGGGTCAGGGGCGGGGCCAGGAAGGTCGCGGGACCTCCCGTCGCCGTCCACAGCAGGGCGGGCTGGTCGACGGTCTCCGGTTCCACCAGGTCCGGCCACACCTCCACCACCCCCGTCGCGGCCGCGCGCAGCGCGTCCGTGTCCACGGCGACGCGCGTCTCCGGTATCGCCTCGTCGGGCCACTCGACCACCAGCTCGGTCTGTCCGGGCGGCGGCAGCTCCGGCAGATAGAGGTCCACGTCGGTCTTGAAGAGGGAGGGGCGGAGTCCCGGGTCCAGCGGTATCAGGCCGATCGCCTGATCCGTCTGGGCCACTCGCGTCTCGCCCTGCGGACCGGTGTAGGTGATCCGGCGCGTCGTGGTGCCGTCCAGGGAGGTCACCCGGCGCCCGTCGGACAGGAGCAGGCCCACCCGGAGGCCGGACTGCCGTCGTGCCGACGCGTCCTGCCGTCGGGTCCGGCGGAAGACCGCCAGGTGCAGGGTGACCGACCGGGGCCACACGGACCAGCCGGTCAGCAGCACCCGGGTCTCCGGCCCGGACCCGACCGGTTCGGCCTGGGGAACGCGCACCGGCGCATACCGGTCCACGGGCGGGGCGTACCGCCCGTCGTCCGCGTTCGGCGGCCGCAGTCCGGCCAGTACGGCACCCGCCTCGACCGGCTCTTCCGGCAGGACCAGCTCGTCGAAGAATCCCATGCGCGGAGCGTGACACACGCCACTGACAACGCCCCGCGCGACGACGGACCGGGCCAACCTCAAATCAACCTCTGAACCCGCCCGAGAATGCTTCAACCGCCCTCCGCGCCGGGCAGATTACGACCACGCGGGGCCCGCCGGGACGGGGGCGGCGAGGCCCCGCACGGGGGACTCGTGGGGCGCGGCCCGGCCGGTCGGGCCACGGGGGTGGCCGCGCCCCACGGGATGCCGGAGCGACACCGCTCCGTACGACCCCGCTCAGTCCCCGCGAAGCTCCCCGTACGTCTCCCGCAGCTCCACCTTCCGCACCTTGCCCGAGACGGTCATCGGAAACGCCTCCAGGATCTGGAGACGGCTCGGGATCTTGTAGTGGGCGAGCCGGTCCCGGCAGTACGCGTGCAGTTCCTCCAGGGTGAGCGGGTCCGCCGGGTCGTGCGGGACGACGCACGCGAGGACCTCCTCGCCGTAACGCTCGTGGGGGACGCCGACCACCTGGACGTCGCGGATCTTGGGGTGACCGTAGAGGAACTCCTCGATCTCGCGCGGGTAGATGTTCTCCCCGCCCCGGATGATCATGTCCTTGATACGGCCGACGATCTCGACGTACCCGTCCTCCCGCATGACCGCGAGGTCCCCGGTGTGCATCCAGCGCCCCGCGTCGATCGCCTCGGCGGTGCGCTCGGGCTCGTCCCAGTAGCCGAGCATCACGCTGTAGCCACGGGTGCACAACTCACCGGCCGTTCCCCGGGGTTGGGTGACACCCCTGGCCGGGTCGACGACCTTCACCTCCAGGTGGGGCAGGACGCGGCCGACGGTGCCGCAGCGGTGCTCCAGGTCGTCGTCCACGCGGGTCTGGAGGGAGACGGGCGAGGTCTCGGTCATGCCGTAGCAGATGGAGACCTCGGCCATGTGCATCTCCGCGACGACCCGCTTCATCACCTCGACCGGGCAGGGAGAGCCCGCCATGATGCCGGTGCGCAGGGTGGAGAGGTCGTACTCCGCGAAGTCCGGAAGGTTCAACTCGGCGATGAACATGGTGGGTACGCCGTACAGCGACGTGCAGCGCTCCCGCTGGACCGCCTCCAGGGTGGCCTTCGGCTCGAAGGACGGGGCCGGGATCACGATGCAGGCGCCGTGCGAGGTGGCCGCCAGGTTGCCCATCACCATGCCGAAGCAGTGGTAGAAGGGCACCGGCACGCAGACCCGGTCCTGCTCCGTGTAGGAGATCGACTCCCCCACGAAATAACCGTTGTTGAGGATGTTGTGGTGGGAGAGGGTGGCTCCCTTCGGGAAGCCGGTCGTGCCCGAGGTGTACTGGATGTTGATCGGGTCGTCGCAGGACAACTCGGCGTCACGGGCGTCCAGTTCGGTCACGTCCAGCCGCTCGCCCCGCGCGGCGAACTCCTCCCACCCGGGCTCCCCGAAGTACACCGCCTCCCGCAACTCGGGGCACCTGCCGCGCACTTCCTCCACCATGGCCCGGTAGTCGCTGGTCTTGTGGGCCGGGGTCGCGAACAGCAGCGAGATGCCCGCCTGGTTGAGGACGTACTCGACCTCGTGGGTGCGGTAGGCCGGGTTGATGTTGACCATCACGGCACCGATGCGGGCGGTGGCGTACTGCACGAGCATCCACTCGGGGCAGTTGACCGCCCAGACGCCGACCCGGTCGCCCTTGGCCACCCCGCTCGCGAGCAGCGCGCACGCCAACCGGTCGATGTCGGCGGTGAATTCGGCGTAGGTCCAGCGCCGTCCGGAGGGCACGTCGACCAGGGCTTCCCGGTTCGGCCACGTGGACGCCGTACGGCGGAGGTTCGCGCCGATGGTGTCGCCGAGCAGGGCGGTGTCGCCCGTGCCGTGCGTGTACGAGCCGTGCGTGTACGACAGGGCAGCGGTCACCGGAAGTCCTCCTCGCGGTACTCGTTCTCCGAGCCCTCGGCCGTGGCCTCGCGCAGTTCGATGCGGCGGATCTTGCCGGAGATGGTCTTGGGCAGCGCGCCGAACTCCAGCCTGCGCAGCCGCTTGTAGGGCGCGAGCACCTCACGGGAGTGCTCGAAGAGGGCCTTCGCGGTGCCGGGTCCGGGCTCCCAGCCCTCGGCGAGCACGATGTACGCCTTCGGTACGGCGAGCCGGAGTTCGTCCGGCGCGGGCACCACGGCGGCCTCGGCGACCGCCTCGTGCTCCAGGAGGGCGCTCTCCAGCTCGAAGGGGCTGATCTTGTAGTCCGACGCTTTAAAAACATCGTCCGCGCGCCCGACATACGTGAGATATCCGTCTTTGTCCCGCGAGCCGATGTCCCCCGTGCGGTAGTAGCCGCCCGCCATCGCCTCGTCCGTGCGCTCCGGGTCGCCGTGGTAGCCGGTCATCAGGCCCACCGGGCGCTCGGACAGGTCGAGCGCGATCTCGCCCTCGGTGGCGCCGGGGGCGCCGGTCACCGGGTCGAGGAGTTCGATGCGGTAGCCGGGTCCGGGGCGACCCATCGAGCCCGAACGCAGTTCCTGGCCGGGGCTGTTGGCGATCTGGACGGCGGTCTCGGTCTGCCCGAAGCCGTCCCGGACGGTGACGCCCCAGGCGCGCCGCACCTGTTCGATGACCTCGGGGTTGAGGGGTTCCCCGGCGGCGACCGCCTCCCGTGGCTTCGTGGCGAGCTGGGTGAGGTCGGCCTGGATGAGCATCCGCCACACGGTGGGCGGCGCGCAGAAGGTGGTGACCCCGGCCCCGTCCATCTCCGTCATCAGCCGACTGGCGTCGAAACGGCTGTAGTTGACGACGAAGACGGTCGCCTCGGCGTTCCACGGCGCGAACAGGTTGGACCAGGCGTGCTTGGCCCAGCCGGGCGAGGAGATGTTGAGGTGCACGTCGCCGGGCTTCAGGCCGATCCAGTACATGGTGGCGAGGTGGCCGACCGGGTACGAGGTGTGGGTGTGCTCGACCAGCTTGGGCTGGGCGGTGGTGCCCGAGGTGAAGTACAGCATCAGCGGGTCGTCGGCGAGGGTCGGTCCGTCCGGCACGAACTCGGGCGTGGCGGTGTACGCGTCCTCGTACGGCTCCCAGCCCTCCTTGGGCAGCCCGCCGACCGAGATCCGGGTGTAAGTCCCGGGCACCTCCGCGAACTTGGCGGTGTCGGCGGCTCGTACGACCACATGCTTGACCTCGCCGCGGCCGACCCGGTCGCGCAGGTCGGCGGGGCCGAGCAGCGGGGTGGCCGGGATGACCACCGCGCGCAGCTTCATCGCGGCGAGCATGGTCTCCCACAGCTCGGCCTGGTTGCCGAGCATGACGAGGACACGGTCACCGGCGGCGACGCCCCGCTCGCGCAGATGGTTCGCCACCCGGGACGAGCGGGTGGCCAGGTCCGCGAAGGAGAGCCGGGTCTCGGTGCCGTCCTCCTCGACGATGTGCAGTGCGGTGCGGTCGTTGCCCTCCGCGATCACGTCGAACCAGTCCAGGGCCCAGTTGAAGTGCTCGGGCCGGGGCCAGCGGAAGCCCTCGTAGGCGGCCTGGTAGTCCTCCCGGTTCTCCAGCAGGAAATCGCGGGCGCTCCGGAACAGCTCCGTCGGCGTCGTCATCCGTGTCCTCCTCGCGGCTGCGGTCGTCCGCCGAATCGGGCGGAACTCCCGCGTCCCGGGCCATTGCCGGGCGGCTCGTTGTCGTGATGCGGGTCTCGATACCGTTCCTGGAAACTGAGTGGGAGTAAGTCCTGTTGCCAGGTCTCGTGCTCAGCCGCGTGTCCCGAACGGTGTTGGGCACGCTGGTCGCCCGCTTTCGCTCCGCGTCCGGCGCGTACGGATCGTGTCCGTGGTCCGGGAACGCGGGGGCGGGGTTCCTCACGCCCCGGGGCACCTGGTCCGGCCTGGACGGTCCGATGCCCGCCATCATCGCTCCGGTGATGGCGGGGCGGTGCCTTCCGTCGCCGGATCGGGTGCCCCAGAGCGCGTCGTCCGATCGCCACCGCCGCCGCGTGGTGGCGCGTGGGTGTGCGGTTCTTGCTGGTGAGGGGTTTCTGCCAGTGCTGGGCACCCCACCGGGAGGTGTAGGCGGGGTCGACGGCGATCAGGGGGATGCCGCGTTCGGCCGCCATGCCGACGAGCCGGGCCCGCAGCCTGGAGGTGGGCATCCCGGAGACCAGCCGACGAAACCGCTTCTTGCGACCGTACTTTTCGCGGGTGGTCTCGGCGGTGAAGTCGAGATCTTCGACCGCGATCGCCAGACCGTTGTCTTCGGCCCAGTGCACCAGCCGGATCAGCGCGTGGCGGAGTTGGGCGTCGCGGTGGGAGGCGGTGCCGGACAGGTCGTAACCGAACGTCCTCGGCGCCCCGACCGGGTTGCCGTGGGCGTCCAGCCGCCAGGCGGCAAGGTGGTCGGCGTTCATGTCCACGCCGATCAGCCCGCGCGTGCGGGCGGCGGTCAGCGGCAGCACCGTCACGGCGGGCAGGCTCCACAAGGCGGTGAGATACCAGCGGCCGCGAACGGTGTCCTCGTGGATGCGGTAGGCGACCGCCCGGTTCGCTGTGACACGGTCACGCCACTGCTCACCCCGGTGCGCGTACACCACCCGCGCGCTCAGCACGTACCGGCCGTGCGGGGCATTCGCCAGGTGCGCGAGCGGCGCGGGAAGCTTGATGCTGACCTCGCCGTCCGGGCTGATGCGGATCGTCTCGTTGCCGTACCGCTTGCCCGACTCCCCGTCCGCGGCGAGAAACCGGCGTGCGGCCCGCCACCGCTCCCGCCACCCCTGCTCGGTGAGACCGGCCGCGTCGAGGTGGTGGCGGGAGTTCAGCAGCCGTTTCCCGCCCCGCACCACCCGCACCACACCCGCCTCCCAGTCCGCCCGCGCCGACCGCAGCCGGTCCTCCAGCACGCGCAGGCGACGGGACTTCGCATGCCACTCCCGCCGCGAACGGTAACCACCCGGCGCCCGCCCGCTGCCCTTCTCCCCGACCGGCAGAGACAACCGGTGCGCGACCGCACGCGCCCCCGCCTCCAAACCCCGCACATGCGCGAGCTGGGCACGCCGGGCCAGAGCCCACTGATCGTGCGTGGCCTTCGTGAGCGACCCCGCCCACCGCGACGACGACTCCGCCGTGAGCACACGCTTCCGCTCCGCCCACCGATCACTGGCGTGGCCCAGCCCGGCCGTACACCGCGCCTTCAGGTCACTCGAGGCAAGGCTGCCGAGATGGTCACCCACCAGCCGCAGCACCCTCTCGTCCTCCGCGCTCAGGCGCTTGAGCCGATCCCGGAGCGCGACACCCGAGGGCGCGGGCACCACGAACGGCGCAGCCACCTCCCGCAGCCCGCCCACCCCATCTCCTCCCGGCCCGAAGTCACCGCCACTACACCCAACGACCATCACCCACCAAGGTCACCCATTCGACACACAAACTCCTGTTCCCCACAACCCACCTGCGAGGTGAACGGGCACGAAGGGCCGGGCCGCAGGGGCAACGCTGCGGCGGCAGACGCGATGACAGTGACCCGGCGCAAGTGCGGCCCCAGGGGACATCTCCCCCAGAGCGCCCTGCGGCAGTACCCTCGGGGAAGTTCTCCGGCCTGTTTGAATTTGGGGTGAGTTGTAATTTCCCTCACCTCCACTTCCGGCCGAATTCGGGGCTCTGTTGCCTAGAATTTGGCCAGGACACGACACGAGGGGAGCGGCGACCGTGCGACGGGACTTCCAGGAGCCTGCTCGATGCCGCCCCGACCTGGTCATCGGCCACGAGGACCTGTTCGCGGCCGCGAAGGACCATCTCGGCTCCGGGGGCAGTGTGCTGCTGCACGGCCCCGCCGGAATAGGAAAGTCGACCGTGCTGCGGGCATTGGCCGAGGAATACGGGGCGCACGCGCGCACCGTGTTGCGCTGCTCGGCGACGGAGTCCGAATCGCATCTGCCCTTCCTCGCCCTCGCCGACCTCTTCGGACTGGTGCTCGACGAGATCGCGCCCCGGCTGCCCGCGGCCCAGCTGACCGCCCTGGAGTCGGCGCTCACCGGACGGGGCGAGTCCAGCCTCCAGCGCGACGGCCTCGCCCTGCGGCTCGCGGTGCTCTCCGCGCTGCGCGCGCTCGCCACGCAGGGCCCGGTGCTGGTGGTCGCCGACGACCTCCAGTGGCTCGACCCGGCCAGCGCGGAACTGCTCGGCTTCGCCGCCCGCAGGCTGGAGGGCACCCCGGTGCAGATGCTGTGCGCGGTGCGCACGGAGGGCTCGGACTCCCAGGAGTACGACCGCCATCTGCGCGCCTGTCCGCCGGGCACCGCCGCGCTCCGGCTCGGTCCACTGGGCCGCGCCCAGGTGGCCCGGCTGCTCGACCACCGGGGTCACGGCGCGCTGCCCCGCTCCACGGTGCGCGAGATCCACCGCACCAGCGGCGGCAATCCGCTGTTCGCCCTGGAGCTGGGCCGTGCCCTCGCCGACAGCCCGACCCCGCCGCGCCCCGGCGAGCCACTGCCGGTGCCGACCTCGCTGCGCGCGCTGGTGCTCAGCCGTCTGGACATGCTCTCGGTGGAGGCGCGCCGCACCCTGCTCGTGGCGAGCGCGGGCGCCCGGCCCACCACGGCGCTGCTGCACGCGGCGGGCCGGGAGAACGCCGAGGCCGAGTGCGCCCAGGCGGCCGAACTCGGGCTGCTCGCCACCGAACCGGAGGCCCCGGCCGTACGGTTCGCGCATCCGCTGATCTCCGCCGCGCTGTACGCCGAGGCCCCGGCGCCCGAGCGGCGGGCCGCGCACGCGGCACTGTCCACGGCCGCCTCGGACCCGATCGAGCGGGCCCGCCATCTGGCCCTCGCCACCACGG
>NZ_WWIR01000313.1 GCF_009863025.1 Streptomyces sp. SID4985 | reverse complement strand
GCCGGCACCCCACCGTTCCCGGGCGCCCTCGGCCAGGCGCCCCCGACGGCCCTGGACGGCGACTTCGCGTGGCCCCCGCAGAGCGACGGCACCGCACCGGACGCGTACGCCCCGGCCGACCCCTTCGCCGACGCGGGCTACGGCGGCCCCCGGGGCGGCTCCCCCGTGCCCCGCACGAACGCCAACCGCTCGAACGCGAGCCGCACGTACGCGAACCGTGGAGGCCGTACCCAGGCCAACGACTCCCGCGCGGTGGTCCTGGCCGCCGCCGACCCCGCCAACGCCTACGGCGCCGCGCTCCCCTGGCCCGACTCGCCGACCGGCGCCGGGCACAAGCCGGGCCGCAAGGCGGGCGCGCTGGTCGTCCTGGTGGACGGCGAGCTGACGCTGTACATGGAGCGCGGCGGCAAGACCCTGCTGGCGTGGCCCTCCACCCCGGACGGCGCCGACACCGACGACCCACGCCTGCGCGCGGCGGCCGAGGCCCTGGCAGCGGCGGCCCTGGCGGGCTCCCTGGGCACGGTCACGGTGGAGCGGATCAATGGTTCCCCGGCCCTGACCTCCTCCATAGGCACCCTCCTGGAGAACGCGGGCTTCATCGCGACCCCACGCGGCCTCCGGCTGAGAACCTGAGCGCCTGAGCACCGCCCAGCACCCGAACCCGGCCGACAACCCGAGCGCACCCGAGCGACCGAAGCCGGACCCGAGTGACCGACCTCGCACCGCACCCCGCCGTGGCACGCTGGAGCCATGCCCGAAGGTGACACGGTCTGGCAG
>NZ_WWIR01000035.1 GCF_009863025.1 Streptomyces sp. SID4985 | reverse complement strand
CGCGGGGGCGGGCGTCGGCACGGGCGGCCGGGGCGTCGGGCGCGTGGAGCGCCACAGCCGGACGAAGGACCACGCCGCGGCGGCCACCAGCAGTCCGACGCGGGCCAGCGCCAGCAGGCCGCCGGTCCAGCTTCCGCCGGTCACCTCGCCGTAGAAGACCGGGAAGACCAGGCTGCTCAGCGCGGTCGCCGCGAGGACCAGCACCGCCACCGGGCGCTGGGAGGTGTGCCGGGAGGTCAGACACACGGCGGCGAGACCGAGCAGCCAGACGAGGTACTGCGGGCTGATCACCCGACTGGTCACCGTGAACAGCAGCACGGCCGTGAGCGCGGTGTCGTACGGCGTGGCCGGGTTCCAGCGCCGGGCCCGCAGCCGCCACAGCACCAGCAGCCCGAACACGGCCGCCGTGAGCGCCAGCGAGATCCTGGCGACGGTCCGCACCCCGGGGCCGACCAGCTCCGTCGCGCCGTACTGGTAGCGGACCAGACCGGGCCAGCCCGCGTGCCGGGCCAGGTTCAGCAGGGTGCCGCCGAGCGACTCGATCTGCACGCCCCGGCCGCCCTGCTCGCCCAGGAAGGAGAGCGGGTCGCTGAAGAGGACCGCGAGCAGAGCGAGGGCCGCGCATCCGGCGCCGAGCGACCAGGTCCACGCTGTCCGGGTGGCCCGTCCCCTCGGCACACCGAGCAGCGCGAGCGCGGGCCACACCTTCACCAGCGCGCCCAGCGCCCCGAACACGCCGCCGAGGCGCGGGGAACGGCCCAGCGCCAGCAGACAGAGCACGGCGAGCGCGGTGACCTGGACGTCGTAGCGGGCGAGCGGGATGTGCAGCAGCAGGGGCAGCCCGCCGGTCCACAGGGCCGCGCCCCTCAGGCTCCGGCCGGGGCGCCGGGCGGCGGCCACCAGCAGTACCGTGATCAGCGCGTCCGTGACGAGCACCAGGGTCACGAACCCCTGGAGGTAGTCGAGTCCGGGCAGCGCGCCAGGGGCCAGCAGCACCGGACCGGCCCCCGGCGGGTACTGCCACATCGTGTCCTGGGTGGGGAACGCGCCGTTGGACAGCACGCCGTACCAGTGGAAATACAGCCGCGACACCTCGCGCGTCACCGAGCCGCCGCCCAGCCAAGGTTCTGCGGAACGCGTCAGCAGCCATAGCATCAGGGCGCGGGTGGCGAGCCACGCCGCAGCGAGGGTGGGGACCGGTCCGGGGGTGACACGAGGGCGCTTCATCGAGGGGGGAGCGTAATCCGCGCGGATGGTGTATCCGTGCCGATACGCCGTCAATGGTCATAAAAGGTTGGCTAATCGCAAAAGATCGGGCCGTGGTGAACGTCGGGCCTCTTGTGGAACCTCAGCCGTTCGAGGCGGCTGGAGAAACGGCTGCCGTACCGGTGCGGGCGGCGGAACGGGCGACCGCCCGGGCGCCCGGGCGCCTCGCGCGGGTCGCCGCCGCGGTCGTGCCCGCGGCGGTGATGCTCGCGGTCGGGCTGTGGGGTGTGGACCGGGGCGGGATGTGGCGGGACGAGGCCGTCACCTTCCAGGTCGCGCGGCGCGGTGTGCCGGACATCTGGCGGCTGCTGCACAGCGTGGACGCCGTGCACGGCCTCTACTACCTGCTCATGCACGCAGTCCTCGCCGTCCGCGCCGACGAGGTGTTCCTGCGGCTGCCGTCGGTGTGCGCGGCGGCGGCG
>NZ_WWIR01000312.1 GCF_009863025.1 Streptomyces sp. SID4985 | reverse complement strand
GCGTCCTGGTACTGCTTGTCGTCGTCGGCCCAGACGTAGTAGTCGCCGTAGGGGCCTTCGGGGTTCTCGCGGGACTCCTGGAACCATGGATGCTGGTCACTGGTGTGGTTCATGACGAAGTCGATGACGACGCGCATCCCGCGCTGGTGGGCGGCGTCCACGAAGTCCACGAAGTCCGCGAGGTCGCCGAACTCGGGGAGTACGGCGGTGTAGTCCGAGACGTCGTAACCGCCGTCACGCAGCGGGGACTTGAAGAACGGTGGCAGCCACAGGCAGTCGACGCCCAGCCATTGCAGGTAGTCGAGCTTGGCGGTGAGACCCTTCAGGTCCCCGATGCCGTCGCCATTGCTGTCCTGGAAGGAACGCACCAGGACCTCGTAGAAGACGGCGCGCTTGAACCACTCCGGGTC
>NZ_WWIR01000311.1 GCF_009863025.1 Streptomyces sp. SID4985 | reverse complement strand
CGGGCAGGGTGGCCGGGCGGCCGGGTTCCGGTTCGGGCCGTCGGCGCGGCCGGACCAGCAGGGCGAGGCCGCCGAGCAGGCCGCCCGCGCTCGCCCCGACCAGCCCCGTGACGGCGGCCGAGGGCGAACTCGGCTCGGTGGGCGCGACCGCCCGCGCGAACCGGCGCAGTTCCACATGCGTGTCGGCCGCGGCGGTGCCCGCCTGCGCGGTGAGCGCGTCCGCGACCGCGTTGGCCATGGCGGCCGCCCGCGCCGGACGGGCCGAGGTGGCGGAGACGGCGACCATGGGCGCGTCCGGCGAGGTCGCCGTGCGCACACTCTCGCGCAGGGTGTCCACGCCCGCCCCCGCCTTCGCCTGCGCGGCCGCGAGCACGGCGGGCTGGGTGGCGATACGGCCGTACGCCTGCGCGAAGCCGAGCGCCGAGCCGGGGTCGGACCGTTCGGTGGGCACGGCGACGACATAGCTGGTGGCGGTGTAGGCGGGCGGCTTCACCATGCCGTACGCGCCGCCGAGCAGCCCGCCCGCGACGACCCCGGCCGCCACCAGCGACCAGGACGGCAAGCGGGAGATGCGGGGACGCCGGTGTGGGTTCTCGGTCATGAGGGGCTGCCTCCCAAGGGGGTGCGGGACGAGGGGACGAGTGCCGCCGCGTAGACGTCCATCAGCCGGGCGGCGCTGCGGGTGACGCAGTAGTGGCGGGCGGCCTCGGGCGCGGTGCGCGGGCCGGGTCC
>NZ_WWIR01000310.1 GCF_009863025.1 Streptomyces sp. SID4985 | reverse complement strand
CGGCGTACGGCCATGAAGATGCGCGGCATGACCGGGAAGTGGAACGCCATGTGGCATTCGTCGCCGCCCGCCTGGTAGTCGCCGAAGTAGTCGACGACATCCTCCGGCCACTGATTGGCCTCCGCGAGCAGGACCTTGTCGGGGTACTGCGCGTCGATCTCCTTGCGCACCCGCTTCAGGAAGTCGTGCGTGGCGGGGAGGTTCTCGCAGTTGGTGCCCTCCTGCTGATACAGATACGGCACCGCGTCCAGCCGGAACCCGTCGATGCCGAGGTCCAGCCAGAACTTCAGGGCGGAGATCATCTCCTCCTGGACGGCCGGGTTCTCGTAGTTCAGGTC
>NZ_WWIR01000309.1 GCF_009863025.1 Streptomyces sp. SID4985 | reverse complement strand
TGCTGCTCGCCGCCGACCGCGCGTGGCGGCCGGGGCACGGGGAGCTGGCCGAGGCGGGCTGGACGGCGCCGACGGTCGACGCGCTGCCGGACCGGGGGGTGCTGGCGGGGGAGCGGATTCTTCGCGAGTTCCTGGGGGCGGTGGGTGCGGGGGTAGGTGCGGCGGTGCCGGGTCCGGCCTCGGCCCCCGGTGCTGCTTCGGCTTCGGCGGCCCCTGCTTCGGCTGAGGTGCGTCCGTAGGGGCCGGTGGGTCGGCGGTCCGGGCCGGTGGTTCGGTGCGTTGCGGCGGGGGTGCCGCGTGTGTGGCGTCGGCGGGGGCGGTGGATGCGGCGCCGGGATCGCGGCGCTGGGACGCGCC
>NZ_WWIR01000308.1 GCF_009863025.1 Streptomyces sp. SID4985 | reverse complement strand
GTCAGGTCGTTCATCAGGGCCGCGTTGACGCCGAGCAGGGAGGGCTGGCCGTCGGTGTAGACCTTGCCCTTCTCGGCCGGGAGCAGGCCCGCGATGGCCCGGAGCAGGGTCGACTTGCCGGAGCCGTTGGAGCCGATCAGGCCGATGGCCTCGCCCCGGTAGGCGACGAAGGAGACACCGCGCACGGCGTGCACCTTGCGCACCCCGCGCTCCTCGCCGCGCTTGAGGATGCGGCTGAGGGCGGCGGTGGCGCTGCCCTTGCCGCTCTTGGCCCCGTTGACCCGGTAGACGATGTGCAGCTCGTCCGCGATGACGGTCGGACGGCGCTCCTCGGTGTTGTTCTCAGCCACGGCCGTACCGCTCCTCAGCCTTCCAGAAGTAGACGAAGCCGCCGCCGAAGAGCACCACGGCCCAGAGGGCGGCGAGGGCCCACACGTGCGGGGGCAGGTTCGAGGCGCCGTAGCCGTCGATCAGCGCGAAGCGCATGAGGTCCATGTAGACGGCGGCCGGGTTGGCCTGCAGGACCCGGACGATCCACTCCGGCTTGCCCGCGAGCATGTTGTTGATGGAGAACATGACGCCCGAGGCGTACATCCACGTGCGCAGGATGAACGGCATCAGCTGGGCGAGGTCGGGCGTCTTGGCGCCCATGCGGGCCAGGATCAGCGCGAGCCCGGTGTTGAAGAGGAACTGGAGCAGCAGCACCGGGAGGACGAGCAGCCAGGACAGGCGCGGATAGTTCCCGAAGCCGATCACCACCACGAAGATGACGATCATGGAGAAGAGCAGCTGCTGGAGCTGCTGGAGCGAGAAGGAGATGGGCAGCGAGGCGCGCGGGAAGTGCAGGGCGCGCACCAGGCCCAGGTTGCCGGAGACCGCGCGCACGCCCGCCATGATCGAGTTCTGCGTGAAGGTGAACACGAAGACGCCCGTGACCAGGAACGGGATGTACGTGTCGTGGGACATGCCCCGGCCGGCCTTGAGGATCAGGCCGAAGATGAAGTAGTAGACGGCAGCGTTCAGCAGCGGCGTGACCACCTGCCACAGCTGGCCGAGCTTGGCCTGGCTGTACTGCGCCACCAGCTTCGCCGAGGAGAAGGCGACGATGAAGTGGCGCCGGTCCCACAGCTGACGGATGTACTCGACGAGCGAGGGCCGGGCGCCGCTCACCGCGAGCCCGTACCTGGCGGCCAGCTGCTTCGCCGTCAGTCCCTCGTCGGGCGACGGGACCGCGCTCACCGCGACACCGCCGTCATGGAATGTCTCACTCACGGGTGGAAACTTTCGTCTTCGAGTACGTCGTGTACGCCGTACGTTCTACGTCGTGCGTTCGTCGTCACGCTCTACGTCGTGCGTTCGTCGTCCGGTACCGCGGCCCGGGGCCGGGGCTGGGGCCCCGGCGGTTCGGGCCGCACCGTCGAGCTTCTCAGATCACCGGCGGCCGGCCCAGCCGGGTCAGCCGCCACACGGTACGCCAGCTCATCGGCCGGCGGGGACCGCACGACGTCGTCCAGCCCTCCTTGAAGCCGCCGAACCACGCCTTCAGCGCCGGTCCCGAGGGGCGGCGGAGCAGGGTGAGCAGCAGCCAGACCCCTAGGTAGACGGGGACGAGCAGTACGGGGAGGTTACGGCGGGCCAGCCAGACCCGGTTGCGGGCGACCATGCGGTGATAGACCGCGTGCCGGGAGGGCGCGGTGGTCGGGTGGAACAGCACCATGTCGGAGCGGTAGTCGATCATCCAGCCCGCGTTCAGCGCGCGCCAGGCGAGGTCGGTCTCCTCATGGGCGTAGAAGAACTCGTCCGGCAGCCCGCCGACCTCGGTGAACACCTTGGTGCGTACGGCGTTGGCGCCGCCGAGGAACGTGGTCACCCGGGAGGAGCGCATCGGGTCGGAGGCGCGCAGCCGGGGCACGTGACGGCGCTGGGTCTCGCCGGTCTCGGGGTCGGCGATGCGGAAGCTGATGATCCCGAGCCGGGGGTCGGCGGCGAACGCCTCGCGGCACAGCTCGGCGGTGTCGTACCGGGCGAGGAGGCCGTCGTCGTCGAGGAAGAGCAGGATGTCGACGTCGCTGCCGCCGGGCCCGAACGCCTCGATGCCGACGTTGCGGCCGCCGGGGATGCCGAGGTTCTCGGGCAGCTCGACGGTGCGCACGCCCTCGGGGACGTCGGGCACGGGCGAGCCGTTGCCGACGACGACGACCTGGACGTGGTCGCCCTCCTGCTTGGCGACGGAGTCGAGCAGGGCCCGCAGCTCCTCGGGCCGGTTGCCCATGGTGATGACGACCGCGCCGACCTTCATGCCGTTGGTCTCAGTCATGCCGTTCACCTCAGCCTGCTCGACACGAGAATGGACACCAGGTGCAGCACGGTCTGCAGCAGGGCGATGCCCGCCAGCACGGCGGTGCCGAGCCGGGTGAAGAACAGGTCGCCGCGCACCTGGTCCACGATCGCGAGCACCAGGATCAGCAGCGACGCCTCGATGCCGAGGATGAGCCGGTGGAACTTCAGCGCGGCGGCGGCACGCCGGGCGAGCGCCATGCCCGAGGAGCGCGGCTCGGCGGCCGACTCCTGCACCGGAGGCATCCCCGCCTGGTGCCGGGCGACGCCGACGAGGTCGGTCTCCGCCTTGATGAGGATCGCGCCGAGCGCGGCGAGCGTGCCGAGGAAGGCCCACAGCCAGTCGATGCGGCCCGTGCCGAACAGGTCGGCGGCGCGCAGGCCGAGGCCGACCAGGACTGCGGCGTCGGTGAGATAGGCGCCGACCCGGTCGAGGTAGACCCCGCCGAGCGAGTACTGCTTGCGCCAGCGGGCGATCTCGCCGTCCACGCAGTCCAGCAGCAGATACAGCTGCGTGGCCACGATGCCGAGGACGGCGCCCCAGATCCCGGGCACCAGCAGGGCCGGGGCCGCGAGCACGCCGCAGACGGTCATCAGGTACGTGAGCTGATTGGGCGAGATCCTGGTGTTGACCAGGTAGCGGTCGATACGCAGGGACACCTCGCGCATGTAGAGGCGTCCCGCCCAGTGCTCACCGCTGCGCCGGTCCTTCACCCCGGCGGGGTGGACGACCGGACGGAGTTCAGCTACCGATGGCCTTGACATAGTCGGCGTAGATGTCCTTGATCTGAGTCGGCTTGAGGTCGAGGTGTTCGAGGATCGTGTAGCGGCCGGGCCTGGTCTCGGGGGCGAACTCCACGACGCGGACGAACTCGTCCGCCGTGAAGCCCATGTCCTCGGCGCGCACCGGCAGTTCGTGGCGGCGCAGCACCTCGGCCATGTGGGCCGATTCCTCGTGCGCTCCGCGCAGGTACATCGCGAAGGCGGCGCCGAAGCCGCACTGCTCGCCGTGGCTGGCGGCGCGCTGCGGGAAGAGCAGGTCGAAGGCGTGGTTGATCTCGTGGCAGGCGCCCGAGGAGGGGCGCGAGTCACCGGAGACCGACATGGCGATGCCGGAGAGGACCAGCGCCTCGGCGAGGACCTGGAGGAACTCGTTGTCGCCGATGCCGCCGGGGTGGCGCAGCACGGCCTCGCCCGCCTGGCGGGCCATGGCGGCGGCGAGTCCGTCGATCTTCTCGCCGTTGACCCGGTTGGCCAGCTCCCAGTCCGCGATGGCGGAGACGTTGGAGATCGCGTCGCCGATGCCGGAGCGCACGAAGCGCGCCGGGGCGTCGTGGATGACGTCCAGGTCGATCAGGACGGCGATGGGGTTGGGGACACCGTAGGAGCCCCGGCCCGCGTCGTTGTCCAGGGTGGCGACCGGCGAGCACAGGCCGTCGTGCGCGAGGTTCGTGGGTACGGCGACGAGCGGCAGACCGACCCGCGCCGCGGCGAACTTGGCGCAGTCGATGATCTTGCCGCCACCGAGGCCGACGACCGCGTCGTAGTGCCCGGCGCGGATCTCACCGGCCAGGCGTACGGCGTCGTCCAGGGTGCCGCCGCCGACCTCGTACCAGGTCGCGCCGGGCAGCTGGGGCGAGACGCGCTCGCGCAGCTTGGCGCCCGAGCCGCTGCTCACGGCGACCGCGAGGCGGCCGGAGTGCGAGATGCGCTCGTCGGCGAGGACGGAGGCCAGGTCGTCGAGGGCACCCGGGCGGATGTCGACGACGACCGGCGAGGGGATGAGCCTCGTCAGTACCGGCACGCGATCTCCCGTCCCCGGGCCAGGTCGTCGTGGTTGTCGATCTCGACCCAGGAGACCTCGCCGATCGGCTGCACGTCGATCTTGAAGCCGCGGTTCACCAGCTCCTGGTAACCGTCCTCGTAGTACAGCTGCGGGTCGCGCTCGAAGGTCAC
>NZ_WWIR01000307.1 GCF_009863025.1 Streptomyces sp. SID4985 | reverse complement strand
CCGCCGGGACCACCCGTACGGCCGTCGGCTTCGGGGCGGCGGAGCAGGACGGGTCGGCCGTCGACCTCGCCCTGCCGCTGGTCGTGGCCGTCGCCGCCGTACTGGCCGCCGGGTACGGCTATGTACGCCGGACCCGCCGGGTGCGGACCCGTACGACCCCGGCGCCGGCGCCCTCGGCCCCGCCCGCGCCGGGCACCGGCGGGACCGAGCGGCAGGCGCGGGAGGCCCTGATACGCGCCGACGACTGCGTACGGGCCTCGGCGGAGGAGCTGTCGTACGTCGCGGAGGCGGAGGGCGGACCGGCACGGGAGGCGCTGCGGGCCGCCGAGGCGGAGCTGGCGGCCGCGTTCACGATCTTCGGGCGCTGGGCGGAGGGCGTCCCCGAGGACGCGCACGCCCGGCGGCAGGCCCTGGTGGGTGTGGTCGGCCGGTGCGAGGAGGCCGGGCGGCGCCTGGACGCGGAGGCGGCCGGTCTGGACCGGCTGCGGGGACCGGCGGGCGGGCCGGCCCTCGGGGTCGCGGAGCGGCGGTTCCGGGAGCTGACCGCGCGGGCGGCGGCCGCACAGGGCACGGTGGCGACGCTGCGGGAGCGGTACGGGGTGCGGACCGACCGGTACACCGAAGTGGCCCTGGACCGGCTGGTGTTCGCGACCGCCCGACTCAACGAGGCTCGTCGCGCCGTCGATTCGGGCACCGACCGGGAGGCGGCCCGCCAACTCCGCGCCGCAGAGGCCGCGATATCCCAGGCGGGCATCCAGATCGACGGCGTGGAGCGGCTCGCCGACCGGCTCGCCGAGGCGACCGCGCTGGTCCCGGCCGCCCTCGCCGCCGCCGAGGAGGAC
>NZ_WWIR01000306.1 GCF_009863025.1 Streptomyces sp. SID4985 | reverse complement strand
GGCGCCCCCTGGCGCTCAGGCTGCTGGCCCGGCCCGAGACGGGTGTCTTCCTCGGTGCCGCCGCCGTCTTCGTGTTCTTCCTGATCGCCGCGCCCTCGCTGCGCCAGGGCGACTCGATGGCCACGGTCCTCTACCAGTGCTCGACCATCGGCATCATGGCCCTCCCGGTCGCGCTCCTCATGATCGGCGGGGAGTTCGACCTGTCCTCGGGCGTCGCGGTGATCACCTCCGCGCTCACCGCGAGCATGATCAGCTACCAGCTGACCGTGAACGTGTGGACCGGCGTGTTCCTCTCCCTCGTCCTCTCCCTCGCCATCGGCGCCTTCAACGGCTGGATGGTGGTCAGGACCAAGCTGCCCAGCTTCCTCGTCACCCTCGGCACCTTCCTGATCCTCCAGGGCGTCAACCTGGCGGTGACCAAGCTGGTCACCGGGAACGTCGCGACCGACGACGTCAGCGACATGGACGGCTTCGAGCAGGCCAAGGCGGTCTTCGCGTCCTCCGTCGACCTCGGCGGGGTCGAGGTGAAGATCACCGTCTTCTACTGGCTGGCCTTCGCCGCGCTGGCCACCTGGGTCCTGCTGCGCACCAGGTACGGCAACTGGATCTTCGCCGTCGGCGGCAGCCAGGAGAGCGCCCGCGCGGTGGGCGTACGGGTCGACTTCACCAAGATCACGCTGTTCATGCTGGTGGGCTTCGGCGCCTGGTTCACCGGCATGCACAACCTGTTCTCCTTCAACACCGTGCAGTCCGGCGAGGGCGTCGGCCAGGAGCTGATCTACATCGCGGCGGCGGTCATCGGCGGCTGTCTGCTCACCGGCGGCTCCGGCTCCGCGATCGGGCCCGTCTTCGGCGCGTTCATGTTCGGCATGGTCAACCAGGGCATCGTCTTCGCGGGCTGGAACCCCGACTGGTTCAAGGCCTTCCTCGGCGTGATGCTGCTCGGCGCCGTCCTGATCAACCTGTGGGTACAGCGCACGGCGACGCGGAGGTGAACACGATGACCGACCAAGACACCGCCCCACTGGTGGAGTTGCGCGATGCGGGCAAGTCGCACGGCAATGTACGCGCCCTGCACGGGGTGGACCTGACGGTCGGGGCGGGCCGGGTCGCCTGTGTCCTCGGCGACAACGGCGCGGGCAAGTCCACCCTCATCAAAATCATTTCGGGGCTGCACCGGCACACCGAGGGCCAATTCCTCGTGGACGGCGAGCCGGTGAGCTTCGACAGCCCGCGCGACGCCCTCGCCAAGGGCATCGCCGCCGTCTACCAGGACCTCGCCACCGTCCCCCTCATGCCGGTCTGGCGGAACTTCTTCCTCGGCTCCGAACTCACCAAGGGGCCCTGGCCGTTGCGCCGCCTGGACATCGCCCGCATGAAGGAGACCGCCGACCGCGAACTGCGCGCCATGGGCATCGCCCTGGACGACCTGGAACAGCCCATCGGCACCCTCTCCGGCGGCCAGCGCCAGTGCGTGGCCATCGCCCGCGCGGTCCACTTCGGCGCGCGGGTTCTCATCCTGGACGAGCCGACCGCCGCGCTCGGCGTCAAACAGTCCGGCGTGGTGCTGAAGTACATCGCCGCCGCCCGCGAACGGGGCCTCGGCGTCATCTTCATCACCCACAATCCGCACCACGCCTATATGGTCGGCGACCACTTCAGCGTGCTGCGCCTCGGCACGCTCGAACTGAGCGCGGCGCGGGGGGACATCACACTGGAGGACCTGACGAACCACATGGCGGGCGGTGCGGAACTCGCTGCGCTGCGGCATGAGTTGGCGCAGGTGCGGGGGGTGGATGTGGAGGGGCTGCCTGTGGGGGACGGGGCGGATCCCTCGTCGGCCGGTTCATCGAAGCCGTCCGCGTCCTCGTAGGCGGGCGCCTGATCGTATGACGTCCGGGTGGCCCCGCGTGGGGACTCGCCCGGGCGTCGTCGCGTTCTCCGGAAACCGGCGCACGCGGCCGGACGAGGCCGGGAACTGCCGGGCACGGGTGGGCGTTATGACCGTTGACAGCGTTGTGACCGAGGACAGGGGACGCCCGTGAGGGCGGCAGACGGGAGGACGGCATGACGCACCGCACCACACGGCTCCGGCGCACACCCCATGACACCGCTTCGGCGGACGCGGAGCGCCACGACCGCTTCGGCACGCTGCCCGAGCGGATACGCCCCGAGGACACGGTCGAGACCAGCCCCGCGACCAGGCCGGATTCGGCGCGCGACCGTTACCACGCCGACGAGTGGCTGGTGCGCTACTGCGGCTGAGCCGCCTCGACCCGCACGGCACCGTGCGCGATCAGGCTCTCCGCGCAGTCCAGCACGGCCTGCGCGGCGGGCCGGGGCTGCCAGCCCAGCAGTCGGTGGGCCTTCTCGGTGGAGTGCCGGTTGCGGCGGCCGAGGGCGGGCGTGATCTCGCGCAGCGTGGGGTCCCCGAACCGTGCCGCGAGCCGTACGGCGAAGTCGGGCAGCCTCCGCGTCGGCACCCGTCCTGCCCAGGGGCTGCCCAGCCCGTCCCGCAGTACGCGCGCCATGTCCGCCATCCACAGGAACTCGCCGGTGGCGAGGAAGCGCTGGCCCGCGGCGGCCGGTGCGGTCATGGCCCGCAGATGGACGTCCACCAGGTCGCGTACGTCCACGATCTCCAGCCCGATCCGGGGCATGCCGGGCATCTTCCCGGAGAGCATCCGGGCGATGATGCCGACGGAACCCTGGGCGTCCGGCGTGAGGACGGGACCGAAGACGGCGCCGGGCAGGACGGTGGTCAGCTCGGTCGGGCCGTCGTGGGTGGCCATGAAGTCCCAGGCAGCCCGCTCGGCCAGGGTCTTGGCGCGCCGGTAGGGGATGAGGGAGGGATCGTCGGGGTCGGTCCACAGTGTCTCGTCGGTGACGCCGTCGGTGGCGTACGAGGAGGGGCTCGCGGCGTTCGCGGCGGAGGTCATCACCACGCGGGCGACCCCGGCCCGGGTCGCGGCGCGCAACACCCGCAGCGTGCCGTCGCGGGCCGGGGTGACGAGGTCCCCCGACTCCGTGGTGCCCAGCGGCGAGGCCACGTGCAGGACGCGGTCGACACCGAGCATCGCCTCGTCCCAGCCCGCGTCGGCGGTGAGATCGGCGACGGCGAAGCTCAGCCGGTCGGTGTCGCCGGGGCCGACCTCGGGCGCGACCGCGTCGATGACGGCCTGTTCGCGGCCGGGGGTACGGATCGTGGCGCGTACGGAGTGGCCGCGGCGGAGCAGTTCGGTGACGCACCAGCCGGCGATGTAGCCGGTGCCGCCGGTGACCAGGACGAGTTCGGGCATGACTGTCCTCACGGAGGAAAGGGGTGTGCGGGAAGGGGGGGTGTGCCAGAATGACAGAAAACGGAGGGCCCTCCGGCTCTGCCTCTCAACGTACCGGAGGCCCCTCCGCTTAGCAATCCGAGACCGGACGGAAACCTCATCCGTGAACGCGCAGCCCGCCAAGCCCACCCGGAAAGACGCCCGCGACAACCGCGCGCGGATCCTCGCCGTCGCCCGTGAGGAGATCGCCGCGTCGAGCACCGCCTCCCTCACGGCCATCGCCAGGAAGGCGGGCGTCGGCATCGGCACGCTCTACCGGCACTTCCCCACCCGGGAAGCGATGATCATGGAGCTGTACCGCAACGACCTCCAGCACCTCATCGACCTCGCGCCCCAACTCCGCGACACCCACACCCCGTTGACCGCCCTGCGCCTGTGGTTCGCGGAGGTCGCACGCTACGGCCGCCTCAAGTTCGGCGTGGCCGAGGTCATCCACGCGGCGACGGGCGCGGGCCGCGAGGACGAGTTCTACGACCCCTTCCTCGGGGCGATCGGTGTACTCCTGGACGCGGGCGCGGCGGACGGCTCCCTCAAGGCCGGGGTCGATCCGGAGGATGTGCTGCTCCAGCTGAGCGTCCTGTGGCGGATCGACCCGGCCCGGGACGGGGAGGCGCGGGCGGAGCGGATTCTGGGGCTGATCGTGGATGGGCTGCGGGCGTGAGGGCGGGGTTGGGTGCCGGGGGAGTCCGGCTGGGGTGAGGGCGGCGCCGGAGGGGCCGGACCGGCGCCGTGATGGTGGCACGGTAATGGTCGGGGCCATACGGAACTCGGTCGGGTCGTAAGGACCTTCGTCAGGCCGTACGGACCTCCGCGAGCGTCACCGGCCGGTGCCCGCGCAGCGAGAGCGTGCACGCCTCGGCGATCCAGCCCGCCTCCAGCGCGTCCTCGACCGTGCAGGGGGAGGGGCGGGTGCCCGCCACGACCTCGGTGAAGGCGGTGAGTTCGGCGCGGTAGGCGTCGGCGAAGCGGTCCATGAAGAAGCCGTGCGGAGTGCCCTCGGGGAAGGTGACGCCCGGCTCGGCCGAACGGATCGGCAGCTTGTCGTCCAGGCCGACCGCGAGGGAGTCCGCGAAGCCGTGCAACTCCATGCGTACGTCGTAACCCCGGGCGTTGTGGCGGGAGTTGGACACAGTGACGAGTGTGCCGTCGTCCAGGGTGAGAACCGCGCCCGTGGTGTCGGCGTCACCCGCCTCGCGGATGTAGTCGGCACCCCGGTTGCCGCCGACCGCGTAGACCTCGGCGACCTCGCGGCCGGTCACCCAGCGCAGGATGTCGAAGTCGTGCACGGAACAGTCCCGGAAGATGCCGCCGGAACCGGCGATGTACGCGGCGGGCGGCGGCGCCGGGTCCAGACCCACGCACCGGACCGTGTGCAACGCGCCCAACTCGCCCGCGCGCACGGCGGCCCGGGCGGCGGCGTACCCCGCGTCGAACCGGCGCTGGTAGCCGATCTGCACCGGCACCCCGCTGTCCCGCACGTCCCGCAACACCCCGACGCCCTCCGCCATGGTGCGGGCGACCGGCTTCTCGCAGAAGACCGGCACACCCGCCGCCAGTCCGGCCCGGATCAGCTCGGGGTGTACATCCGTGGCCGCCGCGATCACCAGCCCGTCCACCCCGGCGGCGAGCAGCGCCTCCGGCGAGTCCGCCACCTGCGCCCCGAACCGCTCGGCGGCCGCCTTGGCCGCGTCCGCGACCGGGTCCGCGACGACCAGCGACTCGACGGCGTCCAGTGCGGAAAGGGTCTCGGCGTGAAAGGCGCCGATGCGGCCGAGGCCGAGAATTCCGATGCGCATGTGCGGGGCTGCTCCTTGTCTGTGGGTGGTGTTATGTGGCGGCGCCACATGTGGGCGTACGACATGTGCGAGTACGAGGGACGCGTGGGCGACGAAGTGTGCGGTGCCCCTATGTGGTCGGCAGGTCGACCCACCCCCGCCGCTCGGCCGACTCCACCATGGCGTCCAGTGCGGCGGCGGCACGTACCGCGTCCGCGAGCGTCGCGCCGTACGGCTCGCCCTCCGCGACCGAGCGCAGGAATCGGTAGGCCTCGATGACCTTCAGATCGTCGTAGCCCATGGCATTGGCCGCGCCCGGCTGGAACGCGGCGAACTCACCGTCGCCCGGACCGACGTACACCGTGCTGACCGGCTGGTCCTGATAGGCCGTGCCCCGGCTGACGCGCAGCTCGTTCATCCGGCGGAAGTCCCAGAACACCGCGCCCCGGGTGCCGTGCACCTCGAAGCCGTAGTTGTTCTGCTCGCCGACCGAGACCCGGCACGCTTCCAGGACGCCGCGCGCGCCGGAGGCGAAACGCAGCAGACAGTTCACGTAGTCCTCGTTCTCCACCGGGCCCGGCTCGCCGCCTGAGGCCAGCGCGTGACCGGCGGTGGCCCCGGTCGGGCGGGCGCGCTCGGGCACGAAGACGGCCGTGTCGGCGGCGAGGGAGGCGATGTCGCCGACGAGGAAACGAGCCAGGTCGGCGCCGTGCGAGGCGAGATCCCCGAGTACCCCGCTGCCGCCCCGGGCCCGCTCGTACCGCCAGGTCAGCGCGCCGTCCGGGTGCGCCGCGTAGTCGCTGAACAGGCGGACGCGCACATGGGTGACCGCGCCCAGTTCCCCGGCGGCGATCAGGTCGCGGGCGGCCTCCACGGCGGGGGCGCAGCGGTAGTTGAAGCCGACCGCGCTCCGGACGCCTGCCTTGGCCACCGCGTTGGCCACCGCGCGAGCGTCCTCGCCGCTCAGCCCGACCGGCTTCTCGACCCACACGTGCTTGCCCGCCTCGGCCATGGCCACGCCGATCTCGCGGTGCAGGAAGTTCGGCGCGGTGATGCTGACGGCGTGTACGCGCGGGTCGGCGGCGGCCTCCCGCCAGTCACGGGTGGCGGTCGCGAACCCGTACCGCTCGGCGGCATCCTCGGCCCGCCCCGGTACCTCCTCGGCCACCGTCACCAGCTCGGGGCGCAGGGAGAGTTGCGGAAAATGGTGCCGGACCCTGCTGTACGCCTGGGTGTGCACCCGCCCCATCCAGCCGAACCCGATGACGGCGATCCCCAGCGCATCCACCATGACAGCCCCTCGTCGGACCGGCTCACTCCTGTCGCGGCCACCTTTGTACGGACATGGCTGACGCGTCAACCGTTCGGTGCGGGCCATTCCCGATCTTGTTGCCGGAGGAGCCGGAGGAGCCGGAGGAGCCGGAGAGGCCGGAGGAGCCGAGAGACTGCGGCGGCCGCAGCGGCGCGTGGTGCCGCCCGACTGCCCGCCAGGGTGGCGGCCACCGCACCCGCGGGTGATCGTGAGAGACATGGCTGACAGCACCGTGGAGGCGGCACCCGGCGTACCGCACCGGCAGCACGACACACGCGAGGCCGTCCTGTTCGGCGGGGTCTACGGCGCGGTCCTCGCCAGCTCCCTCGTCGCCGCCCTCACCCAGCACGGCCACAGCTCCGCCGCCAGCCGCCGCTACGACGCCCTCTGGGTCCTCGTCACCGCCTTCGCCTCCGCCCTCGCCCACGGCTACGCCCACTACATCGCCGAACGCGGCCCCCGCCGCCGCTGGACCTCCTTCCGCGCCCTCGCCAACGAGTGGCCCCTGATCGCCGCGGTCCTCCCGACGGTGTTCATCCTGGCGGGCGCGGGCTGGGGCTGGTGGCCCCCCACCGAGGTCGAGGAACCGGCGTTCCTCCTCAACATCGCCATCCTCTTCACCCTGGGCGTGATCACGGCCCGCGGCTCACGCCGCCACTGGCCCGCCGCCCTCCTCCTCGGCCTCGGCGACGCCCTGCTGGGCGTGATCGTGGTGGTGGCGAACGCGCTCATCAAGTAGGGACCGCCCTTCCCCCTAGCCGCGCGCCACATGCCCCGCGACCACACATGCCCCACCCCACACAGCCCCGCCCCACATAGCCCCCGCCACCAGCATCCCCGCCGGTACGGTAGGGTTTGACCTGCGAGATCACGCGGACCCACTCCGCCTGTGACCGCACCGGGACGTGGCGCAGCTTGGTAGCGCACTTGACTGGGGGTCAAGGGGTCGCAGGTTCAAATCCTGTCGTCCCGACTCGAGAGAGTCGCAGGTGAGGGCCGGTTTTGGAGCAATCCGAGACCGGCCTTTCGCCATTCCTGGGGGCCGGTGGGAGACCAGCGATCCTGACTCAGGTCAGCGATTCCTCGGTATCCGCGTCACCCGCGCCGAGGAGTTGCCCGACGCGGTGAAGCGGGCGTTCGCGGAACCCGGGCCCCGTCTGCTGGACGTGCTCACCAGCCTCGACGAGATCGCCGTACCCGGCAAGGCGACGGCCTAGTAGTGCTGGGGGTTCGCTGTCGCCAAGGTTCGGGAGAAGTTGTCGAGTTCGCGAGGCTGAACGGCGCGGCAGTCGGGCGAGCGGGCAACGGGCGAGCGGCCGACGGGCGGCTCGTGCACCCGCGCGGCCGCTGCTCCCGCTTTGGCCGATAACGGCCGTCGGCTGGAAACATGTCGACATAAGGTCACGGGTAACTGTCCCTGTCGGCCGACATATTCGCGCACTCCATGACCTCGACCCGCACTATGTGCGATGGGCCTACGACTCTGATCCGTGCCGTCTCGGACCCAGTTCCCGCCAGGAGATTCCGAAATGTCCCACGACAGCTCCGAGTTTCCCCCCGGCCCACCGCCGCCCGACCATCCCGGCCCCGCCGATACACCCCAACGTGCACCCAGTTGGTCGCAGGGAGACGGATCGTCCCGCCCGGAGCCGACAGGCAGGCGCTCCGGCCCGCACCGTACCCTGCGGCTGCTGCGCCGTGCCTACCGCTGGCAGCGGCGCGTGCCGTCCCTCACCGCGCTGGGCTACTTCGCCGGGTTCCTCGTGCTGACGGTCAAGGCGCCAGGGCTCATGACCCGTCCGGGGCCTGGCGGGCTGCCCACCGGGCTTGTGCTGGCCCTCGCGCAGATACCCGTCACCTGGCTGGCCGTCCTGCTCTACGAAGCCTCCGCGCGGTCCGTCGTCGACCCGCTGATCCACCGCGTCCGCCAGTCGCACCCGGCGCACCAGGAAGGAGGCCGGTGACGGAGTTCAGCGGTCCCGCGCAGTCCTGGTCCCTGGCCGCCTTCTGCTCCGTCGTCGCACTGACCCTGCTGCTCTGTGTGCTCACCGGCCCGGATGCGGACGACCTGGCCGAGTTCTACACCGGCTACAAGTCCCTCTCGCCCCTGCGCAACGGCCTCGCCATCGCGGGGGACTACATCTCCGCCGCCACCGTCCTCACCATCGGCGGCATCATCGCGCTGTGCGGGTACGACGGGGTGGTGCTCGCCCTCAGCGCCGTACTGTCCCTGCTCCTGCTGATGTTCCTGCTCGCCGAGCCGCTCCACAACACCGGCCGCTACACCATGGGCGACGTGCTCGGCCACCGCCATCCCGCACGGAGCGTTCGTATCGCGGCCTGCGCCGTCACCCTGCTCGCGCTCGTCCCGATGATGATCGTCCAGCTCGCCGGTGTGGGCGAACTCCTCGCCTACGTCATGGGGTTCACCGAACCGGCCATGAAGAACGGCTGCGTGGTCGGCGCCGGGATACTCATGATCAGCTACGCCGCTCTCGGCGGGATGCGGGGCACCGCGCTCGTCCAGATCTTCAAGACGGTGATGCTTCTCGCCTCCGGCCTCGTCGTCAGCGGGCTGATCCTGCACACCTTCGGCTGGAGCACCGAGACCCTGTTCCGCACCGCGGCACACAAGAGCGGAGCCGGTCCCGCCTACCTGCGCTGGGGGCTGCAGTACTCCAGCAGCCCGCACCCCGCCCTCGACATGGCGAGCACCCAGTGCGCCATCGTGCTGGGCGCCGCCTGCCTGCCCCACGTCACCATGCGCATGTACACCGCCGGAACACCGCGCCAGGTGCGCCGGGCCATGTCCTGGGCGGTCTCCTCGGTGACCCTGTTCATCCTGATGCTCGTACTGATCTGCACCGGCGCCACCGCTCTCCTCGGCCACGCCCGGATCACCGGGGCCGACCCGCACGGCACCACCGCCTATCTGCTCGGCGCCCGCGCGGCGTTCGGCAGCGGCCTCTCCCGCTCGGAGAGCCTGCTCTTCGCCACCGTCACCACCGCCGTCTTCCTCACCCTCCTCGCGTCCGTGGCGAGCATGACGCTCGCCTGCGCCAACGCCCTCGCCCACGACCTGACGGCCTCCCGCCCCACCCCGCTGCCACCGGCGCGCGAACTCACCCTCGCCCGCTCGTGCGCCCTGCTGGTCGGCATCCCCGTCATCCTGGTGGCGGCCCTCGCTCAGCACCGCAGCCTCCAGCCCCTGGCGACCCTCTCCTTCACCCTCGGCGCCTCGGCCATCGCGCCCGCGCTCCTCTACACCCTCTTCTGGCGCCGCTACACCCGCGCGGGCCTGCTCGCCACGCTCATCGTCGGCTCGCTCACGGTCCTGGCCCTGACCCCGGGCACCACCCTCGTCTCCGGATCGCCCCTGGCCGCCTTCCCCGAGGCCGACTTCGACTGGTTCCCGTACAACACCCCCGCCCTCGCCTCCATCCCCGCGGGCTTCCTCGCCGGGTGGCTCACCAGCCTGCTCTCCGGCAAGTCCACCGCCGAGCGGGAACGCAGCCGCTACGAATCCGCCGAGCATCGCCTTCTGGCGGGGCCGCCGTCACGGGACCGGACGCCGTGAGGCGGGGGTTCCCGGGTCCCCTTCCGTCCAGGGGACCCCGCGGTGCCGGGTCCGCGGAGGTTACTTCCCGCTGTTCTCGGCCAGGGTGTGGGCGACCAGGGCGTTGGCGTGACCGTGGCCGAGGCCGTGCTCGGTCTTGAGCCAGGAGACGAGCTCCATGTGCCTGGTCAGGGGCGAGGAACGGATGAGGGCCTCCCAGTCGTCGATCGGGCGGCCGTACTTCTTCTCGATCGAGGGGAAGTAGCCGGCGGGGCCCTTCACCGGTTCGGTCATGTGCGGTGTCCTGTCTCTTCGTGGTGATCTTGATGCGAGGTCGCCCAGGCTGAGCCGACTGATGGCGTTGCGGGTGAAGCCGAAGGGGTACGGCGGGACGAGCATGGACGACATCGCGAAGCGGGCCGCGGTCTCCAAGCAGACGGTCTACAAGCACTTCGCGGACAAGGAGAAGATGTTCGCCGAGGTCGTCCTGGCCACCACCGACCGGGTCGACTCCATGGTCGAGCTGGTGGCCGACATCCCGGCCGACGCCGACGCCCTGGAAGAGAACCTGACCCGGCTGGCCCGTCAGTTCCTGACCGCCCTCACCCAGCCCCAGGTGATCCAGCTACGGCGCCTGATCATCGCCACCGCGGAGACCTTCCCCGGACTCGGCGCCACCTGGTACGAGCAGGGCTTCGAACGCGTCCTCGACACCCTGGCCGCGACTTTCCAGCGCCTCGCCGACCACGGACTCCTCCACGTCACCGACGCCCGCCTGGCCGCCGACCACTTCTCCGGCCCGCTCCTGTGGATCCCCGTCAACTGGGAGGTCAGGTCCGCCGACGAGCGTGTGCTCGGCGAACTGCGTCGCCACTACCCGGATGCGACGGACCTCTGAGCGGGCGGGCGTTGCCCGTGGGGCGCACGGCAGGCCGCGTGCTCGGGGCGTTGTCGATCGACCCCCTGGCCGCCAGGCCGCGTGCTCGGCTGCGGTCACGCCCTGCCGAGTCGCCGCTCCGCCCTCCGCCACGCCTCCGGCGCACCCCGTGGCTCGTAGCGCTTCAAGGGCTGGGTGTCGGCCACGAGGGTGCGCAGGTCGGTGAGGGAAGCGCCGGTGTCGCCGTGAGCGCGGGCCTGGACGAGGACGTTGCCGAGGGCGGCTGCCTCGGTGGGGCCGGCGATGAGGGGGAGTTCGCAGGCGTCGGCGGTCAGTTGGCACAGGAGGGCGTTGCGGGCGCCGCCGCCGACCAAATGCACCACGTCCACGGGGTGGTTGGAGAGGCGCTGGGCGTCCAGGATCGCTCGGCGGTGGGCCAGGGCCAGCGAGTCGAGGACGCAGCGGACGGTGGCGGCTCGGGTCTTCGGTACGGGCTGGCCGGTCGCGTGGCAGGCCGTGGCGATGCGGTGCGGCATGTCGCCGGGGACGAGGAAGGCCGGGTCGCTCGCGTCCACGACCGACCTGAGGGGCTCTGATTCGGCTGCTCCGGACAGGAGTTGGGTCAGGTTCGGCTCGTTCCAGTCGCGCAGACATTCCTGGAGGAGCCAGAGGCCCATGATGTTGTGGAGGTAGCGGACGGTGGAGTCCAGGCCGAGTTCGTTCGTGAAGTTGGCCCGGCGGCTCGCCTCGGTGAGGACGGGGGTGTCGAGTTCGAGGCCCGCCAGGGACCAGGTGCCGGTGCAGATGTAGGCGAACCGTTCCCCGGCGCGGGCCGGAACGGCGGCGACGGCGGATGCCGTGTCGTGCGAGGCGACCGTGGTGAGGGGGACCGGGCCGGTCAGGCCGGTCTCCGCCAGGGCGGTCGGCAGCAAGTGCCCGGCCGGTTCGCCCGGGTGGCGCAGGGGAGCGAAGAGGTTCGGGTCGATGCCGAGTCGGCGGGCCAACTCGCCGTCCCAGGTGCGGGTGTTGGGGTCGATCAGTTGCGTGGTGGAGACGTTGGTGAGTTCGGTGCCGCGTGTGCCTGTCAGCCAGTACGTCAGCAGGTCCGGGATCAGCAACACCTGTTGGGTGGCGCCCAGTTGGGCAGTACCCTGGGCGGCGACCAGTTGGTAGAGGGTGTTGAACGGGGCGTACTGGATGCCCGTGCGCGCGTACAGCTCCGCCGCCGGGACCGTCGCCCACACCCGCTCGGCGACGCCCTCGGTGCGGGTGTCCCGGTAGTGGAACGGGTTGCCGAGCAGCGCCCCTTCGGCGTCGAGGAGGCCGTGGTCCACGGCCCAGGAGTCGATGCCGATCGAGGTCAGGGGGGTCAGGCGTCCGGCGGCTCGCAGGCCGTCGAGGACCCCGGCGTAGAGGGCGAGGATGTCCCAGTGCAGGGTGTCGGGGAGTCGTACCGGCCGGTTCGGGAAGCGGTGGGCCTCGGTCAGGTGGAGGGTGCCGGGGCCTACCCGGCCGACCATGACGCGCCCGCTGGACGCGCCGAGGTCGACGGCGGCGTACGCGTGCGTCCCGGATCCGGTGCTCACCGCAGGAACGCGGCCGCCACACCCGCGTCGACCGGGATGTGCGCGCCCGTCGTGTGGGTGAGGTCTCCGCCGATCAGCGCGAACACCGCGTTGGCCACGTGCTCGGGGAGTACCTCCCGCTTGAGCAGGGTGCGTTGGGCGTAGAACTCGCCGAGCTTCTCCTCCTCGATGCCGTACGTCGCCGCCCGCTGCGCGCCCCAGCCGCCCGCGAAGATGCCGGAGCCGCGCACCACGCCATCGGGGTTGACGCCGTTGACCCGGATGCCGTGTTCTCCCAACTCAGCTGCCAGAAGGCGTACTTGGTGGGCCTGGTCGGCCTTGGCGGCGGAGTAGGCGATGTTGTTCGGGCCCGCGAAGACCGCGTTCTTGGAGGTGATGTAGACGATGTCGCCGCCGAGTTGCTGTGCGGTCATCACCCGGGCCGCCTCGCGGGACACCAGGAAGGAGCCGCGGGCCATGATGTCGTGCTGGAGATCCCAGTCCCGCGCCGTCGTCTCGAGCAGTGGCTTGGACACGGAGATCCCGGCGCTGTTGACGACCAGGTCCACCCCGCCGAAGGCGAGGACCGCTTGGCGGAAGGCGTCGGCTGTCTGCTCCTCGCTCGTCACGTCCATCGCGACGGGAACCGCCCTGTCCGGACCGCCCAGTTCCTCGGCCACCGCCGCCGCGCCCTTGACGTCGGCCACCACCACACAGGCACCCTCGGCGGCCAGCCGATGCGCGATCGCGCGGCCGATGCCCGAGCCCGCGCCCGTCACCAGCGCGATCCGGGTGGCCAGCGGCCGGGGCGCGGGCAGCCGCCGCAGCTTGGCCTCCTCCAACTCCCAGTACTCGATACGGAACTTCTCGCGCTCCTCGACGGGCGCGTACGACGACACCGCCTCGGCCCCGCGCATCACGCGGATCGCGTTGCGGTAGAACTCACCCGCCACCCGGGCCGTCTGCTTGTCCTTGCCGTACGAGAACATGCCGACCCCCGGGACGAGGACGATCGCCGGGTCCGAGCCGCGCATCGCGGGGGAGCCGGGGCCCGCGTGCCGCGCGTAGTAGGCGGCGTACTCCTCACGGTAGGCGGCGTGCAGCTCTCGGAGCCGGGTCTTCACGTCGTCCAGCGGTGTGCTCGGGGCGAGATCGAGGACGAGGGGGCGGACCTTCGTGCGGAGGAAGTGGTCGGGGCAGGAGGTGCCGAGCGCGGCGAGCCTCGGGTGCTCGGCGCGGGAGAGGAAGTCCAGGACGTCGGTGGAGTCGTCGAAGTGGCCCACCTGGGGGTGGTCCCGGGAGACGAGGGCGCGGATCGTCGGGGCCAGCTCGGCGGCCCGGTCCCGGCGTGCGGCCGGTTCCAGCGGGGCGTACCCGGTGAGCGGCGGGCCGAAGGGTTCCGCCTTTCCGCGTGCGGTGAGGAAGGCTTCGGCGGTGCGGATGATGTGCAGGGCGTTGCGCTCGCACTCCGCCGAGGTGGCACCCCAGGCGGTGATCCCGTGGCCGCCGAGGATCACCCCGATCGCCCGCGGGTTGGCCTCCTTGACGCGGGCGATGTCCAGGCCCAACTGGAAACCGGGGCGCCGCCACGGCACCCACACCACCTGGTCGCCGAAACACTCGGCGGTCAGCTTCTCGCCGTCCGCCGCGCAGGCGAGGGCGATGCCGGAGTCAGGGTGCAGATGGTCCACGTGGGGGGCGTCCACCAGGGCGTGCATGGCGGTGTCGATGGAGGGCGCCGCACCGCCCTTGCCGTGCAGGCAGTAGTCGAAGGCCGCGACCATCTCGTCCTCGTGGGCCTTCCCCGGATAGACGTCCACGAGTGCCCGCAGCCGGTCCAGGCGCAGTACGGCGAGGCCCTCCGCCGTGAGGGTGCCGAGGTCACCGCCCGAGCCCTTGACCCACATCAGGTCGGTGTCGTCACCGGTCACCGGGTCGGGGGCGGTGCCCTTCGCGGAGGCGTTGCCGCCCGCGTAGTTGGTGTTGCGGGGATCGGCGCCGAGGCGGTGGGCGCGGTGCAGGAGCTCGGCCACCACAGGATGCTGCTCAGGCATGTGCGCTTCCCCCATGTGGTGCCCCGCTACGTGGCCTTCCTCCATGTGCTGCCCCGCTATGTGACCTTCCCCCATGTGCCGCCCCGCCACGTGTTCAGCCCCCATACCGCTCATGCCCCCCACCCCGCCTGCACGCCCCCGACCCGTTCCGCGACGATCCGCTCCTGCCAGCCCGACCGCCGGTAGGCGGACAGCGGATCGCCCTCCAGTCCCGCCCCCTCCCGTACCTCCGCCAGCAGCGGCCGCACATCCGTGCTGAACGCGTCCATCAGGACCCCGTTGGCCGCCAGGACGTCCCCCGCGCGCTGGGCCTCGCCCAGGGCCTCGCCGTCGACCAGTAGCGCCTTGGCCGTGGCCTCCTGCACGTTCATCACCGAGCGGATGATCGCCGGGATCTTCGCCTCGATGTTGTGGCACTGGTCGAGCATGAACGCCACGTCCGGGGTGAACCCCCCGCCGCGTACCACCTCGTACATGATGCGGAACAGCTGGAAGGGGTCGGCGGCACCGGCCATCAGGTCGTCGTCCGCGTAGAAGCGGGAGTTGAAGTCGAAGCCGCCGAGCTTTCCCTCGCGCAGCAGCGTCGCGACGATGAACTCGATGTTGGTGCCGGGCGCGTGGTGGCCGGTGTCCACCACCACCTGTGCCTTCGGGCCGAGTTGGAGGCAGTGGACGTAGGCGGTGCCCCAGTCGGGCACGTCGGTGGCGTAGAAGGCCGGTTCGAAGAGCTTGTACTCCAGGAGCATCCGGTGGCCGTCGCCGAGGCGGTCGTAGACCGTGCGCAGCGCCTCGGCGAGTCGGTCCTGGCGGGTCCGGAGGTCGTCCTGGCCGGGGTAGTTGGTGCCGTCGGAGAACCAGAGCTTCAGGTCCCTCGACCCGGTCTCCTCCATGATGCCGACGCAGTCGAGGAGATGGGCGACGGCCTTGCGGCGCACCGCGGGATCGGGGTTGGTGACCGAGCCCAGCTTGTAGTCGTCGTCCTGGAACACATTGGAGTTGATCGCCCCGATCCGCAGCCCACGCTTCTCCGCGTGGGCGGCCAGCGCCCCGTAGTCGTCGACGCGGTCCCACGGAACGTGCAGGGCGACGGTCGGCGCCACGCCCGTGTACGCGTGCACCTGGGCGGCGTCGTCCAGTTTCTCGAAGGGGGTGCGGGGGACGCCGGGCTGCGCGAACACCTTGAAGCGCGTACCGGAGTTGGCGTACGCCCACGACGGCGTCTCGACGGCCTGGGTCCTCAGCGCCGCCTTCACCTCGTCCGGGGACAAGGTCCTGATGCCGGCGGCGTCCTTGCTGGTTCCGGAGGTCATCGCGCAGCCCTTCTCAAGGATGGTGTCCGGTAGGTCAGTTGGAGAAGTGGTGGGTTCCCGGGGGAGCGGTGAAGACGGTGCTGTCGTCCTCGCGGCGCAGGAGGCGGGCGGTGTCGCCGGTGACGTGGGCCGGCCGTCGGCCGTCGGGGATCCACACCTCGGCGGTGGTGTTGGGCGGCACGGTCAGGGTGAGGCGGAAGCCCTGGGCGTCCGTCTTCCAGTCCGTCGAGACGCGGCCGTACACCGAGTCGAAGCGGGCGTGCGCCTCGGTCACGCCGCCGCCGGGGCGCGGGCGCACGAGGATCTTCCGGAAGCCGGGGGCGGCGGGGGCGATCCCGGCGATGTGGGCGTACATCCACTCGCCGACCGAGCCGTACGCGTAGTGGTTGAAGGAGTTCATCCCGGCGTCCTGGAAGGTGCCGTCGGGCTTGATGGAGTCCCAGCGCTCCCACATGGTGGTGGCACCCCGGTCGATCTGGTAGCCCCAGCTGGGGAAGGTGCGCTGGGTCAGGAGCCGGTAGGCGACGTCCGTGTGGCCGGTCTCGGTGAGCACGGGCAGCAGGCGCGGGGTGCCGAGGAAGCCCGTCGAGAGGTGCCCGTCGCGTGCCTCGATCAGCTCCACCAGGCGGTCGGTGGCAGGTGTGCGGTCCGACGCGGCGAGCAGGTCCATGGAGAGGGCCAGGACGTACGCCGTCTGGGTGTCGCCCTTCACGCGGCCGCCCCCGGTGACGTACGCGGCCCGGAAGGCGTCCCGGACGTTCCCGAAGAGTGCTCGGTACGGGGCCGGGTCCTTGCCCAGGGCCTCGGCCGCGGAGGCCACCAGCGAGGCGCTGTGCGCGAAGTACGCGGTGGCGATGACGTCCTTCGGGGTCTCGTCGTCGACGTTCAGCCAGTCGCCGTAGCCCTCGGCCGGGCGCAGGTATCCGGTGCTGTGCGCCTTCAGGTGGTCGAGCCACCGCACCATCGACGCCCATGCCTGCTCCAGGACCCGTACGTCTCCGTACGTCCGGTACAGCGCCCACGGGACGGTCACTCCGGCGTCGCCCCAACCCGCCACGCCCGTACCGACGTCCATGTACGGCGCCACGTTGGGGAAGGCGCCGTCCGCCGTCTGGCCGTCCCTCAGGTCGTCCAGCCACTTGGTGAGGAAGCGGGCGGACTCCATGGTGTAAGTGGCCGTCGGCGCGAAGACGTTGATGTCACCGGTCCAGCCGAGCCGTTCGTCGCGGGCCGGGGTGTCGGTGGGGATGGACAGGAAGTTGCCGCGCTGTCCCCAAGTGATGTTGCTGTGCAGCTGGTTGAGCAGGGGGACGTCGGTCTTGAAGGACATCGTGAAGGGGGCCGACGTGTGGATCACCCGGCCGGTGACCGCGTCGAGGGGCGGCCTGCCGGGGTAGCCGGTGACCTCGACGTAGCGGAACCCGTGGGAGGTGAAGCGGGGTTCGAAGGTCTCGGTGCCGCCGCCCTTGAGGACGTAGGTGTCCGTGGCCCGCGCCGTCCGCAGGTTCGCGGTGTACAGCGTGCCGTCGGGGTTCAGCACTTCCGCGTGCCGCAGCCGTACGGTGGTGCCCGCATCGCCCCGGACGCGCAGACGGACGGCGCCCACCATGTTCTGGCCGAGGTCGAAGACGAAGACGCCGGGCCGCGGTTCGGTCACCCGCTGCGCGGGAAGGTCGCGCTCCAGGCGTACGGGACCGTCGACCTGGGCGACCAGCGCGGCCGTCACCTTTTCCACGCCCTCCACGGCGGTCCAGGCGGAGTCGTCGTAGCCGGGCCGGGTCCAGCCCGGGGTCTCGCGCCGGGCGTCGTAGTCCTCGCCCGCCATCGGATCGGCACTCGTGACGGGTCCGGTCGCCGCACGCCAGTCGGTGCCGGACAGCACCCGGTCCGTCGAGCCGTCGGTGTACGTCACCTCCAACTGGCCGATGAAGGCGGGGAGTTCACCGTATTGATGGGGGCCGTACCAGGCGATGTTGCCCGCGTACCAGCCCGCCGCGAGGGTCACCGCGAGCGCGTTGGCGCCACGGGTGAGCTGCTTCGTCACGTCGTACGTCTGGTACTGGACGCGTCGGCGGTAGTCGGTCCAGCCCGGGGCGAGCCGGTCCTCGCCCACGCGGGTGCCGTTGAGGTGAGCCTCGTAGAGGCCGAGCGCCGACGCGTACAGACGGGCCCGCGCGACCTTCTTCCCGGCCGGGAGGCGGAACTCGTGGCGCAGCTGCGCGGCGGGGGAGTAGGCGGCCGAGATCCTGCCCCAGGGGCCGCCGCCCCATGGCGCGAGCACCTTGGCCGAAGCCCATGAGCCGTCGTCGTAACCGGCCGAACGCCAGTCGCCCGCAGGCTCCTTGTCGACGGACTTCCAGGAGGCGTCGGTCACGACGGTGCGGACGCCTTGCGGGGTGGTCAGTTCGATCAGGCCGATGAGACCGGCGGGTCCCGCCGTCGCGTTGGTCGCGGAGACGGCGAACACCACGGTCCCGGGCTCCGGTTGAGTCTCCACGACGACCGGGCGCCGCCAGTTGTCCGCCGGGCCGTCCGGTTCGACGTGTGCGAGCTGTACGCCGTTGGCGTGAGCGGTGAAGCCGTCGTCGGCCGACATGACCAGGCGGACCCGGGTCGCTCCCGCGGGGACCTCGACGCGGCCCCGGAACCAACGCGTAGCGGCGGGGGCGCTGTTGGCGGGATCGCCCTCGGGGAACCAGATCCAGGACGCGCCTTCCAGGGAGGGTGCGCCGACCAGGCGTGCGGGAGCGGCGATCCACCGCGCCGACCAGTCGGAAGGTGCCGTCAGGCCCGTCTCCCACCAGGAGGGCTCGCTCCACTCACCGGCGCGGTCGGCCGAGTCCCAGACGCGGACCTGCCAGTGATAGCGAGTGCGGGACCTCAACTCCGGCCCGGTGTAAGGGACCAGGTTCGATTCCCGGGAGACGACCTTGCCGCTGTCCCATATGTCGGGCGCGGTCAAGCGGCCCGGGGCGGTGGCCACCCGGACCTGGTAGGCGCTCTGCGTCTGGCCCCGTCCCTGTGGTGCCAGGGGCCAACTGAGCCTGGGGCGTGCCGTGTCGAGACCCAGGGGATGGCTCACGTATTCCACGGTCGGGCGGGAGACGCGCAGCGGCCGGTGTTCGACGGCGGCGGCGACCTCGGACCCAGGGAGCCCGGCAGTCCCGGAGGGCTCGGCGGCCGAGGCGGCCCCGGTGCCCACGGCGGTCACAAGCGCGGACGTGGCGGTGGTGCCCAACAGCTGTCTTCTGCTGATCACGGTCGGCTCCGTAACGACTCGGCGATGAATCGTTTCACGGGAGGCGAAGCTAGGGGCGTGGAGGCGGCCCGTCAAGGGTGCGGGACGGTCTCGGGCCGTCGGAAACAAATCCAACTCCGGCCCATTGACTGCATAGTTGGCCCGGGTCTAGCTTCCGTGGGCACTGACTGAAACCTTTCACCCGACTGATCGGTGTGACCATGCCGGAGCCCCCCGTCCTGGCCGCGCAGGGCCTGAGCAAGTCCTTCGGTGCCGTCCGCGCGCTCCACGACGTCTCCCTGGAGCTGTACGCCGGCCGGGCCCATGCCCTGGCGGGCGAGAACGGCGCCGGGAAGTCCACCCTCATCAAGACGCTCGCGGGCGTCCACCGCCCCGATGCCGGTGCCCTGTTGCTCGACGGGAGGCCGGTCGTCCTGCACGGCCCGGCCGACGCCCGCGACGCCGGGGTGGCCGTCATCTACCAGGAGCCGACGCTCTTTCCGGATCTGTCGGTCGCCGAGAACATCTTCATGGGGCGGCAGCCCCGCCGTTCCCTCGGGCGCGTCGACCACAAGGTCATGAACGCCGCCGCCAGGGACCTGTTCACCAGGCTCGCCGTCGACCTCGATCCCGAGCGGCCCGCGCGCGGTCTGTCCATCGCCGACCAGCAGCTGGTCGAGATCGCCAAGGCGCTCTCCTTCGACGCCCGCGTCCTGATCATGGACGAGCCGACGGCCGCCCTCACCGGCAGCGAGGTCGCCCGCCTCTTCGGTGTCGTGCGCACGCTGCGCGAACAGGGCTCCGCGATCCTGTTCATCTCCCACCGCCTGGAGGAGATCTTCGCCCTCTGCCAGGACGTCACGACCCTGCGCGACGGCAGAATGATCGCGAGCGAGCCCGTCGAGGGGCTCACCGAGGACGATCTCGTACGCCGCATGGTGGGCCGGGACCTTGATCAGCTCTATCCGAAACAAGCCGCCGAGATCGGTGAAGTCGCACTCAGGGTAAGCCGGTTGACCCGGGAGGGTGTCTTCACCGACGTGTCCTTCGAGGTGCGGCGCGGGGAGATCGTCGGGCTCGCGGGCCTGGTCGGCGCCGGTCGCAGCGAGGTCGCGCGGGCCGTGTTCGGCGTCGACCGGTGGGACGCCGGATCGGTCGAAGTGTGCGGGAAGCCGCTGACCGGGGGCGCCCCGAGTGCCGCCATGGCGGCCGGTCTCGGCCTCGTCCCCGAGGACCGGCGCGCCCAGGGCCTGGTGATGGCCCAGTCGATCGAGCGCAACATCGGCCTGACCGGACTGCGCACGACCACGCGGGCCGGACTGAGCAGCCGCCGCGCCGAACGCGGCCGGGCCGTCGACTGGGCGGCCAGGCTGCGGGTCAAGTACGCGCGCCTCGCGGACGCCGTGAGCACCCTGTCCGGCGGCAACCAGCAGAAGGTCGTCCTCGCCAAGTGGCTCGCCACCGGGCCCAGGGTGCTCATCGTCGACGAGCCCACGCGCGGCATCGACATCGGCACCCGGGCCGAGGTGCACCGGCTGTTGTCCGGGCTCGCCGCCGACGGGGTCGCCGTCCTGATGATCTCCTCCGATCTGCCGGAGATCCTCGGCATGGCCGACCGTGTCCTCGTCATGCGCGAGGGACGGCTCACCGCCGAGATACCGCGCGCGGCCGCCACCGAGGAATCCGTGCTCGCGGCGGCCACCGGGAGGGCGGCATGACCGTCACCGAGCACCCGCAGGCCCCGGCCGTCGGACCGGAACGCTCCCGCGCCACCCGGCTCGTCGACCGCGTGCTGAAACTGCGCGAACTCGCCATCCTCCTGGTCCTGTTGGTGATGATCGTGGTCGCCCAGGCGGGCAACAGCGCGTTCCTCTCCACCCAGGGCGTCAAGGACCTCCTGCTCAACGCGACGATCCTGGTCCTCGTCGCCACCGGCCAGGCGCTGGTCGTCGTCACCCGCAACGTCGACCTGTCCGTCGGCTCCGTCCTCGGCCTCTGCGCCTTCGCCGCCGGTGACCATCTCCAGAGCGGCGGCTCCGTCACGGCCGCGATCCTGCTCGCGGTCGCCCTCGGCATCGGCTGCGGGCTGCTCAACGGCGCCCTCGTCAGCCTCGGCCAGGTCCCCGCCCTCGTCGTCACCCTCGGCAGCCTCTACATCGTGCGGGGCCTGGACTCCCTCTGGGTCGGCTCCCGCCAGATCACTGCCTCCGACCTGCCCGGCGGCTTCGTCGACTTCGGCTCCGGCGGCATCGGGGCCGTCCCCTGGCTCGTCCTTATCGCCCTCGCCGTACTCGTCACCACCGCCTCCTACCTGCGCCACTACGGCGGCGGCCGCGAACTGTACGCCCTCGGCTCCAACCCCGAGGCGGCACGCCTGGCCGGCATCCCCGTACGACGGCGCGTCCTCGCCGTCTACACCGCCTGCGGTGCCCTCAGCGGACTCGCCGGAGCCCTCTACCTGGCCCGCTTCGGCAACGTCGACAGCTCCACCGGCAGCGGCTACGAACTCACCGTCGTCAGCGCCGTGGTGGTCGGCGGCGTCGCCTTCACCGGAGGCTCCGGCAGCGTCTGGGGCGCGGCACTCGGCGCCCTGCTCCTCACCACCGTCGGCAGCGTGCTGCCCGCCCTCGGCGTCAGCTCCGTGTGGGTGCTGGCCGTCAACGGCGTCCTGCTCGTCCTCGCCATCGCCGTCGACCGGATCGTGGCGCTGCGCGTCGCCCGCGCCCTGAAGAAACGGTCCCTGTCGAACAGGAGGGAAGGCCACCATGGCTGACACGCCCACACCCCTGGCGCGCGCCATCCGCTGGGACACCATAGTCGGCGCCCTCCTGCTCGTCCTCCTCCTGCTGTCCTTCTCCTTCGTGGACGGCTTCGGCAACGCCCTCAACCTGTCGTTCCTGATCGGCAACACCCTGCCGGTCGCGCTGATCGCGCTGCCCATGACGCTGCTGGTGGTGTCCGGCGAGATCGACCTCTCGGTCGCCTCCACCGCCGGACTGTCCGGGGCGGTGATGGGCGCCCTGTGGAACGCCGGAATGGCCATCGAGACGATCATCCCGCTCTGCCTGCTGCTCGGCGTCGTGTGCGGGCTGGTCAACGGCCTCCTGGTGACCCGCCTCGGGCTGCCGTCCCTCGCCGTCACCATCGGCACCCTGGCGGCCTACCGGGGCATCGCGCAGATCGTCCTCGGCTCCGACGCGGTCACAGACTTCCCCGGCCAGTACCTCGACTTCGCGGCGGGCCGCATCGACGGCACCTTCCTCCCGTACGCCCTGCCGCCCTTCCTCGTCCTGCTCGCCGTCGCCGTCGTCGCCCTGCACGCCACCCCGTTCGGACGGTCTCTCTTCGCCATCGGCGCGGGCGAGGAGGCGGCCCGGTTCGCCGGAATCCGGGTGAAGCGGCAGAAGCTGTACCTGTTCACCGCCACCGGCCTGATGGCGTCCGCCACCGGGATCTTCTGGGCCCTGCACTACGCCAGCGCCCGCTACGACAACGCCACAGGACTCGAACTCTCCGTCATCGCAGCGGTGTTGCTCGGCGGCGTCTCCTTCGACGGCGGCCGGGGCACGCTCGGCGGTGCCCTCGCCGGGGTCTTCCTGCTCGGCACCTTGCAGAACGTGATGAGCCTGCTCGACGTCTCCGCGCAGTCCCAGATCGTCGTCACCGGCGTCCTGCTCGTCGTCTCCGTGCTCGGTCCGCGCCTCGCACGCCGGATCACCACCGCGCGGGCCGGGCGCGGCGCTGCGGCCACCGTCCCGACGCACGCCTCCTGAAGGGAACCACCCGCGATGTCAACTCCCGCGATCCGCAAGGCGAGTACGGCACTCGCCGCTGTCATCACGCTCGCCCTCACCGCGACCGCGTGCGGGGGCACCACCAAGAAATCCGTGGCCCAGGAGGACGGCGGCGCCAAGGCGTCCCACGCCCACGCCGACCCGAACGCCGCCACCAAGAAGGGACTTACGGTCGCCTTCCTGCCCAAGCAGGTGAACAACCCCTACTTCACCGTCGCGGACAAGGGCGGAGAGCAGGCGCTGAGGCAACTGGGCTCCTCCTTCAAGGAAGTCGGCCCGAGCAGCGCCACCGACACCTCGGGCCAGGTCTCCTACGTCAACACCCTCACCCAGCAACAGGTCGACGCCATCGCCGTGTCCGCCCAGGACCCCGGCGCCCTGTGCACCGCGCTCAAGCAGGCCATGCGGAACGGCATCAAGGTCGTCACCTACGACTCCGACACCAACGCCGGGTGCCGCGACGTGTTCGTCTCGCAGGCGAGCGCCGAAGCCCTCGGCCGCTCCCAGGTCCAGCTGCTCGGCCAACGGCTCGGCTACAAGGGGGAGATCGCGATCCTCTCCGCCGCGCAGACCGCCACCAACCAGAACACCTGGATCGAGTTCATGAAGGACGAACTCAAGAAGCCGAAGTACAAGGACATGAAGCTGGTCGCGACCGCCTACGGCAACGACGACGCCCAGCAGTCCTTCCAGCAGACCCAGGGACTCCTCCAGGAGCACCCGAAGCTGGCCGGGATCATCTCCCCGACCACCGTCGGCATCAAGGCCGCCGCGCAGTACCTGTCCGGCTCCAAGTACAAGGGCAAGGTCGAGCTGACCGGCCTCGGCACCCCCAACGACATGCGCCGGTACGTCAAGAACGGCACCGTCGCGGCCTTCGAGCTCTGGGACCCGGCCAAGCTCGGCGCCCTCGCCGCGCACGCCGCCGTCGCGCTCTCCTCCGGGCAGATCACCGGGCAGCGCGGCGAGACGTTCAAGGCCGGGAACCTCGGCAGCTTCACCATCGGCGACCAGGGCGTCGTCGACCTCGGCAAGCCCACCGTCTTCGACAAGGGCACCATCGACCAGTACAACTTCTGACCCGGCGCCCGGGGGCGGTGCGTCGCGCCCGGCATAGGCTGGACGCGGGGTGGGGGACGGCGGAACGGAGCACAGGCGCGCATGGCAGGCAGAGTCGGCATCAAGGACGTGGCCCGGCACGCGGGGGTCTCGGTGGGCACCGTCTCGAACGTCATCAACCGCCCCGAGACGGTCACCGAGGAGACCCGGCTGCGCGTCCAGGCCGTGATCGACCGGCTCGGCTACGTCCGCAGCGAGAGCGCCCGCCAACTCCGCGCCGGGCGCAGCCGGATCATCTCCCTGCTCGTCCTCGACATGGGCAACCCCTTCTTCGTGGACGTCGCACGCGGAGCCGAACGCGCCGCCCGCGAGGCGGGGATCGGGGTCATGGTCTGCAACAGCGGCCAAAGTCCCGCCGAGGAGGCCGAGTACCTCTCCCTCTTCGCCGAACACCGCGTCCGTGGCGTCCTGTTGACCCCCGCCGACGCCACGGGCCGCAACATCGACGCCTTCCGCCGCCACCGCATCCCGTTCGTCCTGGTCGACCGGGTCGCCGAGGGCACCACCGAGTGCTCCGTCTCCGTGGACGACGTGGCGGGCGGACTGCTCGCCGTACGCCACCTCGTCGACACCGGCCACCGCTCCATCGCCTACGTCAGCGGTCCGCCCCAGCTCAACCAGGTGAAGGACCGCCGCGAAGGTGCCCTCCTCGCCCTCGCCCAGGCCGGCCTGCCCCCCGAAGCCCTGCGCGAACTCCCCACCGACCGCCTCGACGTCGCCGCCGGCCGCGACGCGGGCGCCCGCCTCCTCGGCCTCGCCCACCGCCCCACGGCCGTCTTCTGCGCCAACGACCTCCTGGCCCTGGGCGTCCTCCAGGCCCTCTACGCGGCCGGAGTCAGAGTCCCCCAGGACATGGCCCTCGTCGGCTACGACGACATCGAGTTCGCGGCGGCCTCGGCGGTACCCCTGACTTCTGTGCGCCAGCCCGCGGTGACCATGGGGGCGCTCGCGACGGAGCTCCTGCTGGAGGAGACGGAGGCGGGGGCGGGCGGCCATACGCACCAACGGGTCGTGCTGCAGCCGGAGTTGGTGGTGCGGGGGTCGAGTCTGGTGGCGCGATGAGCGGGGTTGGTCAGAGGGGCATCGGCCGGTAAGCGAGGGCCTCGGCGACGATCTGCTCGGCCGAGGCCTCGCGCAGTTCGGGCGGTGGGTGGAAGATCAGGTCGCCGATCCGGGGGTGGGGCACGTTGGCTCGGAGGAGCCGCAGGTAATAGCCGGACTCCGGGCTGTCGGCGAGGACTCTGCGGACCAGCTCGGTGAGTTCGTCCGTGGTGATGTCCGCGATCCGGGGCCGGGCGGGGCGGGCGGCCTCCGACGCGAACGCGCTCAGGCTTCGGCTGCCGTCGTACTCGGTGAAGTCCGGTGCCACGTAGTGGTGACCCGTCTTCGCGTTGAAGGCCCTGATCTCGTCGTCCGCGTTCTCCGCTCCGCGGAGCAGCAGCTCAGCGATCCGCTCGATGTCGTGGCACAGCGCGTCCAGCCGCTGGGGGCTCACGGGCGGGGGCAACAGCTCCGGTCTCAGGTCCACGGCCGCATTGTGTCCTGTCGTCGGCGGCGTGAGGTTGAGCTCCCGTCCAGCGAAGGCCGCTGTCGACCTCCACGGGCACCTCGGCCTCACGCCCCCACGGCCCGCCTCAGGCGTCGAGCACCCCGCTCACGCCCCCCCGCTCCCGCGGAATCTTCTCCCCCGCCTCGATCGCCACCGGCAGCCGGTTCTCCGTCGGAGGCAGCGGGCAGGTGGCGAGGTCGGTGTACGCGCACGGGAGGTTCGCGGCGCGGTTGAAGTCCAGGAGGACCGTGCTGTCGGGGGCGGGCGGGTCGATGGTGAGGGCGCGGTTCGCGGCGTAGGTGGTGACGCCGGAGGTGGCGTCGGTGAACAGGACCATCAGGCGGCCCTCGCCCGCGCCCGGGAAAGCGGTCAACGAGAGCACGTGGCCGTCGAGTTCGAACTCGATCCGGCCCGGAGCGTCGTACACGTGCTCAAGGCCCTCGACCGCGGCGCCGACGGTGGTGGGGCGGGGCACGTCGAAGGGGATGTAGTGGCCGGTGACGGCCCAGCGGGGGTCGGGGGCGTAGGCGGGGGTGCCGGTGAAGGCCGTACGCAGGGGCGCGTCCGGGTGGCGGGGGCGGACGATGTCGTGGCCGCCGCGCTTGGCGATCTCGATGACGGCGTCGCCCCAGACGGCGTCGACTCCGCCGCGCTCGGGGAGGACGCCGAAGTGGTGTTCGCCCCGGACCTGCACGCCGTCCACCAGCAACTCTTCGCCTTCGTCCAAGTGCACGACGACACCCTCGCCGCCGGTGTGCCAGGTGCCCGGCGCGTCGGGGAAGCGCTGCGGGTGGTCGTCCAGCCAGTGCAGACCGGTGATCGACAGGAAGCCGTGCGGGGCGGCGAGCCGGGCCTCGTGGGCGCGGTACCACTCCAGCCAGTCCTCGGTGAAGGCACGGAGGTCGGTCGTGGTCGCTTCGGTGGTCATACGGGGCTCCTTCATACGCGAGAGTGGTGTACGGCGGCACGGTGTGACGACGGGATCAGGAAGCCAGCTCGCCGAGCAGGGCCCAGGTGCGGCGGCGGTTCTCGTCGCCCGCGATCTCCGTGCCGGAGAAGACGACCTCTGTCGCACCGGCGTCGCGGTACCGGCGTACCCCCGCCGCGACCGTCTTCTCGTCGCCGATCACGGCCACGTCGGAGGCGCGGCGGGCGCCGGAGAGTTCGAGGACGCGGGCGTAGGACGGGATCTGTTCGTAGAAGGCGAGGTACTCGGTGGCCTTCTGCCGCACCGCGTCCACGTCGTCCGTGACCACACCGGGGACGAGGGCCACGACGCGGGGTGCGGGACGGCCGGCGGCCTCGGCCGCGGCGGTCAGGGCGGGGACGACGTGGTCGGCGAGGGCGCGCGGTCCGGCCAGGTACGGCAGGATGCCGTCCGCCAGTTCGCCGCTGACGCGCAGCGCCTGTGGTCCCATCGCGGCGACCAGGATGGGGACGCCGCCGTCGGCGCCCGGTACGCGCGCGGGGACCGGGGTGGTCGCGGTCAGCAGCTCGCCGTGGAAGTCGGCCGTCCCGGTCTGCGTCAATTGTCGTAGCGCGGTGAGGAATTCACGCAGGCGGGCGATGGGGCGTGCGAAGGGCAGGCCGAAGCCGGTCTCCGTCAGCAGCTTCGTGCCGAGGGCCAGGCCGAGGTGGTAGCGGCCGTGTGTCGCCGCCTGGGCGGTGAGCGCCTGGCTAGACACGAGCAGCGGATGGCGGCCGAAGACGGGGATCGCGGAGGTGCCCACCTCCAGTCCGGGTACCTCGCGCCCGACGATCGCCGCGAGCTGGGGCGAGTCCGCACCGAAGGTCTGGCCGAACCAGGCCGACCGCACCCCGGCGGCCGCGGCCTCCTGGGCCAGCCGCACCGTGGCGTCCACCTGATTCGGCGCGTCGGCCGCGTTGAGCGCTACTCCCACAGTCATGTCAGTGGAAACGGCCCTCGGCGGGGGTTGCATTCCGGTTCTTTTGTGACAGCTTCTTGTCAGTCATGTGTACGGGGCAGCCGTGTGTCCGGGGCAGACATGTGCGCGGGCCACATGGAAGGGCGCTCGGACCGCCTGGTCCGTCGGGCGGATGACGATCTCGTTGATGGCGCGGCGGCGGGGGCTGGTGGTGACGTGGGCGACCGTGTCGGCGATGTCCTCGGGGTGCAACTTCTCGATACCGGCGATGAATCGCTCGTCGCTCTCCTGGACGTGCGGCTGCTGGTGGCCGAAGGGTTCGGTGTCGACGGCGCCGGGGCCGATCACGGCGAAGCGCACGTTGCGGCGCCGAGTTCGGCCACCGCGCGGGTCTCGCACAGCAGGCGCCGCGCGGACCGGCGTTTGGTCGAGGCGCCCAAGTCTGCTGCCCGGTGGAGCAGTTGGGTGCGCGGGCGCGTGTACCTCCCGAAGGCGGACGGATTCAGCGGGGCGGACCGGAGGGAACGCGCATGGCCAGTACGGCGATGTCGTCCTGCCGGTCGTCGCCCATCCGGGCGAGCAGCTCGTCCAGGAAGACCTCCAACGGCTCGTCCGCGAACGCGGTCGCGCACTGGCGCAGCCGGGTCAGACCGCGCCCGATGTCCTCACCGGGGCGCTCCACCAGCCCGTCGGTGTAGAGCAGGAACGTGCAGCCGGGCGGCAGGGTGACGGTCGCGGTGTCGCGGTCGAGGCCCGGGTCCACACCGAGGATGGGGGCGTGCCCCTCCTCCAGGAGGTCGCTGCGGCCGTCGGGGCAGACCAGCAGGGGCGGCAGATGCCCGGCGTTGGTCCAGTGCAGCCGCCAGGGCGCGTCCGGCGGTGTCTCCACGCGGGCGATGACCGCCGTGACGAGTTCGACGGCGGTCAGGCCCTGCATCACCCGGTCCAGACGGCCCATCGTGCCGGCCGGGTCGTCCCCGCTGTCGTAGGCCAGCGCGCGCAGCATGTTGCGCAACTGGCCCATGCGGACGGCGGCGGTCAGGTCGTGGCCGACCACGTCGCCGATGGCGAGGATCAGCGAGTCGTCGGGCAGCCGGAACGCGTCGTACCAGTCGCCGCCCACCTCGGCCCGCTCGCGCGCGGCCACATAGCGGGCGGCCAGCTGTACGTCGCCGACGCCGGACAGGTCCGGCAGCAGGGAGAGCTGCAACTGTTCGGCGGTGTGTTGCTGAAGCGCGTAGAGCCGGGCGTTGTCCAGCGCGAGGCCCGCCCGGTGTCCGAGGTCGGCCGCGAGCGCCTGTTCCTGCTCGTCGAAGGGGGTCGCGGGGGCGCGCCGGACGAAGGTCAGCGCGCCGAGCGCCTGCCGCCGGGCGCGCAGGGGGACGATCAGCGCGGTCTCGGCGCCCAGGCTGCGGTACAGCCGCCACTGCGCGGCCCGCAGCGGGTCGTGCGGCTCCGGCCCGCCGAAGCGGTCGATCACCACGGGGCCCGCGCCGCGCAGCACCTTGGCCAGCTCGGCCGCCGACTCGTCCGGCGCGGGCAGGGACGAGCCCGGCAGCACCCGTACCGCCCGCTCCGGGTCACGGTCCGTGACCGTCAGCCGCCGCAGACCGTCGCCCTCGATCACGTCGATCACACAGGCGTCGGCCAGATTGGGCACCACCACCCGGGCCAGCCTGCGCAGCGCCTCCCCGGCGTCCAGACTGGACGCCAGCGCGCGGCTCGCCTCGGCCAGCAGCCGCAGCCGCGCCGCGGAGGCCTCCGGAGCGGACGCGTCGGACATGGCTTCGGGCTGTGGTGGATCGTCCTGTTTCATCGCACTCCCTATCCTTGTGCCCCCTTTCTAACCTTTGGTGCCTTTGGTTCGGAAACCTCAGCGTGTTGCCTCCGGCGGTTTGGCGTCGATCCAGCTCGCGGTGCGTGATCGAGGTCGCGGCCGGTGTGTACGCGCGGGAGGGACGGACCAGGTCGCGATAACACCCCAACTGGGCTTCGTGGAGCGGAAGTTCCGTGAACTGGCCGCGCGGCTGGTCGCGTATCACGTGAGGGCGCGGGCGCTGCGGCACCCCTCACTCCAGGCTTCCCGTCAGCTGCTCGTACGCCATCCGTGCCTCCGTCAGGAACTCCTCCGCCGCAGTGGCCCCCTCGAAGTCCATGACGCGCCAGCGGTGGGAGCGGTCGAAGCGGCGCAGTACGGTCGCGACGGTGTCCTCGTCGGCGTGCCAGGTGCGCAGGGCGCTCACGTTGCCGAGGGAGGCGAAGTTCGCGTCGTGCGCGGGCACGCACAGCACGCGGGTCTCCGGGCGGCCGTCCACCAGCGCGTGGAGCAGGGCCACGGGACGGGCCCGCACGGTACGGTCCGGCAGCGCGGGTTCCTCCATGAGCAGCAGGACGGGGACCGTACCGCCCTGTCCGGTGAGGGTGTCGCCGATCCAGCCCGCGCCGACCGGGTAGCCGGTCACCCGCGTCGAGCCCGCGCTCATCAGGTCGTGCCCGTCCGAGCCGTCGGGCGGGGCGAACGGCGAGCCGATCGTCGCGTCCACCGTGACCAGGAACTCCATCGCAGCCACCTCCCGTGATGCGCACACCATCCACGCAGAGGCCATCAGCACGGTCGAAGCACGGTCGCCATGCGGTCACAGGGCGAGCCCCATCGCCCCCGGCACCACCATTCTTCCCGCACGGAGGCGGGGACCAACCACGCGAAGCGGACCTGACGGGGCGGATATCGTGGAATCGGTCGATTCCGGCGAGCCCGGCTGTGAGGCTAGGGCCGCAAGGACACCAGGGGCGCGCACGGCTCACGGAGGAGCTGGAGTGGCCGCCCTCCGGTGCCAAGGCGCGGCGGGCAGTGCACGGGGCGTGCGCGCGGCGGTACGAAGAGCGGGCGGCCGAGGCCGCACGGCCTGGGTCACACGAATCCGGCACCGATGACAGGTGCCCGTCATACGCACCAATCGAGACGACCTCCAAATGGCGACGAGATCGGCTCCTACCGCACCTCGCGGGGCGCGGCGCGGCCAGGGGAGCGGGCCGCGACCGGGACGACCCGGGGCGCTCGGCCGACACGCCCCGTTCGGCGTACGCTGAATGCCTGCCACGGCACAGCGCCGGGCATACTACGAATGCGCCGAGCGCGCCGGTGATGGGGCTCACCGTGAACCGCGGCATCCGCCGCTGACGGTCCCTGGTCCAACGAAGCGACCAGGAGGAATCATGCCCGCACCCGCCACTCCGGTCCTCGCCGCTCCGTCGGCCTCCGGTGAGACTCCCCGCCGCGGCCGCCATCCGCCTCGCGCCGTCGTACGGTCCCGCCCCCCCCACGCCCGGCCCCTCGCCCACGCCGTACGTCCGCACCGGCACCCGCACGCGCTGGGCGACCGCACCCGCCACCAGGAGGAAACGATGGAACTCGACGTGACCGTGGAGATCCCCCAGGGCTCGCGCAACAAGTACGAGATGGACCACGAACTGCACCGCATCCGCCTGGACCGGATGCTGTTCACCTCCACGCAGTACCCGGCCGACTACGGCTACATCGACGGCACCCTCGGCGGCGACGGCGACCCGCTGGACGCGCTCGTGCTGACCGGCGAGCCGACGTTCCCCGGCTGTGTCGTCGAGTGCCGGGCGGTCGGCATGTTCGTCATGCGGGACGAGCACGGTCCCGACGAGAAGATCCTCTGCGTCCCCGCGCACGACCCGCGCTACGCCGACGTGCAGGACATCGGTGACATCCCCGACTTCGACCGGATGGAGATCACCCACTTCTTCGAGGTCTACAAGGACCTGGAGCCGGGCAAGTCCGTCGAGGGCTCGCACTGGGAGGGCCGCGAGCAGGCGTACGCGGAGATCGCCGCCTCCCGCGCCCGCGCCGCCGCACCGGCGCACCAGGGCACCTGACCGGGCCCGCGTGGCCGACGAACTCAGTCGGCGGCGTCGAGCTGGTGGTCGGACCAGATGTAGCTCTCGGGGAGCAGGGCGGTGATGGGGAGGGTGCGCAGGTCGTCTCCGGTGCCGACGACGACGTGCGAGGTGGGGAAGTAGTCGAGGAGGGCCTGGCGGCAGCGGCCGCAGGGGGGAATCACGCCGCGTTCGCGGTCGCCCACCGCGACGACGGTGTCCAGGTCGTAGATGCCCTGGGCGGCCGCCGTGCCGATCAGGACGAGTTCGGCGCAGGGGCCGCCGGTGAAGTGGTAGGCGTTGAGCGCGGTGACGATCCGGCCGTCCGGGGCGCGGCCCGCGGCGGCGACTGTGTGGTTGTCGCCGCGGGCGCGGGTGCGGACGAGGTGGGTCGCGGCCTGGACGAGTTCGTGGTCGACGCCGGGACTCTGCATGGTCAACTCTCCACCTCTGGGGGTCATTTCGCTGATCAGGGCGGGTCGCCGCCGGGCGGCCGGGCCCCCATAGTATGCGGGCGTGACGCATCCCCTCCGTCTGCCGGGCTTCCGTCTGCTCCTGATCAGCCGCACCCTGTCCACCCTGAGTGACGCCCTGGTGCCGACCGCCCTGAGCCTCGCCGTCGTCCAGCTCACCGGATCGGCGACCGCCCTCGCGCTGGTGCTCGGCTGCGCTCTCGGAACCCGGCTGCTCCTGCTGCCCGTTGCCGGGGTGCTGGCCGATCACTACAACCCCCGCTGGGTCGCCCTCGGCGCCGACGCGACCCGCCTCCTCACCCAGGCCGTCGTGGCCCTCCAACTCCTCACCGGCCACGCCTCGATCGCGGTGATCGCCGCGGCCCAGGCGGTGGCGGGCGCGGCCTCCGCCGTCAGCCTGTCCAACCTCGCGACGCTTCTCGTACGGGTGGCGCCGGTCTCCGGTCCGGCGCGACAGAAGGCCAACTCGCTGATGGGGGTGGCCAAAAGCGTTGCGCTGCTCGCCGGTCCCGCCCTCGCGGGCCTGCTGATCTGGGTGGTCGGCATCGGCTGGGTCTTCGTGCTCGACTCCGCCGCCTTCGCGGCCAGTGCGTCCCTGATGCCGTTCATCCGGCTTCACCAGAAGGGGAGTTCGGCGCCTGCACGCCGCGCCATCCGCGCCGGGCTGGTCGAGGGCTGGGCCGAAGTGAGGGCCCGGGACTGGTACTGGACCAGCCTCGTCGCCCACGCCGCGTGGAACCTCGTGGCCAACGTGCTGCTCACCCTCGGCCCGCTCGTGGCGGTCACCCGGCTCGGCGGGCAGGGTGCCTGGATCGCCGTGACCCAGGCGGGCGGCATCGGTCTGCTCGCCGGATCACTGCTGGCCGGACGGGCCCGCCCGCGGCGCCCGGTGCTCGCCGGAAACCTCGTCCTGGCGACCTACGCCCTGCCGCTGGCGCTCTTCGCGGCAAGTGCCCCCGTTCCGCTGCTGGTCGCCGGATACGGCATCGCCATGGCGGGCCTCGGCTTCCTCAGCCCCACCTGGCAGACCACGGTCCAGGAGGCCATCCCGCACCACGTGCTCGCCCGGGTCAGCTCCTACGACTGGCTGCTCTCGCTCGCCGCACAGCCGCTCGGCGTGATCGTCGCCCCCGTCGCCCTGCACCTCTGGGGCGCACGCGTGCCGTTCGCGGCCTCAGCCGTCCTGGTCGCCGTCGTCTGCGCCGGTACGGCCCTCGTGCCGGGCGTACGCAATCTGCGCTCGGACCGGGGCGTGGAGGTGGCCCGCGCGGCCTGAACGATCAGGCCGGGGTGGCCCGTTCGTCCGCGACCACGGCCGGTTCCCCACCCGTGATGCTCACCAACTCCGCGAACGTGGTGCGGAATACGGTGTGCGGCATCCCGGCGCCCGCCCACACATGGTCGTACACGGCCAGAGTGGTGTCGATCAGGGTGCGTACGGGGCCCGGGTGACCCACGGGGGCCACCCCGCCGACCTCCTGGCCCGTGACGGTGAGGACGTAGTCGGGGTCGGCGCGGCGGATCTTGTTCCGGCTCACGTCGAGGAGACGGGCGACCAGGCGGGTGTCCACGCGGTGGGCGCCACTGGTCAGGACGAGCAGGGGCTCACCGGCGGCGGTGAAGACCAGGCTGTTGGCGATGGCGCCCACGGGGCAGCCGAGCTGGGCGGCCGCGGCCGCCGCCGTCGGCGCGGGGACCGGCAGTTCCACCACGTCGGCGGTGCTGCCGTGCGCGCGCAGGGCCGCCTGGACGCGTTCCACTCGTTCACGCACGGGTGACTCCCTCGGGTGCTCCGGTCGTGTCGGCCGCCGCAGGGGGCCACTCCTCGGCGAGGACCGACCATACCTCCTTGTCGAGCCGCACCCCCCGGTACGGATAGCGCTGCCGCAGCACGCCCTCGCGGGTCAGGCCGAGACGGCGCGCGGCCTCGGTGCTGCGGGTGTTGCCCGACGCGGCCATCCACTCGACACGGTTCATCCCGCGCTCGTGGAAGGCCCAGTCGATCAGGACCCGGGAGGCCCGGTTCACCAGGCCGCGCCCCTCACCGGCGGCCTCCAGCCAGCAGCCGATCTCGCACACCCCGGAGGCGGTGTCGAAGTGGGTGAACATGACACCGCCGACCAGGGTGCCCTCCAGCCAGATGCCGTAGATCCGGCCGGAGTCCTGGGCCTGGCGGTCGGCGTACCGCTGGAGGGTGGCGGTGGCGGATTCGAGGTCCGTGCTGAAGGTCGCCCAGGGTATCCACGGGTCCACCGTGGGCCGCGCGCGGTCGATGTGCTCCAGGAACTCCTGGGCCTGCCAGGGCTCCAGCGGGCGGAGCTGAGCCTGGTCACCGAGCGGCAGAGCGAACACGGGGCACCTCGTTCCCTGGGTACGTAACAAACGTTCGGTATGTAAGGTAGCAGTATGCCACCCGCACCCGTCGACCATGAATCCCGCCGTGAGGACGTGAGCCGTGCCGTGTGGCAGGTGCTCGCCGAGAAGGGGTTCGGCGCACTGACGCTGCGTGCCGTCGCCGCCGCGATGGGCGTCTCGACCGGGATGCTCATGCACTACTTCCCGACCAAACGCGCCCTGATCGCGCACGCCCTGAGCCTGCTGGAGAGCAACACGGCGGGGCGGCCCCGCCGCGAACACCCCACCCCCGGACTCGCCACCGTCCGGGCCATGCTGCTCGACATCCTGCCGCTGACCCCCGACGACACCGCCCGCAACCGCATCTGGGTCAGTTCGTGGGACCTGTCGCTGGCCGACGACGCCCTCGCCGCCGAACAGGCCGAACGCTACGCACGGTTGCGCGCGACCATGTACCCGCACTTCGAAGCGGCCCGCGACCTGGGAGAAGTCCCCGCCGGTGCCGATCCGGACCAACTTGCCGCCACCGCAGTCGCGTTCGCCCATGGGCTGGTCGTCCAGGCCCTTTTCGACCCCGGCCGGTTCTCGGGGGACGTGCAGACCGCGATGCTGGACGACTTCCTCGCGTCTCTCGCGGCGGCCTGACCCGGCGGGGGCGGTCCCGGTGCCGGTGCCGGTGTCCGTGCCGGAAAAACTCCGATGACCCGCCCCGGCGTGCGCTGCGAAGATGCTCCGATGATCCACCGTCTCGAATCCCTGGTTCTCCGGCACACCCTCCGACTCCCGGTCCCCTCCGGCCCGGCCGGTCAAGGGGACGTTGTGGCGCGGCAGTTCGACGCCGTGCTGATGTCCATGGGATTCAAGCTCTCGGCGGAGCTGCTGGCGCGACTGTCGGGACTGGAGCCGAAGGCGGTCACCGTGATCGCGCGGCGCACGCTGGGGACCGTCCGCGAGATGGTCGGCGATCATGTCCGGCACAACGTCTACTTCGTGGACTTCCCGGCCAACGTGCCGGACACGTACGACTTCTGGACCGACTGCATCGCCGACGCGCTCGCCGACGAGTCGTCCCGCGAGAACACACTCGCCCAACTCCGCACCGGACTGGTCGACTTGCTGACTCTCCCGGCGTACGGCAACTACCGCCACTCGTACGCCGAGATGCTCGCCGCCCATGACGAACTGATCGCCGCGGCGGGTGACCGCATGACCGTCCTGCACCTCGGCGGCCCCCTGGACGACGAGGTCACGGCGCTCTACCTCGCCCTCGCGGGCAGCACCACACCCCTGGGCGAGGAGGGCCTGCGTGACCTCGTGACCCTCGCCGGGCGCTGCGCGACGGGACCGCAGCCCGAGGAGATACCCGTCCGGGAGAACCGCGCCGTCGTCAACCGGGCCCGGCTGAAGGCGGGGGCGGATCTCGTCGTGGACACCGTCACCGATGTGCTCCGCCTGGCGTGCGCGCTGTCGGACGGCGATGTGACCCTGGTCGGGCCGACCCGGTTCCGCTCGCCGTCGCGGTCCGTACGGCGCACCCTGCTCGCGGCGCTCGACTCGGTGGTGGCGGCGAGCCCCGCCAAGCTCGCGGACGTGAACGCGCACCGGGAGCGGTGGAAGCGGCTCGGCGAGCGGCTGCACGCGCACGAGTACGCGGAGCGGTGGCCGCACGCAGCCGAGGTGTTCGCCGTCGCGCGGGGCGAGAAGGAGGCGCCGTCCTTCGACAGCCGCGTCGAGGAGCTGCTCGGCGCGGGCGATGTCGGCGGCGCGGCACGGCTGTTGGGGTCGGCTCCGGGCAAGTTGTTCCGCGCCCTGGACCGGCTGCTGCGTACGGCCGCGACACCGGACGAGCGGGAAGCGGTGGTGGCTGCCGCCGAGTCGGCCGCTCCGGAGGTCTCCGGGCGGGTCCTGCTGTCCGTGCGCGAGCACGTGGGCAACCGCGAAAGGGCGGACGCGCGGCGGGTGTTCGTCAACCGGCACGGCGGTGCCTGGGCCGAGGCCGACACCCGGCCCGCTCTGCCCGCGTCCACGCGCGAGCGCCTGCTCGCCGTCCTGGACGCCGAGACGCGCCGCCGGCTGCCCGACCCAGGGCAGCTGCTCGTCGACCCGGCCGTCCTCGACGTGGCGCTCCCGCTCAGCGGCAGGGCGACCACCGCAGGTCTCGGGGTGCTTCCGCGCGGTTCTCTCTCGGCGGTGGAGGGGGACCTGCTGCGCTTCTTCGTGCACTGGAAGCAGAAGCGGCGCAGCACGGACTACGACCTCTCCGCCCTACTGCTGAACTCCCGCTACGAAACGGTCACTTGGCTGTCGTACACCTCGCTCAAGGAGGTCGAGGGCGAGCACTCCGGTGACATCACCGACGCGCCCGAAGGGGCATCGGAGTTCATCAACCTGCGGTTGGGCGTGGTGCGCGGCGACTTCATCGTGCCGCAGGTCAACATCTACTCCGGGGAGGGGTTCGAGGAGGTCGAGGAGTCCTTCTTCGGGTTCATGCTGCGGGATGCCGAGCAGGTGGGGCGTCCGTTCGAACCGCGTACGGTGCGGATGAAGTCGGAGCTGCGGGGGCCGGGGCGGGTGGCGCTGCCGCTGGCGTTCGTGCGGGCGGAGGACGGGAGTTGGCGGGCGAAGTGGCTGCACCTGTATCTCAAGGGGAGCCCTGGGTTCAACCGGGTGGAGGAGAACCGGGTGTCGGCGGCGCTGCTGTTGCGGGGCATTGTCGAGCGTGAGCAGTTGACGGTGCGTCATGTGGTCGGCCTGGTGTCCGATCGCGCCACGGACGTCACGGTGTGGGACGGTGAGGCGGCGCTTCCCGCCGGGCCCGTCACCTACATCGGCCTGGAGCGCCCGGAGGGGCTGCACCCGGACTCGGTGGTCATCACCCCGGAAAATCTGCGCGACTTGATTCCGGCGTGACTGTTAGAGTCGCCGGAGACGAGGCCATGAAGGGGCTTCCTTCTCACTTTCAATGAACCAGCCCTTTCGCTTTCCTCGTCCTCGACTTTTCCGGCAGGTGCGCGTGCGCGTGGCGGCCGAGGGTGAAGCCCGGACCGGCCGCCGCCCCGCTACCGTTGCTCCGTATGACAGCGACCCAGATGGACATCACCGAGGACCTGGTCCGGGAGCTGCTGCGCGAGCAGTGTCCCGACCTCGCGGATCGCCCCCTGAAGCTCGGAGCGCTCGGCTGGGACAACCAGGTGTGGCGGCTGGGCGACGACCTCGCGGTCCGGATGCCCTGGGCGACGGAGTCGGCGGACGCGCTGCTGCGCAAGGAGCACGCCTGGTTGCCGGGGCTCGCCCCGCGGCTTCCGCTGCCGATTCCCGTACCGCAGCGGCTCGGTGAGCCCTCGGAACGGTTCCCGCGCCCCTGGCTCGTCACCACCTGGGTACCGGGCGAGCCCGCCGACCGTGCCCCCGCGACGCACCCCACCGAGGCGGCGGTCGCCCTGGCCGCCTTCCTGAGCGCACTCCACCGCCCGGCCCCCGACCGCGCGCCCTCGGGCCGCGACCGGGGCGGCCGGCTGGCCGAGACCGCCGAGTCCTTCACCGGAGCGCTCGCCTCCGCCGCCGACCTGGGCCTGATCCGCGACCCCTCCGCCCTCCGTGAGGTGTGGGAGGACGCCGCTGCCGCGCCCCCCTGGACCGGCCCCCGCCTCTGGCTCCACGGCGACCTCCACCCGGCCAACGTCCTCACCGCCGACGGCACCTTCTGCGGCGTCATCGACTTCGGCGACCTCTTCGCGGGCGACCCCGCCTTCGACCTGGCCGCCGCCTGGATCCTCCTCCCGGACGGCACGACCGACCTCTTCCACGCCACGTACCAGCCGACCCCGGACCGCGCGACCCTCCGCCGCGCCCGAGGCTGGGCCGTGCTGCGCGCACTGGCCTGCCTCCACATCGGACACGCGGGCGACGAGGGACGCCCTGGGGGCAAGCCGAGTTGGGGGCCTCCGGGGCGGGCGTCGCTGGAGCGCCTCGCTGCGACGGTACGCGGATGACCAGGGCCAGGTCGAACGCCTGCCACCGCGCTGCGGGCCGGCCTTCGTCGGGAGCGCGGGAGAACTGGCCTCCCACGAAAGGCACTTGATGGTAGGTGACGCCAGTGCGACAAGATGAGCCGGTGAGCGGCTTCGTGAAGTTCCTTCGGGACCGGAACATGGCGGACGGTCATGCCTACGCCGATGTGGCCCACCGCTTCGGTGGTGACGCCCTCCTCGACAGTCACCTGCCGATGCTCGACCTCATCGACATGCTGGCCCGGGAGTACGAGGCGATGGAACCGGCGGACGCACGCCATGAAGGGCTGACTTACGGGCTCAGGGTGCTCGCGCAGTCCTACGCCGAGCACCCTGATTACCGTCAGGAGTGGCGCCCGTAGGGTTCAGCCCTCCTCTTCCTCCTCCTCGAACTCCTCGTCTTCGTCCTCGTACTCGCCGTCCCCTTCGTCCTCGTCCTCGTCCTCGTCCGGGGACTCCTCGTCCTCGTCTTCGTACTCTTCTTCCTCGCCCTCCTCCGGCTCTTCCTGTTCTTCCTCCTCCATCGCTTCCTCGTGGCTGCGGACGACCTCGCCGTCGCGGATTTCGCCGCGCCAGCCTTCCACCTCTTCGTCGGCGAACGTCACGTAGCGCTGGAAGTTCTTGAAGTCCAGGCGGAGACGCCGGCCTTGGGCGCGCCAGATGTTGCCGGTCTTCTCGAAGAAGCCGGAGGGGTAGTACTCGACGACCAGGACGATGCGGGTCAGGCTGGGCGCCAGTTCGTGGAAGCTGACGCAGCCGTGGGTGGTGCCCTTGGCGCCCTCGGAGTTCCAGATGATCCGGTCGTCCGGGATCTGTTCCTCGACCGTGGCCTTCCAGCCGCGTGTCGAGGGGCCCACCTTCACCTTCCAGTCGCTGCTGATCTCGTCGTGCCGGCTGACGTTGCGCACGCCCTTGGTGAAGCCGCTGAACTTGTCGTACTGGGTCCAGTGGTCGTACGCCATGCGGAGTGGCACGCCCACGTCCAGCACCTCGATCATGTTCATGACCTTGGTGGTGCCCGAGCCGCCCTTGCCCTTGCCGCCGCCGAACATCTCCTTCGCCTTGCCGACCACGCTGTCCTTGATGTTCCCGGCCTTCTCGCTGACGATCGCCTTCAGCGGGGACTCGCCGTGGAGGATGCGGCTGCCGACGCCGGTGAGGAAGCCGCCGCCGTTGTCGGCACTGTCCAGCAGATGATCCGTCAGGTCGGCTATTTTGTCGCCGGTCTTCCCGACGAGGTGCTCCGCCTGGGCGCCGAGGTAGTCGACGAGTTCGTCGCGGAGCATGTCCAGGCCCGATCCCGGCGCCTTGTCCTTGGCGCCTTCCGCCTTGTCCTTGACGCCTTCCTTGGTGGCCATGTCCTACCTCCCCCGACCGGCGCTCTTCTTGGCAGCCGTCTTCTTCGCGGCGCTCTTCTTCGCGGGCGCTGCCTTCTTGGCCGGGGCCTTCTTGGCGGGAGCCTTCTTCGCAGGTGCCTTCTTGGCCGCCGTCTTCTTGGCCGCCGCCTTCTTCGGTGCCTGCTTCTTCGCGGCGGGCGCGGACTTCTTCGCCGCCTGCTTCTGCGCGGTCTTCTTCGCCGGTGCCTTCTTGGCGGGTGCCTTCTTGGCCGGTGCCTTCTTGGCGGCAGCCTGCTTACGTGAACGGGACGGCGCCGCCTGCTTCTTCGCGGCACCCTCGGTGGGGCGACGGCGGCGCGGCGGCTCCGGCTCTTCCTCCGGCTCTTCTTCCTCCGGCTCTTCTTCTTCCTCTTCCTCGTCCTCTTCGTCGGCGCGCGGTTCCTCTTCTTCCTCCGGCTCTTCCTCCGGTTCCTCTTCCTCTTCTTCCTCCTCGGGCTCCTCTTCTTCCTCTTCCTCCTCTTCTTCTTCCTCCTCCCCGCGAGGCTCCTCTTCCTCCTCGCCCTCCTCGGGCTCTTCCTCTTCTTCCTCCTCCTCGAACTCCGCCTCGTCCTCGACCTCTTCCGGCTCCTCCTCGTACTCCTCTTCTTCCTCTTCCTTCTCACCGATGCGCAGTGTGCGCTCGCGCAGGGAGTCGGCGAGGCCGGTCAGCCGGCGGTCGGCGGTGGCGACCAGCGCCTTGCGGCCCGCGTTCAGCAGCTCTCCGCGCACCTGCTCGTTCAGCTCGGCGACGCCCGGTACCTCGCCCAGCCGTCCCAGGCCCTCGGTCAGCAGTTGCTGCGGGTTGAGCCCGAAACGGCGGCCGGCGAGGTACGTCGCCAGGCCGAAAGCGAGACGCCCTTTCTTGGTGCGCCCGAGCACATAGCCACCCGCGACCGCGGCGGCGAGAGCGATTTTGGTCGTGTCGTTCATGAAACGGTCCCTCCAAGAGCGGCAGGACGGGTGCCCGCTCTCCCGGACGACAGCCCCGGGCCCAGCCCGCGATCATGAGACATAGACGTACGGCGAACCGTCGCCGCACCCGCCCGCCGCGGTGCGCTGGGGCGACACCGGCCGACATTCGTGCGACATATACGCCGTTATGATGAAAGTGTATGTTCGCGCGTGGAATCTGGCGCCCCCTCCCAACCAGCGGAGAGATCCGATCACCGGAGACACCATGGCCGCAGCACAAGAACCCGCCAAGCGCCGCTCCGGCAGCGGTCGCGGAACCGGCAAGGGCAACGCCGCATGGGCCATGCGCACCGCCGCCGAGCAGTTGAGCGAGCTGCTCGGCCGCTCTCCGGAGTCGGTCTCCGCATTGAAACCCACGGATGACGGGTGGGAAGCCGATGTCGAGGTACTCGAACTGGAGCGAGTCCCCGAGACCACCAGTGTGATGGCCACGTACCGGGTCACCCTCGACAAGGAGGGCGATCTCATGGCGTACGAGAGGACCCGCCGCTACACCCGAGGACAGATCGACCGGCGAGGCTGAGGCGAGGCGCCCGGGCGGCCGGTGAAGGGAGAGGCGCCATGAGCCTGGTGCCACAAGGCGGAGGACCAGTCGCCCAAGGCGGTGGCGGCGGTGGAAGCCTCTACGACGTCCTGGAACTCATCCTCGACCGCGGACTCGTCATCGACGTGTTCGTCCGTGTGTCCCTGGTCGGCATCGAGATCCTGAAGATCGACGCCCGCATCGTCGTGGCCAGCGTCGACACGTATCTCCGGTTCGCGGAGGCGTGCAACCGGCTCGACCTCGAATCCGGCCGGAAGGCCCCCGCCCAGCTGACCGACATCGTCGGCGACTCGATGGAGAGCGGCGCGCAGGGCAAGTCCAAGGGCGCGATCACCGGCGCCGTCGAGGCGGTCACCGACTCCCTCAAGGGCGTGACCGGCGGTGACGAGGACGAAGAGGAAGAGGAAGCGGAGGAGGAGCCCGTGGAGAGGAAACGGCGTCCGGCCCGGCGGACCTCCCGGCGGGAGCGGAGTTCGGCCCGCGAGAAGGAATGAGCCATGGCCGTATACATCTACTCCGTCACCGGAAAACAGCACCCGCTGCGCCTCGACGGCCTGCGCGCGGTCGGCGAGTCCCCGTCCGGCCTGCGCGCCGTGTCGGCGGGCGCGCTGTGCGCCGTCGTCAGTGACGCGCCCGACAACCTGCGGCCCAAGCGCCGCGACATCGGCGCGCACCAGGAGGTGCAGGAACGCCTCATGGCCGACGGCACCGTACTGCCGCTGCGCTTCGGGCTCGTCGCGGAGGACGACGACGCCGTACGGGCCGCGCTGGAGGAGCGGGCCGATGAATACACCGAGCGGCTGCGGGCACTCGAAGGGTGTTCTGAATATCACCTGAAGGCGTCGCAGGACGAGGACACCCTGCTGCGGCAGATCCTCCAGGAATCGAGCGCGGCACGGGAGCTCAACGACGCGATCCGCGCAGGTACCGCCGATGTCGGCGCCCCGGTCCGCCTGGGTGAGATGGTCGCGCGGGAGGTGCAGGCCCGGCAGGAGGCCCTGGCCACGGGAGTGGTCGAGGCGCTGCGCCCGTTCGCGCGGGACGTGGACTCCAGCCAGCCGACCGGCGAGAACTTCCTCAGCGTGTCCTTTCTGGTGCCCGAAGACCAGGAAGAAGCCTTCCTGACAACCGAGTTGAGCGTCGCGCATCAGCTGGGCGACGACCTCGACCTGCGGCTGCACGGGCCTCTTCCGCCCTACAGCTTCGTATGAGGACAATCGCATGGGTCTCTTCACACAGCTCGTGACCCTGCCGCTCGCGCCGGTGCGCGGCGTCGGCTGGGTGCTGGAGCGCGTCCTGGAGGCGGCCGAGGACGAGTACTACGACCCCGCGCCCATCCACCGTGAACTCGCCGGCCTGGAACGGCGGCTGGTCGCCGGGGAGATCGACGAGGAGACCTTCGACCGTCGCGAGGACGAACTGCTCGACCGGCTGGACGAGATCCAGGCGTTCCGGCAGGGCGGGCCCGGACCGACCTGATCGGGCGCGAGGGAACACGAGGCCACCACCGTGACTGATCCCATGGGCAACCGGCTCGGCTCCTCACCGTCACGAGCGGCGCCGCAGTACGGACAGGGCTCCTCCGCCAACCTCGCCGACATCCTGGAGCGGGTGCTCGACAAGGGCATCGTCATCGCGGGTGACATCCAGATCAACCTGCTCGACATCGAACTGCTCACGATCAAACTCCGGCTGCTCGTCGCCTCCGTCGACAAGGCGAAGGAGATGGGCATCGACTGGTGGGAGCACGATCCCGCGCTGTCCTCGCGCGCCCGGGGCGAGGGGCAGCGGTCGCTCGCCGACGAGAACCGGCGGCTGCGCGAGGAGATCGAGGCGCTGCGGCAGGAGCGGGAGCTCGCCGAGGCCGGTGAGGCAGCCGAGGTCCTCGAAGCGGCCGAGGCCGACGAGCCTGCCGAGGAAGGCGAACTGATCGAGGACGGCGAACTGATCGACACCGAGGAGCCGGACGAGGCGGAGCAGCCGGAAGAAGCCGAAGAGGCGGAGGAACTGGAGGAGGCGGAGGAGGCGGGGGAGCCGGAGGAGGCCGAGGAGCCGGTCGAGCCGGAGGAAAAGCCGCGTACGAAGAGACCGCGCACGCGTACGGAGAGGTCACGTACGGAGAAGTCGCGTACGGAGCGGTCCCGAGCAGAGCGACCGCGTGCGACCCGCAGTCGGCGACGGATGCGCGATGAGTGACCTCCTCACCTACGCCTACGCCGTGGCCCGCGCCGCCGACGGCCTGGACGAAGCCGCCGCCGCGCTCGACGGGGTGGCCGGAGCTCCCGTCCGGCTGCTGCCCTCCGCCCACGACGACACGCTGCTGCTCGTGACCGGGCAGGTCCCCGCCGAGGACTTCCGCGAGGACGCGCTCGCCCGGCACCTGGAGGACCTGGACTGGCTGGAGGCCGTCGCCCGCGCCCATCACCAGGTGATCGAGACCCTGGGCGCCCGGACGACCGTACTGCCGCTGCGCCTGGCGACCGTGTACCTGGACGACGCGCGGGCGCGGGGCACCCTGGACGAGGGGCGGGAGCTGTTCGCGTCCCGGCTCGACCGGCTGGCCGGGCACGTCGAGTGGGGCGTGAAGATCTACGCCGACCCCGCGTCGGCCGCTCCGGAACCCGGGACCGAGCAGACCGCGGAGCTGACCCCGGGCCGGTCGTATCTGCGCGGCCGCAGACGGCAGCAGACCCACCGCGACAGCGTCCACCGCGTCGCGCAACAGGCGGCCGGGGCGGTCGAGGCGGCCGGGCGGCGGTACGCCGTCGAGCGGGCCCGGCACCGGGTGCAGCAGGGGGCCCTCGCGGGTGGGGCGGGCGAGAACGTCGTCAACGACGCCTACCTCGTGGCGGGCGAGGACTCCGAGGCGTTCCGGGCCGAGGCGGCCCGCGCCGCCGAGGGGCTGCCGGGCGTCCGGGTGGAGGTCACGGGGCCCTGGGTGCCGTACTCCTTCGCCACACCGGCCACCGGGTACGACGACGCGCCGACGGGGGCGGTGCGGTGAACGCGAACGCCCCCTCGCCGTCTCCCTCGTCCTCGGACGAGCCCCTGCCGCAGCGGCAGGTCGCGCTCATCGACCTGTTGGACCGGCTGCTGAGCGGCGGGGTCGTCCTGACCGGGGATGTCGTGCTGTCCATCGCCGACATCGACCTGGTGCGGGTGTCGCTGCGGGCGCTGATCGTGTCGATCGGGGAGAACAGCCCGTCGCCGTTCGCGCTGCCGCTGGGGCCGGGGGACGAGCATGGCGGCTGAGGAGAGGGGCGGTGCCGAGCGCCGTTCCGGCGAGACCGCCGACGACCGTTTCGCCGAGGTCGCCGAGGCCGCCGAGCGCGCCTTCCGACTGCTGCCCGCCGCGCCCGGCGAGCTGCCCCCCTCCGGCGGCCGGGACCGCTCACCGGCGCGCCGGATCAGCTCCGACCCCGACACCGTCGAGCGGGACCTCGTCCGGCTGGTCCTCACGCTGGTGGAACTCCTGCGCCAGCTCATGGAGCGGCAGGCGCTGCACCGGGTCGACCAGGGGGACCTCACCGAGGAGCAGGAGGAGCGGCTCGGGGCCACGCTGATGATCCTGCACGACCGGATGAACGCCCTGTGCGCGCGGTACGGGCTCACCATGGACGACCTCAACCTCGACCTCGGCCCGCTGGGGACGCTGTTGCCACCGGCCGACTGAGCCGCTGTTGACGTACCGGCGCGGGGGTACTCGGTGAGCGTGCCGTGCTCGGGAGGTTGCGGCGCGGGGAGGAGGTGAGGACATGGCGGTTCCCCGGTACACCATGCCCCACGGTCTGTCGGCCCTGGTGACCGGCTCGTCGCGGGGGCTCGGGCTGCTGATGGCCGAGTGCCTGGTCCGGCGGGGCTGCCGGGTGACCCTGCTCGCCCGGGACACCGACGAACTGGTGCGGGCCGCGCACTGGATGCGGGAGCGGACCGGGCGGCGCGTGGGGCTCGTCCCGTGCGACGTACGGGACGAGGACGCGGTGACGGACGCGATGCGGCGTACGGCCGAGGCGTCCGGCGGGCTCGACGTGGTGATCGCCAACGCCGGTGTCATCCAGGTCGCCCCCGCCGAGATCGCCGGGAACCGGGCCTTCCGCGACGCCTCGGCCACCATTTTCGAGGGCGCCCTGAACACGTCCCTGGCCGCTCTTCCGTATCTGCGCCGCAGTCCGGTGGGCGGACGGCTCGGGCTCGTCGGCTCGGTCGGCGGGCTGTTGTCGGTGCCGCACATGGTGCCGTACTCGTGCGCCAAGGCGGCCGTGCGCGCGCTGGGGGAGGGGCTGCGCGCCGAGACGGCGGGGAGCGCGGTGAGCGTGACGACCGTCCACCCCGGGCTGATGCGCACCGGTTCGCATCTCCAGGCGGAGTTCGGCGGGCAGGCCGAGGCGGAGTACGCCTGGTTCTCCGCCCTCGCGGGCGCGCCCCTGCTGTCCATGGACGCGGAGCGGGCGGCGCGGCGGATCGTACGGGCCGTCGAGCGCCGCCGCCCCCGGCTGGTGCTCACCCCCGCCGCCCGCCTCGCTTCCCTCGCGCACGGTGTGGCGCCCGACCTCACGACCCG
>NZ_WWIR01000305.1 GCF_009863025.1 Streptomyces sp. SID4985 | reverse complement strand
TCGGCGCGTCCCGCCCGTCAGCGCAGCGCGGGTGCGCGCCTGCGGCGCCGCTCGGTGCGGTGGCCGCGCCGGTCCGGCTTGCGGCCGTCGAGCTGAAGCCAGATGCGGACCTCGGTGCCGCCGAGGACCGAGGAGCCGATGCGGACGTCGCCGCCGGTGGACTCGGCCAGCCTGCGCACTATGTCCAGGCCGAGGCCCGTGGACCCGGCGGTGCCGGAGCCCTGGCCGCGCGCCATGGCGGTCTCGGGGTCGGCTATGCCGGTGCCCGCGTCGGAGACGAGCACGATCACCGCGTCGTCGGCGTTGTGCACGTCCACGGCGAAAGCCGTTCCCTCGGTGGTGTGCCGGAAAACATTGCCGAGCAGGGCGTCCAGGGCGGCGGCGAGGTCGGCGCGGGCGACGGGGACGCGTACCGGACGCTCGGCGCCTGCGACCCGCCACTTGCGGCCCTCGTCCTCGGCCAGCGCGGACCAGAACTCCATGCGTTCGCGCACCACTTCGGCCGCGTCGCAGCCCGTGCCCGGACCGGCGGCGGCCGTCTGCGGCTTGGCCTCGCGGGCGGTGCGGATGATGGTGTCCACCTCGCCCTCCAGCTGGGCGACGGCGGCGCGGGTCTGGTCGGCGGCGGCCCCGGCGCCGAGCGAGGCCGCGTTCAGCCGGAGCACGGTGAGCGGGGTGCGCAGCCGGTGCGAGAGGTCGGCGGCCAGCTCGCGCTCGTTGGCGAGAAGTTGGACCACCTGGTCGGCCATGGAGTTGAACGCGACGGCGGCGAGCCGGAGTTCGGTCGGGCCCTCCTCGGGCACCCGGGCACCGAGGTGTCCGTCGCCCAGTTCGCGCGCGCCCTCCACCAGCCGTCGCGCGGGGCGCACCATGCGCACCCCGAGCCGGTCGGCGACCGCGACGGAACCGGCGATCAGCGCGACGCCCACGGCGGCGAGCACCGCCCAGGCCGTGCCGACGCCGTTGCTCATCTCTGCCTCCGGCACCCACACCTCGACCACGGCGATGGCCCCGGAGCCGAGCGCGACGGGCTGGAGCAGCGCCGAGCCGCCGGGCACCTCGGCGGTGGAGGCGCGGCCCATCCGGCGCACGGCCTCTATGTCGCGGGGGGTGGCTCTGCCACGGCCCAGGTCGGTGGCGGCGCGCCCCTCCACGGCGGGCAGGTGCACGGCCATGCCGGACTCGACCCCGGCGGCGGCCACCACCCGCTCCAGCTTGTCCCGGTCGGTGGTGATGGACAGCGCGGGGGCGACGGCGGCGGCCTCGCGCTCGGCGTTGGAGAACGCGCGGTCGCGGGCCATCTCCTGGACGACCAGACCGAGCGGCACGGCGAAGGCGACCACGACCATCGTCGTGACCGCGAGACACACCTTGACCAGGGCCCATCTCATCGCGGCGACTCCCCCGCGACGGGCGGCTCCAGCTTCACGCCGACACCGCGCAGGGTGTGCAGATAGCGCGGCCGGGCCGCCGTCTCGCCCAGCTTCCGCCGGAGCCAGGAGAGATGGACGTCGATGGTCTGGTCGTCGCCGTACGACTGCTGCCAGACCTCGGCGAGCAGCTCCTTGCGCGGGACGACCACGCCGGGGCGTCCCGCGAGGAAGGCGAGCAGGTCGAACTCACGGCGCGTCAGGTCGAGTCTGCTGCCGTCCAGTTCGGCCTGGCGGCGCAGCGGGTCGACGGTCAGGCCGCCGACCCGGAGCACGGCCGGGGGCGGCGCC
>NZ_WWIR01000304.1 GCF_009863025.1 Streptomyces sp. SID4985 | reverse complement strand
TCGACTCGGGGTTGATCCCGTCCTCTTCGAGGTAGCCGATGACCTTCTCGCCGCCCTGCCACCCGGCCGCGTACTGACCGCGCACCGTGTGCAGACCCAGGTCGTCCGGCAGCCGCACGGCCCCGAGCACCTTGGTCTTCTCGGCCGCCAGCGCGTCCGCGTCGAAGGAGGAGGGCTCCTCCATCGCGGTCAGCGCGAGCAGCTGGAGCAGGTGGTTCTGGATGACGTCACGGGCGGCGCCGATGCCGTCGTAGTACCCGGCGCGGCCGCCGATGCCGATGTCCTCCGCCATGGTGATCTGCACATGGTCCACGTAGGACCGGTTCCAGATCGGCTCGAACATGGTGTTGGCGAAGCGGAGCGCCAGGATGTTCTGGACGGTCTCCTTGCCGAGGTAGTGGTCGATCCGGAACACCTGGTCCGGCTCGAACACCTCGTGCACGACCTTGTTCAGCTCCTCGGCCGACTTCAGGTCGTGGCCGAAGGGCTTCTCGATGACCGCGCGCCGCCATGACCCCTTGGACTGGTCGGCCAGGCCGTGCTTCTTCAGCTGCTGGATGACCACGGGGAAGGCGCGCGGCGGCACCGACAGATAGAAGGCGAAGTTGCCGCTCGTGCCCTGCGCCTTGTCCAGCTCGTCGATGGTCGAGCGCAGCCGCTCGAAGGCGTCGTCGTCGTCGAAGGTGCCCTGGACGAAGCGCATCCCCTGGAGGAGCTGCTGCCAGACCTCCTCGCGGAACGGCGTACGGGCGTGTTCCTTCACGGCGTCGTGCACGACCTGCGCGAAGTCCTCGTGCTCCCAGTCGCGGCGGGCGAAGCCCACCAGGGAGAAGCCCGGCGGCAGGAGACCCCGGTTCGCGAGGTCGTAGACCGCGGGCATCAGCTTCTTGCGGGACAGGTCGCCGGTGACACCGAAGATCACCAGGCCCGACGGCCCCGCGATGCGCGGGAGCCGTCGGTCTGCGGGATCACGAAGCGGATTGGCTCCGGAACCGTTGAGGGGTGACAAATCAGCCCTCCGAAGGGGCGAGCCGCTTGAGCTCCGCCTCGGTCGACTTGAGCAGGTCGTTCCAGGACGACTCGAACTTGTCGACGCCCTCGTCCTCCAGGACCTTGACGACGTCGTCGTAGGAGATGCCCAGCGCCTCGAGCGCGTCGAGGTCGGCGCGGGCCTGCTCGTACGTGCCCGACACCGTGTCCCCGGTGATCTGCCCGTGGTCCTCGGTGGCCTCGAGGGTGGCCTCCGGCATGGTGTTGACCGTGTTCGGCGCGACCAGCTCGGTGACGTACATCGTGTCCGAGTACGCCGGGTCCTTCACACCGGTCGACGCCCACAGCGGACGCTGCTTGTTCGCGCCCGCCTTCTCCAGCGCCTTCCAGCGGTCCGAGGGCGGCGTCGAATTGTCGGCAGAGCCGAACACCTCCTCGTACGCCTGGTAGGCGAGCCGGGCGTTGGCGATGGCGGCCTTGCCGCGCAGCGCCTTGGCCTCGTCGGTGCCGAGCGCGGCCAGCCGCTTGTCGATCTCGGAGTCCACACGGGACACGAAGAAGGACGCCACGGAGTAGATCGTGGACAGGTCCAGGCCGCGCTCCTTGGCCTTCTCCAGGCCGGTCAGGTACGCGTCCATGACCTTGCGGTACCGGTCGAGGGAGAAGATCAGCGTCACGTTGACGCTGATGCCGTTGCCGATCGTCTCCGCGATGGCCGGCAGGCCCGCCTCGGTGGCCGGGATCTTGATCAGCGCGTTGGGGCGGTCCACCAGCCAGGCCAGCTGCTTGGCCTCGGCGACGGTCGCGCGGGTGTTGTGCGCCAGGCGCGGGTCGACCTCGATGGAGACCCGGCCGTCCTGGCCGTCGGTCGCGTCGAAGACAGGGCGCAGGATGTCGGCGGCGTCGCGGACGTCCGCCGTGGTGATCATGCGGATGGCCTCTTCGACGGTGACCTCGCGGGCGGCGAGGTCGGCCAGCTGCTGGTCGTAGCCGTGCCCCTGCGAGATCGCCTTCTGGAAGATCGTCGGGTTGGTGGTGACGCCCACGACGTGCTGCTGGTCGATCAGCTCGGCCAGGTTGCCGGACGTGATCCGCTGGCGCGACAGGTCGTCCAGCCAGATCGCGACGCCTTCCTCGGAGAGGCGCTTGAGTGCGTCTGTCATGGAAATTGCATCTCCTACGTGTCGTTTACGGGCGTCAGCGCTGGGCGTCGGCGAGGGATTCCCGCGCCTGGGCCGCCACGTTCTCCGGAGTGAAGCCGTACTCGCGGAACAGGACCTTGCCGTCCGCGGACGCGCCGAAGTGCTCCAGGGAAACGATGCGGCCCGCATCGCCCACGTACTTGTGCCAGGTGAGGCCGATCCCGGCCTCCACGGCGACCCGGGCCCTGACCGACGGCGGCAGCACGGACTCCCGGTACCCCCGGTCCTGCTCCTCGAACCACTCCACCGACGGCATCGAGACCACGCGGGTCGGCACGCCCTCGGCCTGGAGCTGCTCACGCGCCTCGACGGCCACGTGCACCTCGGAACCGGTGGCGATCAGGATGACCTGGGGCTCGCCGCCCTCGGCCTCCAGCAGGACGTAACCGCCACGGGCGGCGTCGTCGTTGGGCTCGTAGACCGGCACACCCTGGCGGGTGAGGACCAGGCCGTGCGGGGCGCCCTTGCCGAACTCCTTCGTCCAGCGCTTCTGGATCTCGCGCCAGGCGATGGCCGTCTCGTTGGCGTCCGCAGGGCGGACCACGTTCAGACCGGGGATCGCGCGCAGCGCGGCCAGGTGCTCGACCGGCTGGTGGGTCGGGCCGTCCTCGCCCAGGCCGATGGAGTCGTGCGTCCACACGTACGTCACCGGCACGTGCATCAGAGCCGACAGCCGCACGGCGTTGCGCATGTAGTCGGAGAAGACGAGGAACGTACCGCCGTAGACACGGGTGTTCCCGTGCAGAGTGATGCCGTTCATCTCGGCGGCCATCGCGAACTCGCGGATGCCGAAGTGGATGGTGCGGCCGTACGGGTCCGCCTCGGGCAGCGGGTTGCCCTTCGGGAGGAAGGAGCTGTCCTTGTCGATGGTCGTGTTGTTCGACCCTGCGAGGTCGGCGGAGCCGCCCCACAGCTCGGGCAGCACCGCGCCGAGGTCCTGGAGGACCTTGCCGGAGGCGGCGCGGGTGGCGATGCTCTTGCCGGTCTCGAAGACCGGGATCTTCTCCGCCCAGCCGGCCGGCAGCTCGCCCGCGGCGATGCGGTCGAACTCGGCCGCGCGCTCGGCGTTGTTGTCCCGCCACTCCTGGAAGGACTTCTCCCACTCGGCCTTGGCCTCGCGGCCGCGCTCCAGGGCGCCGCGGGTGTGGGTCAGCACCTCGTCGGCGACGGCGAAGGTCTGCTTGTCGTCGAAGCCGAGGACCCGCTTGGTGGCCGCGACCTCGTCGTCACCGAGGGCCGAGCCGTGCGCGGCCTCGGTGTCCTGGGCGTTCGGGGCGGGCCAGGCGATGATCGAGCGCATGGCGATGAAGGACGGGCGGTCGGTGACGGCCTTGGCCGCCTCGATCGCCGCGTAGATCGCCTCGGGGTCCAGGTCGCCGTCGGCCTTGGGCTCCACGCGCTGGACGTGCCAGCCGTACGCCTCGTACCGCTTCATCGTGTCCTCGGACACGGCCGTCTCGGTGTCGCCCTCGATCGAGATGTGGTTGTCGTCCCACAGCAGGATCAGGTTGCCGAGCTTCTGGTGGCCCGCGAGCGAGGACGCCTCGGCGGAGATGCCCTCCTGGAGGCAGCCGTCACCGGCGATGCAGTAGATGTAGTGGTCGAAGGGGGACGAGCCCTCCGGCGCCTCGGGGTCGAACAGGCCGCGCTCGAAGCGGGAGGCCATGGCCATGCCCACCGCGTTGGCCACACCCTGGCCCAGCGGCCCCGTGGTGGTCTCGACGCCCTTGGTGTGTCCGTACTCCGGGTGGCCCGGGGTCTTCGAGCCCCAGGTGCGGAAGGACTTCAGGTCGTCCAGCTCCAGGCCGAAGCCGGCCAGGTAGAGCTGCGTGTAGAGGGTCAGGGACGAGTGACCGGCGGACAGCACGAAGCGGTCGCGGCCCACCCACTCCGGGTCGGCCGGGTCGTGCCGCATCACCTTCTGGAAGAGGGTGTAGGCGGCCGGGGCCAGGCTCATCGCCGTGCCGGGATGGCCGTTGCCGACCTTCTGTACGGCGTCGGCGGCCAGGACACGGGCGGTGTCCACGGCCCGCTGGTCCAGCTCGGTCCACTCAAGGTCTGTGGTGGTCGGCTTGGTGCTCACCCTGGGTCAGGGCTCCTCTCCACATGTTGTTCGCCGGTACGCGGCGCGTGGCGCCCGCCGGCCCGCCGGTGCACTGGTGTCCACCGGCCGTTGTCGAGCCTACCCCCGAGGGGACATGCGTTTTTTCGAGTCATTCCAGACTGCCGGGACTCGCCGCGATCCGCCTCCCGACCGGCCCGGAAGCCGCTTGGCACATCAATACGGAGCGGTCCGCCGTCCTGCTCAAAGGGGCTCCGGCGGGCACCGCATCAACACGAGCGGACCCCGGCGGAAAACCGGATATGGGCAACGTCTAAAGTGGCGTGGTACGCGCGGGTCTTTACACCGGTTTCACACGGGTGGCCCGCTGGGATGTCTCTGTCAGGGGTGTGCGTGACGGCCGTCGAATCCCGTCCTGCTGGTGCGCTCGGTGTGAGCCACAGCCCGGTCCACCGGCCGTTCGGCGCCCGGGTCAAGGGCTTCGTGGCGCTGACCAAGCCGCGGATCATCGAGCTGTTGCTCATCACCACGGTGCCGGTCATGTTCCTGGCCCAGCAGGGTGTGCCCGACCTCAAGCTGGTGCTGCTCACCTGCGTGGGCGGCTACCTGTCCGCGGGCGGCGCCAACGCGCTGAACATGTACATCGACCGGGACATCGACGCCCTGATGGACCGCACCTCGCAGCGGCCGCTGGTGACCGGCATGGTCAGCCCGCGCGAGTGCCTCGCCTTCGGCATCAGCCTGGCGGTCGTCTCCACGCTGCTCTTCGGGTTCACCGTCAACTGGCTGTCCGCCTGGCTGTCGCTCGGAGCGCTCCTCTTCTACGTCGTCGTCTACACGATGATCCTCAAGCGGCGTACGTCGCAGAACATCGTGTGGGGCGGCATCGCGGGCTGCCTCCCGGTGCTGATCGGCTGGTCCTCGGTCACGAACTCCATGTCGTGGGCGCCGGTCATCCTCTTCCTCGTCATGTTCTTCTGGACGCCGCCGCACTACTGGCCGCTCTCCATGAAGGTCAAGGAGGACTACGCGCGCGTGGGCGTGCCCATGCTTCCGGTGATCGCCTCCAACAAGGTGGTCGCCCGGCAGATCGTGATCTACAGCTGGGTGATGGTCGCCGTCTCCCTGCTGCTCCAGCCGCTCGGCTACACCGGCTGGTTCTACACGGCGGTCGCGCTGGCCTCCGGCGGCTTCTGGCTGTGGGAGGCACACGGGCTGCAGAACCGGGCCAGGGCCGAGGTGACGGGCGTCAAGCTCAAGGAGATGCGGCTGTTCCACTGGTCGATCACGTACGTGTCGATCCTGTTCGTGGCGGTCGCTGTGGACCCGTTCCTGAGGTAGTCCCCTTCTTGCTTCCCTGAGGGAGGGGCGCGTGGTCAAGGCCACGCGCCCCTCCCTTCGCCGTTGCGTCTACCCGTCGGTAGCATCCTGACCATGGCAGACACGGAGCAGGTTGACGCGAAGACCGAGCGCAAGGTGAAGCGCCTCGCCCACGAGATCGGCGCCTTCGCCAAGGCGCACGGCGGGGCCGGGGGCAACGTGGCGTACATCGGTGAGCGGGGAGCCCGGATCGCCCTCGTCGGCGAGGACGGGGAGTGGGGGAACCTGGTGGCACCCAGCGTGGAGATCGGGCTGCGGGCGCTGGAGAAGGCGGGGGTCACGGTGCACGAGGAGTTCGACGGGGAGTTCGCGGCGAAGATCCGTACGAGCGCGTACGAGTGGAAGCGGATGGCTGGTATTCAGGTCTGAGTCCAGCTCGGGGGGTTCTGTGCGTTGCAGGCTGCGGGCGCGTTGTGGCTGATCGCGCCCACGCGGCGGAGCCGCA
>NZ_WWIR01000303.1 GCF_009863025.1 Streptomyces sp. SID4985 | reverse complement strand
CGCCCGCCGCCGCGGAGGCCGAGGCGCCGCAGGCCGCCGCCGAGGGCGGCTCGCGCCGTCGTCGCCGGGTCGTACGGCAGGCCGCGGGCGGTTTCTCCGCGCCCGCGCCCGCCGAGGGCACCGAGTCCGACTCCCCGCGCAAGCCCGCCCGCCCCGCCGTGGCCGTCTTCCGGGCGCCGGTGTTCACCGAGCCGAGGTTCCAGACCCCGCAGCGGGCCGCCGCCGAGGCCGCCGCCGTGGCCGCCGAGGCCGAGGAGGCCGAGGAGGCGGTGAAGCCCGAGGAGACCGAGCAGGCCGCGCAGGCTGAGCAGTCCGGGCGCGCCGAGTCCTACGACGACCGCGGCGAGGCCGGTTCGCGCCGTCGCCGTCGTCGCCGGGGCGCTCCCGCCGAGGAGACCCGCCCCGCCGCCGAGACCGAGGCCGAGGAGCCGGAGGAGGCCGACGAGGCCGCCGAGGGCCAGGCCGAGGGTGACGACGCCGAGGGCTCCGACGACGCCGGTTCGCGCCGCCGTCGCCGCCGGGGCGGCCGTCGCCGTCGCCGTGGCGACGCCCTGGACGGCGAGGAGGGCATGGACGGCGAGGACGACGACCTGGCCGCCGAGCAGGCCGCGCAGGACGCCGAGGACACCGCCGAGCAGGAGGAAGAGGACGAGGAGGAGGCGCACGAGGCCACGGGCTCCAGCTCCAGCCGCCGTCGCCGCCGTCGTCGCCGCCGCGCCGGTGACTCCGGCGAGTCGGGCGACGCGTCCACCACCGACGACCCCGAGCGCACCGTCGTCAAGGTTCGCGAGCCCCGCAAGGCCGCCGAGCCGTCCGACGAGGTCCAGTCCATCAAGGGCTCGACCCGTCTGGAGGCCAAGAAGCAGCGCCGTCGGGAGGGCCGCGAGCAGGGCCGCCGCCGCGTGCCGATCATCACCGAGGCCGAGTTCCTGGCCCGCCGTGAGGCCGTCGAGCGCGTCATGGTCGTGCGTCAGCACGGCGAGCGCACCCAGATCGGCGTCCTGGAGGACGGCGTGCTCGTCGAGCACTACGTCAACAAGGAGCAGTCCACCTCCTACGTCGGCAACGTCTACCTGGGCAAGGTCCAGAACGTGCTGCCGTCCATGGAGGCCGCGTTCATCGACATCGGCAAGGGCCGCAACGCCGTCCTGTACGCCGGTGAGGTCAACTTCGAGGCGCTCGGCATGGCCAACGGGCCGCGCCGCATCGAGTCCGCCCTCAAGTCCGGCCAGTCGGTCCTGGTCCAGGTGACCAAGGACCCGATCGGCCACAAGGGTGCCCGCCTCACCAGCCAGGTCTCCCTGCCGGGCCGCTACCTCGTGTACGTCCCCGAGGGCTCGATGACCGGCATCAGCCGCAAGCTGCCCGACACCGAGCGGGCCCGGCTGAAGACCATCCTCAAGAAGATCGTCCCCGAGGACGCGGGCGTCATCGTGCGCACCGCCGCCGAGGGCGCGACCGAGGACGAGCTGCGCCGTGACGTCGAACGGCTCCAGGCGCAGTGGGAGGAGATCAAGAAGAAGGCGAAGACGGGCAACGCCCCGACGCTGCTGTACGGCGAGCCGGACATGACCGTCCGCGTCGTGCGCGACATCTTCAACGAGGACTTCTCCAAGGTCATCGTCAGCGGTGACGAGGCGTGGGAGACCATCCACGGCTACGTCTCGCACGTCGCCCCGGACCTCACCGACCGGCTCCAGAGGTGGACCAGCGAGACGGACGTCTTCGCCACGTACCGGATCGACGAGCAGCTCTCCAAGGCGCTCGACCGCAAGGTCTGGCTGCCCAGCGGCGGTTCGCTGGTGATCGACCGGACCGAGGCGATGGTCGTCGTCGACGTCAACACCGGCAAGTTCACCGGCCAGGGCGGCAACCTGGAGGAGACGGTCACCAGGAACAACCTGGAGGCGGCCGAGGAGATCGTGCGCCAGCTGCGGCTGCGCGACCTCGGCGGCATCATCGTGATCGACTTCATCGACATGGTCCTGGAGTCCAACCGCGACCTGGTGCTGCGCCGCCTCCTGGAGTGCCTGGGCCGCGACCGCACCAAGCACCAGGTGGCCGAGGTGACCTCGCTCGGCCTGGTCCAGATGACCCGCAAGCGGGTCGGCCAGGGCCTCCTGGAGTCCTTCTCCGAGTCCTGCGTCCACTGCAACGGCCGCGGTGTCATCGTCCACATGGAGCAGCCCTCGTACGCCGGTGGCGGCGGTGGCGGCAAGCGCAAGAAGCGCGGCAAGGGCGGCGACGCCCACACCCACGAGCACGAGGGTGCCGCTGTCGCCGTGGCCGTCGAGGCCTTCGCGCCGGAGGAGACCGAGACGGCCGCCGAGGTGGCCGCCGAGGCCGCCGAGCCGCTCGCGCTGCCCGCGCCGGAGTTCGTCCCGGACGAGGAGCTGTACAGCAGCATCGCCGAGGCGGAGGCCGCGGCCGGACGTGGCCGCTCGCGCCGCCGTACGAGCCGCAGGGCC
>NZ_WWIR01000034.1 GCF_009863025.1 Streptomyces sp. SID4985 | reverse complement strand
AGACCAACCCGGCCACCCAGATCAAGTGGGGCCTCAGCTACATGGACGGCCGTTACGGCAGCCCGTGCCAGGCCTGGTCGTTCTGGCAGGCCAACCACTGGTACTAGGCCGCCCGGCTCAACCCCGCACAGCCCCTCCCCGTCCTAGGGGGAGGGGCTTTCGCGTTGTACGGTCGTACCCGGACGGCTCGCAGCGCCCCGGTAGGCGGGGAAGAGGGACGGATGATGTCGCGAATGCCAGGGTGGCTCGGCCGGCTCGGGGCCGGTCTGACCGAGATGAGCGAGCGTCTTGACGAGCTCCGCGCCGAGGTGGAGAAGGAACACGCCCCGCCTGCCGAGCCGTCCGCCGAACCCGTGGACACCGTCAAGGCCGTGGTGCCCCATCAGGCGGGCCCCGACCGCCGCCCGGACCCCGCGCAGGCCGTCCCCTGGGGCGTACGGGTCGCCGCCGAGGCGGGCTGGCGGCTGCTGGTCCTCGCGGGCACCGTCTGGGTGCTGATGCGGGTCATCAGCGCGGTCCAGCTCGTGGTGTTCGCCTTCGTCATCGCCCTGCTCGTCACCGCCCTGCTCCAGCCGACGGTCGCCCGGCTGATGCGCTACGGCCTGCCCCGCGGCCCGGCCACCGCGCTCAGCGCCATATCGGGGTTCGTCATCATCGGCCTGATGGGCTGGTTCGTGACCTGGCAGGTCATGGAGAACATCGACACGCTCTCCGACCAGATCCAGAACGGCATCGACGACCTGCGCAACTGGCTGCTGAAGAGCCCGTTCCATGTGACGGACAAACAGATCAACCAGATCGCCAAGAGCCTGCGCGAGGCCATCGGAGCCAACACCGACCAGATAACGTCCGCCGGGCTCGAGGGAGTCCAGGTCGTGGTCGAGGCCCTGACCGGCATCCTGCTGGTCTTCTTCTCGACCCTGTTCCTGCTCTACGACGGTCAGCGCATCTGGCAGTGGTTCCTCAAGCTGGTCCCCGCCGCCGCCCGCCCGGGCGTCGCCGGAGCCGGGCCGCGCGCCTGGAGCACCCTGACCGCCTACGTCCGGGGCACGGTCCTGGTCGCCCTCATCGACGCCATCTTCATCGGCCTCGGCATCTATTTCCTCAACGTGCCGATGGCCGTCCCCCTGGCCGTCTTCATCTTCCTGTTCTCCTTCATCCCCCTGGTCGGCGCGGTCGCCTCCGGCGCGCTCGCGGTCGTCGTCGCCCTGGTGACCCAGGGCGTCTTCACCGCCGTCATGACCCTCGTGGTCGTGCTCGCCGTCCAGCAGATCGAGGGCCACATCCTCCAGCCGTTCATCCTGGGCCGCGCGGTACGGGTCCACCCGCTCGCGGTGGTGCTCACGGTCGCGGCGGGCGGCATGGTGGCGGGCATCGGCGGGGCGGTGGTGGCGGTACCGCTGGTGGCGGTGACGAACACGGTGGTGGGGTATCTGCGGCAGTACTCGATGGGGGAGCAACCGTCCAGCTCGCCTGTGGGTGTTCCAGCCCGTCTGGGGGCACCCCCTCCGGGGGAGCTTGAGGACGAGGCCGTTCAGGCCGACGGGGGGTCCGGGGGCGAAGCCCCCGGGGACGCCCAGGAAAACACCGAGGGCCTCGCCCACAAGGAGTGAGCGAGGCCCCGGGGCCGACAGAGCCGATTACTCGGCCAGAACAGCTTCCGCGTCCAGCGTGACGCCGACCGCCTGAACCACGGAGGCGATCTTGAACGCCTCCTGGATCACGTCGCGCTCGACGCCGGCCTTGCGCAGCACCTGCTCGTGCGAGTCCAGGCACAGGCCGCAGCCGTTGATCGCGGACACCGCGAAGGACCACAGCTCGAAGTCGACCTTGTCGACGCCGGGGTTGCCGATGACGTTCATCCGCAGACCGGCGCGCAGGGTGCCGTACTCGTGGTCCGACAGCAGGTGCCGGGTGCGGTAGAAGACGTTGTTCATCGCCATGATGGCGGCCGCGGACTTGGCCGCGGTGTACGCCTCCGGCGAGAGGTTCGCCTTCGCCTCCGGCTCCAGCTCACGCAGGACGATGGGGGAGCGCGAGGCGATGGCGGTCGCCAGCACGGTGCCCCACAGCTGCTGCGCGGGAAGGTCGGAGTTGCCGATGACCGAGCCCAGGTTGAGCTTCAGATCCTTGGCGTAGTCCGGGACGCGGGACTTCAGCGAGTCGAGCGACATGGGTCACTCACCGGCCAGCAGCGCGACCGGGTCCAGGGTGTTCTCGCCCTTGGTCCAGTTGCACGGGCACAGCTCGTCCGTCTGGAGCGCGTCGAGGACCCGCAGGACCTCCTTGGGGTTACGGCCGACGGAACCGGCGGTCACCATCGTGAACTGGATCTCGCGGTTGGGGTCCACGACGAAGACGGCGCGCTGCGCGAAGCCGTCCTCACCCTCGATGCCCAGGTCGCGCATGAGCTCGTGCTTGGAGTCGGCCATCATCGGGAACGGCAGGTCCGTCAGGTCCGGGTGGTCCTTGCGCCAGGCGTGGTGCACGAACTCCGAGTCACCGGAGAAGCCGAGGATCTGGGCGTCACGGTCGGCGAACTCGTCGTTCAGCTTGCCGAACGCGGCGATCTCGGTCGGGCAGACGAAAGTGAAGTCCTTGGGCCACGCGAAGACCACGAGCCACTTGCCCTCGTAGGACTTGTGGTGGATCTCCTCGAACTCCTTGCCCTTCTCCAGCGAGACGCAGGCGGTCAGTTCGAACTCGGGGAACTTGTCACCGACAGTGAGCACTTGCTCTCCTTGCAGCGAGGAGGCACCCCTGGTCGGGAGGTGCTTCCCATGGGTTGGACGGGGCCGATGGTGGCACAGGGTGCATTGATTAGGGAAATAGCTACACTCGGTGCCATTGATCGGAGGTGGTTATCGGTGACCAGCGGTAGCGGCACCCGGAAGCAGCCGAGTCTCGCGCAGCTGCGGGCCTTCGCGGCGGTGGCGGAGCATCTGCACTTCCGGGACGCGGCGGCGGCGATCGGGATGAGCCAGCCGGCGCTGTCCGGCGCGGTCTCGGCGCTGGAGGAGACCCTGGGGGTGACCCTCGTCGAGCGTACGACCCGCAAGGTGCTGCTCTCGCCCGCCGGTGAACGGCTCGCGGTGCGGGCCAAGGCGGTGCTCGCCGAGGTCGGGGCGCTTCTGGAAGAGGCCGAGGCGGTGCGCGCGCCGTTCACCGGGATGCTGCGGCTCGGGGTCATCCCCACCGTCGCGCCGTATCTGCTGCCCACCGTGCTCCGCCTGGTGCACGAGCGCTACCCCCAGCTCGACCTCCAGGTGCACGAGGAGCAGACCGCCAACCTGGTCGAGGGCCTGCACTCCGGGCGGCTGGACCTGCTGCTGCTCGCGGTGCCGCTCGCCGTGCCCGGGGTGGTCGAACTCCCGCTGTTCGATGAGGACTTCGTGCTGGTCACCCCGCTGGACCATCCGCTCGGCGGCGACGACGGCATCCCGCGCGAGGCGCTGAAGGAGCTGAACCTGCTGCTCCTGGACGAGGGGCACTGTCTGCGCGACCAGGCGCTGGAGATCTGCCGCGAGGCCGGGCGCGAGTTCCGTGGCGCGGGGCGCGGCGGGCGTCCGGCCGCGGCGCCGGTCACCACCACGGCCGCCGGGCTCTCCACGCTCGTCCAGCTCGTCGCGGGCGGTCTCGGCTGCACACTGCTGCCGCGTACCGCGATGGAGCTGGAGACGGCCCGGGGCGACCGGCTGCGCACCGCCCGCTTCGCCGACCCGGCCCCGAGCCGCCGCGTCGGCCTGGCGATGCGCGCGGGCGCGGCCCGGGGCAGCGAGTACCAGCAACTGGCCGCCGCCCTGCGGGAGTCGTTGCGCCCGCTGCCGGTACGGGTGCTGGACGCGGAGGCGTGAGAGGGGCGGGGCCCCCGGTGGAGCCCCGCCCGTCCCGTCGCCCTTGAGCGCGGCTCCCCGCCCCCGAGGGCTACTCCGTGCGCAGCCCGTCGGGCCGCATCAGCCGCAGTAGCGGGGGCAGGCTGAGCAGGGTCACGGCCGCGACCATCGCCGCGCCCACACCCGTCAGGGACAGCACGCTCGTCCAGTCCACCCGTACCGGCGTCGCCGTCATACGCAGCAGTACGGCGCCCAGGCCGAGGCCCACGGCCGAGGCCAGCAGGACGCCGAGCGCGATCGGCACGGCCGCCTGCCACAGCACCGACAGGCCCAGGGTCCGGCGCCGGGTGCCGAAGGCCACCAGGACCGACAGCAGTTTGCGCCGCTCGCGCAGCTGCTCCAGCTGGGAGACCAGCAGGCTCGCCCCGATCAGCGCCAGCACACAGGTCGCGCCGATGAACAGACCGGTGCGCAGGGAGCTGTAGCCACCGTCGGTCTCGGTCGACGTCCAGGCGAGGACGTCCGAGACCGGGTCCACCCGTGCGGCGGTGTTGCGCACGTACTCCCGGCCGTCCGGACGTGACGGGTCCAGGCGGAGGAAGACCTGGGCGGACAGCGCCGGTTGCGCCGCGGCGGGCAGCGCGGACGGGGTGACCAGCAGCCCGTTGACGCTCCGCATCAGGGAGTCCGCGCGGAAGGCCGCGTGCGGCAGCGAGGCCGTGAGCTTCAGCGGGACCGCGAGACCGGGGCCGCCCATGATGCGCGGGTTGATCCAGGCGCGCCCGCCGGGACGCAGAGCGGCATCGCGCATCGCCTTGTCGGTCGCGCTGGAGTAGTCCGGGCTGTTCACGGTGAACATGTCGCCGTCGCGGCAGGAGGAGAGCCGGGCCACCTCGCGCAGGGAGGCGCAGTCGCCCACGACCATGTCGGTGTAGGAGGTCGGGTCGGCCGGTCTGTCGCCGAGGCTCGCGGTGGCCAGCCCCACCGACGCCCGTACGCCCTCGGTCCGCGCGAACGCCCGGGTCGCCGAGGTGACATCGGTGCGGTGGCTGAGGGCGACCTCGATCTGCGCGCGGGCGGGGTCGTGGCCGGTGCTCTTCACGTACTGGCTCTGCACGCCCGCGAACAGCATCTGGAGCGCGATCGCCCCGGCCACCGCGACCGCGATGCCGTTGACCGTGCGGGCCGCCATGCCGCCGCTCGACTGGAGCCGCCGTACGGCCAGTTGCCAGGAAAGCGGGCCCGCGCCGAGCGGGGTGACGCCCCGTTCGACGATCCAGGGCAGCAGCGCGGTCACGCCGACCAGGAGCAGCAGGACACCGCCGATGACGAGGACCTGGTTGAAGTCGCCGTTGACGCGGCCCTGGCCGATCATCGGCCAGAGCAGCGCGAGACCGGACAGCGGCAGGAGCAGCCGCCACCACAGCCGGCGCCGGGCGGACACGGCCGCGCGCACCACGCCGAGCGGCTCGACCACCACCGTGCGCATCGCCAGCAGCGTGACCAGCACCGCGCACACCGGAACCGCCACCGCGACCAGCGGGACCAGCGCGGGGGAGGGGGTGACATAGCTCGGGAAGAAGCTCTCGCCCTGGATCTCCACCAGGCCCGCCGCCTGCCGTCCGGCCAGGAAGAGCGCCGCGCCGACGAGGAGTCCGAGCACCGCACCGGCCAGCGCCTCGCCCGCCG
>NZ_WWIR01000302.1 GCF_009863025.1 Streptomyces sp. SID4985 | reverse complement strand
CCGAGTGGGCGCGGCGCGCCGAGGACACCCGGCTCCAGGCCGCGCTCCAGCTGCGCATGGCCGACACCCTGGACCGCCTCGGCGACCCCGCGGCCGCCCGCCTGCACCGCGCCGCCGCGGAGCGCATCCTGGGGGGAGGAGGGCCCGGCGAAGGCCCCGGAGCCGGACCGTGCGGGGGCGACCGCTCCGGAACCCCTCGCCAATGCCTGCGAAATCCGTAGTTCCTCCGCTGAAGATTGATGCAATGAAAGGCTAGACACGCAGAACACCTTCATTAAACTGGCTCTGCCGCACGTTCTCCTGCGGTGTCTCCCGGTGTGCGCCAGCGCGCCCGGTATGTCTTTCAGTGCACCCCCCTACCCTCTGAGCCAAGGACCGTGATCGACGTGAAGGTCGGCATCCCCCGCGAGGTCAAGAACAACGAGTTCCGGGTGGCCATCACCCCCGCCGGCGTCAACGAGCTGGTGCGCAACGGCCACCAGGTCGTCATCGAGCGCGGCGCCGGTCTCGGCTCCTCGATCACGGACGAGGAGTACATCGCCGCCGGTGCGGGCATCCTCGACTCCGCCGACGAGGTGTGGGCCTCCGCCGACCTGCTGCTGAAGGTCAAGGAGCCCGTCGCGGAGGAGTACCACCGGCTGCGCAAGGACCAGATCCTCTTCACCTACCTGCACCTGGCCGCCTCCCGCGAGTGCACGGACGCGCTGCTCGAGTCCGGCACCACCGCGATCGCGTACGAGACGGTCGAGCTGGCCAACCGCGCGCTGCCGCTGCTCGCCCCGATGTCCGAGGTCGCGGGCCGTCTGGCCCCGCAGGTCGGCGCCTACCACCTGATGCGCCCGGCCGGCGGCCGCGGTGTGCTCCCCGGCGGCGTGCCCGGCGTGACCCCGGCCAAGGCCGTCGTCATCGGCGGTGGCGTCTCCGGCTGGAACGCCGTCCAGATCGCCGTCGGCATGGGCTTCGAGGTGACGCTGCTCGACCGCGACATCAACAAGCTGCGCGAGGCCGACCGGATCTTCGGCAGCAAGGTCAAGGCGATCATGTCCAACGCCTACGAGCTGGAGAAGGCCGTCCTCGACGCCGACCTCGTCATCGGCGCCGTCCTCATCCCGGGTGCCAAGGCCCCGAAGCTGGTCACCAACGAGATGGTGTCCCGGATGAAGCCCGGAAGTGTCCTTGTCGACATCGCGATCGACCAGGGCGGCTGCTTCGAGGACTCCCGTCCGACCACGCACGCCGAGCCGACCTTCCGGGTGCACAACTCGGTCTTCTACTGCGTCGCCAACATGCCCGGCGCGGTGCCCAACACCTCCACCAACGCGCTCACCAACGCGACGATGCCGTACATCGTCTCGCTGGCCAACAACGGCTGGGCCGAGGCGCTGCGCCGCGACGCCGCGCTCGCCCGGGGCCTCAACACCCATGACGGCAAGGTGGTCTACAAGGAGGTCGCCGAGGCCCACGGTCTGGACCACGTGAGCATCGACGCGCTGATCGGCTGACCCCGGCGGGTCCGGCGAGTCGTCAAGTCGTCAGCGTCGTAAAGGCGATTCGTCAACACATCCCGTCAACACCGCGCACCCGGCCGGACCTTGCCCGAAGGTCCGGCCGGATGTGTGTATGGTCACTTTGCGACACTCGGTCAACTCGCCTCGAACGTAACCCTTCGACCGATTCGTACACCGGTGAAACCTACTGTGCGACGGTCGTACGCCCTTGACAGAGGGATGTTTCATTGTCGACACATCCGGCCGGGTCCGGCGGATTGTGTTGCTGCGGACCGCCGACACGCCATAGAGTCGCCAACCGTCGGCATGGTGCCACGCTGACCTTGTCTAGAAGTTTCCTGGTCACCAAGGAGGTAAGACGACTTGTGAATGAGTCGACATTTTCTCCCGGGGGTGGTCAACCAGGAATGCCGGCACGGGGTCACCAGGACCCCACGGGATTCGAGGCTGTCGGCTCCGTAGCTGTGCGCACCTTCGCAGCCCACCAGAGTCCGGTTCCGCAGACGGTCCGGACAGCACACCAGAGCATGGATGGCCATCACGTGAACGCCATGGCCGGCGACGGAAGTGGCGCGCCCCACAACCACTTCGCCGACTACGACGAACTGCCCGAGGGGCACTTCTACGACCCCGACGCCGAGTACGAGCCCGATCCGGAGTACGCGGCCACGCTCGCGCCCGACGCGGCCCGTCAGCGCCGTGAGCGCGTCGGCCCGACCGGGCGCCCGCTGCCGTACTTCCCGATCCCGGGCCCGCTGACCGACCACGGCCCCGCGAAGATCATCGCGATGTGCAACCAGAAGGGCGGCGTCGGCAAGACCACGTCGACCATCAACCTGGGTGCCGCGCTCGCGGAGTACGGCCGGCGCGTGCTGCTCGTGGACTTCGACCCGCAGGGCGCGCTGTCGGTGGGTCTCGGCGTCAATCCCATGGAGCTGGACCTCACGGTCTACAACCTGCTCATGGAGCGGGGCATGTCGGCCGACGAGGTCCTGCTGAAGACGGCGGTCCCCAACATGGACCTGCTGCCCTCCAACATCGACCTGTCGGCCGCCGAGGTCCAGCTGGTCTCCGAGGTCGCGCGCGAGTCGACGCTCCAGCGCGCCCTGAAGCCGCTGATGGACGACTACGACTACATCGTGATCGACTGTCAGCCCTCGCTCGGCCTGCTCACCGTCAACGCGCTCACCGCGGCGCACAAGGTGATCGTGCCGCTGGAGTGCGAGTTCTTCGCGCTGCGCGGTGTGGCCCTGCTGACCGAGACCATCGAGAAGGTCCAGGAGCGGCTCAACCCCGAGCTGGAGCTGGACGGCATCCTCGCCACCATGTACGACTCGCGCACGGTGCACAGCCGTGAGGTGCTCGCGCGGGTGGTCGAGGCGTTCGACGACCACGTGTACCACACGGTCATCGGGCGCACGGTCCGCTTCCCGGAGACCACCGTCGCCGGTGAGCCGATCACCACGTACGCCTCCAACTCCGTCGGTGCCGCCGCCTACCGCCAGCTCGCCAGGGAGGTGCTCGCCCGGTGTCACGCCGAGTGAGTCTGCCCGGAGCCGACGAACTGTTCCGTACGACCGGAGGGATGGCGCTCCAGCCCTCCACGCCCCGGCGGGGAGAGGCCAGGGTGCCGGCCCCGGCCGGGGAGAGCGATCCGGCGGCCGCCGCCGCGCAGGCGGAGGACGCGCCCCAGGCGG
>NZ_WWIR01000301.1 GCF_009863025.1 Streptomyces sp. SID4985 | reverse complement strand
GGCGGGCAGCGGGGCGGCGAGTTCGGTGTTCTGCCGCTCCAGGGGCAGCAGCCCGAGCCGCTCGGCCACCGCTGCCGCCTCGGCGGCCTCGGCGGCGATGCCCGAGGACTCCTCCGCGGACTCGTATTCGGCCTTCGCGGAGAAGAACTCCTTCAGGAACACCCAGGCCAGCCACGCGACGAAGAGGACGAAGGGGGTGGCCAGGGCGGCCAGTATCCAGAGCAGGACGGTCATGGGGAGACGGGTCCGTTCACGTTCGAAGAGCCGGTGGTCAGGGGTGTCGCCGCCCGCTCCAGCAGCGCGCGCAGCGGCGCCGTGTCCGGGCGGTCCGCGACCGCGGCCGACAGCGCCGCGTCCAGCACGGCGGCCGGGTCGGCGTCCGCGTCCGCCGTCAGCGAGGGCAGCCGTACGGCAGCGGGGCGCGACCAGGAGAACTCCCACCGCAGCAGCGACCGCGCGCTGAGCTCGGCCAGCACCATCGTCCGCAGCGACCGCGTCAGCGCGGGCCGGGCGAACTCACGGAACGCCCGCCCCTTCGCCGCCGACGCCTGCTCGGACAGCGGCAGCCGCTCGGCCACCTGCCACAGCCGCCCGTCGTCCATGACCCCGAGCAGCGCCTCCAGCGTCGGCGGCTGCCCGGTGTAGTCACCGAGCGACTGCTCCAACGGCGTCCGCCCCGACGACAGCCCCTTGGCCATCGCCGCCTCCAGCAGCGCGGTCCAGTCCGCCGCGCGCGGCAGCGCCAGCGCCGACTCCTCCAGGGCCGCGTCCTCCAGCAGGGCCAGCGTGTGCGCCGGGTCGGTCAGCAGGGCCAGCGCCGGGCCGCCCGCGTCCGCCGTTCGGCCGTCGGCGGACAGCGCCTCCAGTCGGCGTACGCGCTCGGCGATGGGCGGGTGGGAGTCGTACGGCGACACCTCCTCGGTCGGCAACTCGGAGCGCATGGCGGCGAGTTGCTCTTCGCGAGCGGCGAGAAGGCGGCCGAAGCCGCGGAAGAACTCGCCGCGCGGCGGCATCGAACCGGCCGACAGACCGATGGTGGCGTAGCAGTCGAGATAGAACTCGAAGCGGTCGCTGAGGACCGCCAGCTCACGCAGCGCCGAGGCGGTCGCGTCGCGCCCGGCGAGGCGGGCGGCCGTACGGTCCGCCGCGTACTCCTGAGCGCGCGCCGTGGACAGCGAGGCGCGCAGATAGAGCTTGCCGTACTGCGTGTAGAGCCAGGCCATCGCGCGGTACGTCGCACCGGCACGCGCGGTGTCGACCGCGTGGGGCTTCTTGCCCTTGGCGATCCGCTTGGCCGCGGCCTCCTCCTGGCGGGCGCGCTCCTCGGTCACCTTGTCGTGCGCGCTCTCGTGGAACCGCTCGATGACCCGGCCGATCTGCACCCGGCCGCGCACCACGAGCGCCGACAGCCGGGTGTCGCCGCCGGTGAAGTGGCCGTACTCGTGGCCGAGCACCGCCCGCAGCTGCGCCTCGCTCAGCCCGGTCAGCAGCGGGACACCGAGGGTCAGCCTGCGCGGTCCCGGGAGCAGACCGAGCAGGCGCGGCTCCTCGCGCACCGAGGCGTTGACGTCGGGGGTGAGCAGGACGCGGTCGGGGGCCCGGGTGCCCGCCTCGGCGGCCAGCTCGCGCACCAGCGCCCACAGCCGGGGCTCGTCGGCCACGGTGACCTCGACGCCGGGCGGGTCCTCGCTCTTGGGCATGCGCAGCATGAACAGGCCGCGTACGACGGGGACGGCGAGGACGATCGAGAGGCCGACGAGCTTGAACGCGGCGTAGCCGTGCACATGCTCCAGCAGGGCGATGTCCAGGCCGGCCAGCGCCGCGAGCACGAGGAGGCTCAGCAGATAGAAGCCGAGGAGCAGGACAAGAGCGCGCAGCGCGCGCAGGGTTGCGAGCATCGGGCTGGGATCCCCCCACAGGACCGGCAAAGCGAACGCAAAGGCCGAGGCAAGCGGAGTATGCCTTACCGCAGGTCAGCGCGGCAATCTTGATTCCGGGCCAGGTCAGCCCCGGTTGACCCGAGGTTCAGCCCCGGTTGACCCGGGGTGGCGTCAGCCCGGCAGGTTCGCCGGGCTTCCCCCGTTGGCCTCGTACCCCGCGACCGCCACCGCGCGGTACAGCGCGAACTCCGCCGCCGGGTCGGCCGACAGGGTCCACGGCAGCGCTCCGACATGGCCGTCCACGTGCACCAGCTGGTCCATGGCCTCCGCCCAGCGCTCGGCGCGCACCAGGAAGAAGGTCAGCAGATGCCGGACGTGCGCCCGCACCGGATCGTCCGCGCGGGCGGAGGACACGGCGTGCAGCGCGCCGTGCATCGCCTTGGTGACGACCTCGCTCTGGTAGAAACCCGCGACCAGGTTGACCTCGGGCAGATGCTCGAAGACCGCGAAGAGCGGCAGCGCGGACAGCAGCGAGCCCTGGGGCGCGCGGGCCGCGGCGGCCTCCGCGAAGTCGTACGCCGCCTCGCGCGAGCCGTGCCACTTCTCGCACCAGTGGTGCAGCGCGGCCAGATGCGCGCCCATGTGATGCGGGGCGCGGTCCAGGATCTTCAGCCAGAGCTGGTCGAACTCCTCGCGCGCGTAGCCGAGGCCGCGCGCTACGGACAGCTCGACGATGTACGGCACCGGGTCGCCGGGGGCGAGCAGCGCCGCCTGGGCGCAGGCGTCCCGGGCCTCCTCCATGATGATGCGGAAGTCGTCCGTGCCCGGCACCGACGTGCGCCACGCCTGCTGCACCAGGAACTCCGCGTGCACCGCCGCGCCGCCCGCGTCCTTCGGCTGCTCGGTCCGCCACACTCTGAGCCACTGGCCGCCCGGCGTCTCGTGCACCCCGCCGGGGCGTTGCTGCAGCTCCAGCGCGGCCGCGCCCGCGAACGCCTGCACCCGCTGCCAGCGCGTCTCGCTCCCGGCCTCGGTGCCCGCCAGCAACTGGGCCGCCGCGCGGTAGTCACCCGTGCGCTGCACCAGGTCCAGGACCTCCAGCAGGTCCTCGTCGGGGCCCGGCATCCGCACGTCCAGCTCCTCCTGGCGCACGAAGCCGTAGCGCGCCGGGTCGGCGGCGTCCGGGTGCCCGGGGTGCACCTGCTCGAGCCCGCGCCTGCGCCGCCGGAACGGGAGCAGCACGAAGCACAGCATGAGCAGCGCCATCAGCAGCCAGAGAATCGCCATGCCACAAGCGAACCAGACGAGCCCGACACTTGGCCAACCCCCTCGGCCCGCCTGTGGAAAACCCCCGTACGCGACCCGCCGAAAACTTCCCGCAACAGGGCACGGCCCCTCGCGTCCGGCATCACCCCCGCGAGCGCATTACGCTCGGTACACATGAGCGACAGGCACATCAGCGAGCACTTCGAGACTCTGGCGATCCACGCGGGCAACACCGCCGATCCCCTCACCGGCGCGGTCGTCCCGCCCATCTACCAGGTCTCGACCTACAAGCAGGACGGCGTCGGCGGGCTGCGCGGCGGTTACGAGTACAGCCGCAGCGCCAACCCGACCAGGACGGCACTGGAGGAGAACCTCGCCGCACTGGAGGGCGGCCGGCGCGCCTTCGCGTTCGCCTCCGGTCTCGCGGCCGAGGACACGCTGCTGCGCACGCTGCTCGCCCCCGGCGACCACGTGGTCATCCCGAACGACGCCTACGGCGGCACCTTCCGGCTGTTCGCCAAGGTCGCCACCCGCTGGGGCGTGGAGTGGTCCGTCGCCGACACCAGCGACCCGGCCGCCGTGCGCGCCGCGATGACCCCGAAGACCAAGGCCGTCTGGGTGGAGACCCCCTCCAACCCGCTGCTCGGCATCACCGACATCGCCGCCGTCGCCCAGGTCGCGCACGCCGCCGGGGCCAAGCTGGTCGTCGACAACACCTTCGCCACGCCGTACCTCCAGCAGCCGCTGTCGCTGGGCGCGGACGTCGTCGTGCACTCGCTGACCAAGTACATGGGCGGTCACTCGGACGTGGTCGGCGGTGCGCTGATCGTCGCCGACGAGGGCCTGGGCGAGGAGATCGGCTTCCACCAGAACGCGATGGGCGCCGTCGCCGGTCCCTTCGACTCCTGGCTGGTGCTGCGCGGCACCAAGACCCTCGCCGTGCGCATGGACCGCCACAGCGAGAACGCCACGAAGATCGCCGACATGCTCTCCCGGCACCCGCGCGTGACCAGCGTGCTCTACCCGGGCCTGCCCGAGCACCCCGGCCACGAGGTCGCCGCCAAGCAGATGCGCGCGTTCGGCGGCATGATCTCCTTCCGCGTCGAGGGCGGCGAGGAGGCGGCGGTCGAGGTCTGCAACCGCACCAAGATCTTCACCCTCGGCGAGTCCCTCGGCGGTGTCGAGTCGCTGATCGAGCACCCGGGCCGGATGACCCACGCCTCGGCCGCCGGTTCTGCCCTGGAGGTCCCGGCCGACCTGGTGCGCCTGTCCGTCGGCATCGAGAACGCCGACGACCTGCTGGAGGACCTGAAGCAGGCCCTCGGCAAGTAAGGCCCTCGGCAAGTAGGCGGGGCCCGACCAGGGCACCCCGGCTCACCAGCCGCGCACGGGTGGAGTCGTCCGCGACGGCGGCTCCACCCACGGCTGTGTCCGCGCCGCCCACACCACGAACGCCACCGCCGCCGCGCACAGCAGCAGCCCCAGCGCCCGGCGCGCCAGCCGCCCGCGCCGCAGCGCCCG
>NZ_WWIR01000300.1 GCF_009863025.1 Streptomyces sp. SID4985 | reverse complement strand
GGCGCGGCGAGCCGGACCCGTACCGCCTCGATCAGGGCGTCGCGCACGGCGTCCACGGCGTGGGCCGGGTCGGCCGGGGGCGCGGCGACGGCGAGGGAGGCGACCGGCTCGTACCCGGTGATCTCGCGCGCCCCGGCGCGCAGGATCAGCGCGTGCCCCGGCGGAACGCGGCGTACGCCCTCGTACGGCGTGGTGTCGCGCAGCGCGGCCGGGACGTCGGGGGCGGCGAGCAGGGAGGCGAGGTGGCCGAAGTCGAGGTTGGCCTCGGTGAGGTCGGCCAGCGGCAGGGCGGCCGTGGCGTAGGAGGTGCCGCCGTTCCAGGGGGCGTGGAAGACGGGGCGGGCGCCCGCGAGGTCGCCGCAGACGGTGATCCGGCGGCCGGCCTGGACGACGGCGGTGTAGCTGCCGGGCCAGGCGGTCAGATGCCGGAGCGCGCCCCCGCGCGCGGTGAACAGTCCCCGGCGCAGTTCGTCGTCGGAGGCGCCGCAGATGCCGAGGACGGCGATGCGGTTCTGTGCGTCGCCCTGGACCACGCGCACCTCGTCGGGGCGCCAGTCGCCGACCGCCCACAGCGGGTCGGGGCCGCCCCACAGCAGCTGGGAGCCGACCGGGTGCGGGGTCTCGTCGTCGTATCCGGAGGGGTCCACGGCGCCGGGTCCGAGGCCGCCCGTCGCGGCGCTGCTCCACCCGACCAACCACCGCATCGACGCCTCCACAGGCTGTGGACAATCAGTGCACCGCACGAACCGGACCCATGCTGCCATGAAGAACGCGCGGGAGAGGGGCGGCGGCGCCGCCTTCGCGCAGGAGAAACCTGAGCGAAACGGCGTACGGGGGTGGGCCATTGGCGCAGGAGGGCAGAGTGGCACCGGCGCGGGACGGCCGAACGGCCCTGTCGGCAACTCCCTGGGAACACAGGGCGTATGCGATGCGAATGCGCCCCGCTTCACTCCCCGAAAACCACCTGTGCGCCCTCAACTGCTCTGGTGAGAGCGGGGTTCGGCGGTCCCGGAGGAGGGCGGTTTTCGGCCAATTCGTGGGCGGCGTACGGAGGTTGAGCACGCTCCGTACAGAGCCGCGCGGAGCCCTGCGACCCGATGGCCGCGCACAGTCCGGGAGGCGGGCATCGCCTCCCGGACCGGTCCGCCACCCGCGGGGATGAAGGTGGCGGTGTCCCCCAGCCCACTGGATTCAGTACAGCGGGCCGACCCACGCGACTCCCATGGAACCGCTCCCGAGGTGGCCGGAGAAGAGCGCACGGACAGGCGCACGGCCACACGGCCGGGGGCACGCCGCGACAGGGTGTGCACGGTGCGTACAGGGCCGTACTCGCGTACGGACCGCAATCGCGCCATCCGGAACAATGCCCCTTAACGCTTGGGATGCGGCGAACTACGCTGTGTTTACGAATGCCGCGTGGTTATGCCAGCGGGGCAGCCGTCTGTGTCGAGGGGTGGCGCATGTCCAGGGAGCAACGCGGGCCGAACGAGAAACTCGGCGCCGTTCTCGCCCTCGCGGGAATCAGCAACGCGGGACTCGCGCGGCGGGTCAACGACCTAGGGGCCCAACGGGGGTTGACCCTTCGCTACGACAAGACGTCGGTGGCGCGCTGGGTTTCGAAGGGCATGGTGCCCCAAGGTGCGGCACCGCACCTGATCGCGGCCGCGATCGGCCAGAAGCTCGGCCGGCCGGTGCCGCTGCACGAGATCGGCCTGGCGGACGCCGACCCGGCGCCCGAGGTCGGCCTCGCCTTCCCGCGCGACGTGGGCCAGGCGGTGAAGTCGGCCACGGATCTGTACCGGTTGGACCTGGCGGGACGCCGGGCCGGGTCCGGCGGCATCTGGCAGTCGCTGGCGGGCTCCTTCGCCGTGAGCGCCTATGCCACGCCCGCGTCCCGATGGCTGATAACCCCCGCCGACAGCTCGGTGGAACGCGAGGCGGCCTCGGCCGAGGGCGTCGGCGCACCGATCAAAGTCGGCCACAGCGATGTGCGCAAACTGCGGGAGGCGGCCGAGGACGCCAGGCGCTGGGACTCCAAGTACGGCGGCGGCGACTGGCGTTCGTCCATGGTCCCGGAGTGCCTGCGCGTGGAGGCCGCGCCGCTGCTGCTCGGCTCCTACTCCGACGAGGTGGGCCGCGCCCTGTTCGGCGCGGGTGCCGAACTGACCCGGCTCGCGGGCTGGATGGCCTTCGACACCGGCCAGCAGGAGGCCGCCCAGCGGTACTACATCCAGGCGCTGCGGCTGGCCCGCGCGGCCGCCGACGTGCCGCTCGGCGGCTATGTGCTGGCCTCCATGTCCCTCCAGGCCACCTACCGGGGCTTCGGCGACGAGGGCGTGGACCTCGCCCAGGCCGCCCTGGAGCGCAACCGGGGCCTGGCCACCGCCCGCACGATGAGCTTCTTCCGGCTGGTCGAGGCGAGAGCACACGCGCGCGCGGGCGACGCCCAGGCCGCGGGCGCCGCGCTGAAGTCGGCCGAGGGCTGGCTTGAGCGGTCCCGGGAGGGCGACAACGACCCGTCCTGGCTCGGCTTCTACGGCTACGACCGCTTCGCCGCCGACGCCGCCGAGTGCTACCGCGACCTGAAGGCACCCCGCCAGGTCCGCCGCTTCACCGAGCAGGCCCTGTCCAAGCCGACCGAGGAGTTCGTGCGCTCGCACGGGCTGCGCCTGGTCGTCTCGGCGGTGGCCGAGCTGGAGTCCGGCAACCTGGACGCGGCCTGCGAGCAGGGCGTGCGCGCGGTGGAGGTGGCCGGGCGGATCTCCTCGGCGCGCACCACCGAGTACGTCAAGGACCTGCTGCACCGCCTGGAGCCGTACGGCGACGAGCCGCGCGTGGTGGAGCTGCGCGAGCGGGCCAGGCCGCTGCTGATGACCCCGGCGTAATCCTCTGTCGGCCGCGTTTGAAGCCGTTGTCAGTGGCGCAGTGCACTATCGAGTCGGGAGGTGGTGCAGGTGCGGACGGGCGCGTACGACTGCGATGTGCTGGTGGTCGGTGGCGGCATCGTCGGGCTGTCGACGGCGTACGCGATCACCCGCGCCGCGCCGGGTACGCGCGTGACGGTGCTGGAGAAGGAGCCAGGCCCGGCCCGGCACCAGACCGGGCGCAACAGCGGGGTGATCCACAGCGGGATCTACTACCGCCCCGGCTCCCTGAAGGCGCGGTACGCGGTCCGGGGCGCGGCCGAGATGGTCAAGTTCTGCGCGGAGTACGGCATCCCGCACGCGGTGACCGGCAAGCTGATCGTCGCCACCGAGCGCTCCGAGCTGCCCCGGCTGCATGCCCTGGTGCAGCGCGGCCGGGAGAACGGCATCACGGTGCGGGAGCTGGGCGCCGCCCAGATCGCGGAGTACGAGCCGGAGGTGCGCGGCCTGGCCGCCATCCACGTCGGCACGACCGGCGTGTGCGACTACGGCGCCGTCGCGCGTCAGCTGGCGCGCGCCTCCGGTGCCGAGATCCGCTACGGCGCGCGGGTCGTGCGGGTGGACCGGCGCCCGGAGCGTGGCGTGGCCGTGCTGACCTCGGCCGGCCAGGTGGTGCGCGCCCGCGTCCTGGTGAACTGCGCGGGGCTGTACTCCGACGAGGTGGCCCGTCTCGCCGGTGACGAGCCGGACGTCCGCATCGTGCCGTTCCGCGGGGAGTACTGGGAGCTGGCCCGGCCCGAGCTGGTGCGGGGCCTGGTCTATCCGGTGCCGGACCCGGCGTTCCCGTTCCTCGGGGTGCATCTGACCCGGGGCATCGACGGCGAGGTCCACATCGGCCCGAACGCGGTCCCGGCACTCGCGCGCGAGGGGTACGGCTGGGGTGTCGTGCGCCCCCGCGAGCTGGTGGGCACCCTCGCCTGGCCCGGCGCGTGGGCGCTGGCCCGGCGGCACTGGCTCTACGGCGCCGGTGAGCTGCGCCGCTCGGTGTCCAAGGGCGCGTTCCTGAAGGCGGTGCGGCGGCTGGTGCCCGCCGTCGGGGAGACGGACCTGGTGCGGGCCCCGGCCGGGGTGCGGGCGCAGGCGGTGGCCCGGGACGGCTCCCTGGTGGACGACTTCCTGCTGCGCGAGGCACCCCGCACGATCCACGTGCTGAACGCCCCGTCCCCGGCGGCCACGGCCTCCCTGCCGATCGGCCGCGAGGTGGCGGCCCGGGCACTGGCGATGCTGGGCGAGGCGTGACCCGGCCCACGGGTCCGGCCCGCCGTACGGGCGTGACCCGTCACACGAGGAGAGCAGAGGGAGAGCCCCCGTCGACCGCCTAAAATCGGATGCACTGTGTCTGACTTCGTGAACGCCCCCGCAGCCGAGCGACCCGCCACCGACGGGTCGTCCGTTCCGCTGTCCGCCCGGACCTCCCGGGACAAGGGGGAGCCCCGCTTCCCGGGCGGCCCCCAGGCCGATCCGGCCGGGTCGCACTTCGAGCGGCGCATCCGCAGCTTCCAGCCGCGCCGGAGCCGGGTGACCACCGGCCAGGCCGACGCCCTGGAGCGGCTGTGGCCGCGATGGGGCATGGACATCGACGGTCAGCGGGTCGTCGACCTCGCGGAGCTGTTCGGGAACACCAACCCGGTCGTGCTGGAGATCGGCTTCGGCATGGGCGAGGCGACGGCGCAGATGGCGGCCGCTGCTCCCGACGTCAACATCCTCGCGGTGGACGTGCACACCCCCGGCCAGGGCAATCTGCTGAACCTGGCCGACCAGAACGGTCTGACCAACGTCCGGGTCGGCAACGGCGACGCGATCATCCTGCTCCGCGAGATGCTCGCGCCCGACTCCCTCGACGGTCTGCGCGTCTACTTCCCCGACCCGTGGCCCAAGAAGCGGCACCACAAGCGGCGGCTGATCCAGCCCGCGTTCCTGAGCCTGGCCGCGACCCGGCTCGCGCCCGGCGCGGTCGTGCACTGCGCGACCGACTGGGAGCCGTACGCCGAGCAGATGCTCGAGGTCCTCTCGGCGCACCCGGACTTCGAGAACACCCAGGCGGCGGGCGGTTTCGCACCGCGTCCCGCGTTCCGGCCGCTGACCCGTTTCGAGGGCCAGGGACTGGACAAGGGTCATGTCGTGAACGATCTTCTTTTCCGCCGCGTACCTCACCGGCAGCCGTAGGCCCGACCGGTCGTCCCGCCGGGCCCGTATTTCCCGACGGCCCGCCGTCGGGTCACCGTTAGGGTCGATGCCGTGGCCACCAGTTCTCCCCTTCCGACCGCCCGGGACCACTCCGGACGCCATCACCATCCGCACTGGTGGCAGCGCCGCTGGGTGCGGTACGGCGCGCTGAGCACACTGCTCGCGCTGTCCGGACTGGTCATCCTCGCGCTGGTGCGGCTGCAGACCGGGCCCGAGGGGTTCCTGGTGGGCATCGGGCTGGCGGTGCTTCCGGTGCCGTGGCTGATAGCCGCGTTCCGCTGGCTGGACCGGGTGGAGCCGGGCCCCTGGCGGAACCTGGTCTTCGCGTTCGCCTGGGGCGCCTGCGCGGCCGCGCTCATCGCCATCGTCGCCAACAGCTTCGCGACCCACTGGATCGCCACGGCCGCCGCCGACCCGGACGAGGCCGACACCCTGGGCGCCACACTGATCGCGCCGATCGTGGAGGAGTCCGCGAAGGGCGCCGCCGTACTGCTGGTCTTCCTCTTCCGCAGACGCGACTTCACCGGCATCGTGGACGGCGTGGTGATCGCCGGGACCACCGCGACCGGCTTCGCGTTCACCGAGAACATCCTCTACCTGGGCACCGCCTTCGGCGAGGACCGGGTCACCGGCGCCGGTGCCATCGTCTCGGTCACCGCCGCCACCTTCTTCGTCCGCGTGGTGATGTCGCCGTTCGCGCACCCGCTGTTCACCGTGTGCACGGGCATCGGCTTCGGCCTGCGCGCGCTCGCGGCGCCCGGGCAGCGGGTGCGGCGCGTGCTGTTCCCGGTCGGCGGGCTGCTGCTGGCGATGTCCCTGCACGGCCTGTGGAACGGCTCGGCGTCCTTCGGCCAGTTCGGCTTCCTCTTCGTCTACGCCGGTTTCATGGTGCCCGCGTTCGGCCTGCTGACCTGGCTCGCGGTCTGGACCCGGCAGAACGAACTGCGCACCGTGCGCGAGGAGTTGCCGACCTATGTGTTCGCCGGGTGGCTCGGCCCGGCGGAGCCGTTCGTGCTCGGTTCGATGCGGGCGCGCCGGGTGGCCCGCGACTACGCCCGGCACCACCTCGGCGGCCGCCCCGCCGCCCGCGCGGTCGCGCGGTACGAGGCGTACGCCACCTCGCTC
>NZ_WWIR01000299.1 GCF_009863025.1 Streptomyces sp. SID4985 | reverse complement strand
AGCCGAAGCCGACGAGCGCGGCGGCGCCGAGGGCGACGGCCGCGACGGCCCGGCGGTGCCCGGCCCCCACCGGGGGCGCCTCGGGCACCGGGGTCAGCTCCTGGGTGTCGTCCTCGGCCCCGGCGGGCGCGAACGGCGGTGGCGGTGGCGGTGGCGTGACAGGGGGCCCGGGTGGCGGCGTACCGGCGGCCTCGCGCGGGCGTGCGCCGTCCTCCGGCAGCAGCTCGCGCATCAGCTCCGCGAGGGCGTCCTGACGGCGGGCCCGTACGACGCGTACGGGCTCCACGATCCGCCCGGGTCGCGGCGGCTGGGGATCGGGGGGTGTCGGCACGCTGCTCTCCTTTCCGTCCCTCGGGTCCGGGAGTGCGCGGTCCCGACCGGGGATACGGCGCGCGGGGCGCGGGCGTTCAGGACCGCGGCCCCGGCGACGGAGATCAGGCCCTGGGGCCCGTATCGAGTCGTGATCAATTGGAGGTCCGGGTGAGGTCTTTGATCCAGATCACCGCCGTACCGCTTGTGGAAGTCCACCAGCGGTTCCGTGCCTCAAGGTCCTCCGGCTCCTCGGACGTGGGCCAGGCCGGCCCGTGCGAGTTGGCGATACCGATGTCGGTGACTCCGGCCGCGCGCAGGGCTCGTACGGCCAGGCCGTGGACCAACAGCGCGCGGACGTCCTCGATCACCCCACCACGACCCGCTTCTCGGCGATGCTCCGGGAAGCCGTCCACACCGTCGCCCTCGCCGTCCTGGCGGCCGGCGCCCCACCTGGCCCCCGCCGGCCGGGAGACCATCCTCCTCCAGGGCGCCCGTATCTGTCTCGCCGACGGGCCGTACACGCCTGCCGAACGCGAGACCCTCGCTACGGTGGCGCTGCACTGACGATCTGTGCGGATGATGTGACGCGATTGCTCACGGCGGCGCGGACGCCGTCGTGAGCCCCGGGTGGGCCCGGGCCCCTCGCGCCCTGCCGGCGGGGGATTGTCTTCCGCTGCGGGTCGGTGAAGGCTGGTCGTGCGGTTCCCCGCGCCCCTTCCGGGGCGGCGCGCCGTCCGCCGACTACTCCCCAGGGAGTAGTCCGCACCCGCCGTCGCCCCCGGCAGTACGCGTCACCTCGCCCTCTCGCCCGACGAAAGCCGTGGTTCTCACCGGAAGTCTGGGGACCGAAACAGACGTCACCCGGAGGGAGACCGGTCGATGAGGGCCGCAGAGACAACCACGACGAGGACGGGACGCAGGCGAGCCGTTCCATGGGCGGTGCTCGGGCTGTGGATTGCCGTGATCGCGCTCGTCGGGCCGTTCGCGGCGAAGCTCGCCGACGTGCAGCACGACAAGGTCACCGACTACCTGCCGGCGAGCGCGGACTCGACGCAGGCGGCGAGGATCGAGGACAGGTTGCCCGGGGGCGAGACCACCGAGATGGTGCTCGTCTACCACCGGGACGGCGGGCTCAGCGCCGCCGACCGGAAGACCGCGGCCGGGCAGGTCGCGGAGATCACGCGGCGCCACGAGCTGATCGGCGGTGCTCCCAAGGGAATTCCGTCCAAGGACGGTACGACCCTGATGTACCCGGTCGCCAGCAACGAGCCCGGGGCGAACGAGGAGCAGCGGGACAAGCTCGTCAACGACGTCCGCGAAGTCGCCCGGGGCGAAGGCGGGTTGAGCGTCGACGTGGGCGGCACCGGCGCGCTGGCCACCGACTCCGGCGCGGTCTACGACTCGCTCGGCGGACCGCTGCTCTACACCACCGTCGCCGTCGTCGCCGTACTGCTGATCCTGATCTACCGCAGCCCCGTGCTGTGGCTCGTGCCCCTCGTCGTCGCCGGGATCGCCGACTACATGTCCATGGGTGTCGCCTACGGCCTCAACCAGGCCTTCGGCACGACCGTCTCGGGGCAGAGTTCGGGTGTGATGACGATCCTCGTGTTCGGGGCGGGCACGGACTACGCGCTGCTGCTCATCTCGCGCTACCGGGAGGAGCTGCGGCGCTTCGAGCGACCGTACGAGGCCATGGTCGCCGCCCTGCGCGGCTGCGGGCCCGCCGTGCTCGCCTCCTCAGGCACCGTCGCCGCCGGACTGCTGTGCCTGCTCGCCGCCGACCTCAACAGCAGCCGGGGCATGGGCCCGCTCGGCACCGTCGGTGTGCTGTGCGCGCTGATCGCGATGATGACCCTGCTCCCCGCCGTCCTCGTGATGGTCGGACGGCGTGTGTTCTGGCCGCTCGTGCCCGCCTTCGGGAGCACGCCCAAGCAGCGGCGGAGCCTGTTCTCGGCGATGGGCAGCTCTGCCGGACGCAGGCCGCTGACCGTACTCGCGAGCGGTGCCGTACTGCTCGGCGCCCTCGCCCTGGGCTCGCTCAACCTGCCGGGACCGCTCAAGCAGGAGGACTCCTTCGTCAACAAGCCGGAGGCCGTCGTCGCGATGGAGACCCTTGCCAAGTCCTATCCCGGGCAGGGCAGCCAGCCCATCGACGTGATCACCCCGCAGGGGCGCGCCGACGAGACCCTCGCGACCGTCCGTGGCACACCGGGCGTCGGCAGCGCGGAGAAGGGGCGTACGGGAGACGGCTGGACCGAGATCTCCGTCTTCGCGAAGAGCGCACCCCAGTCGGCGGGGGAGACTGCCACCATCAAGTCCCTGCGGGACGAACTGAAGGGCTCCTACGTCGGCGGGGACAGCGCCCAGCAGATCGACCTGGAGGTCACCAACGCCCGGGACACGAAGATCGTTGTGCCGCTCGTCCTCGTCTCCGTGATGCTCATCCTGATCGGGCTGCTGCGGAGTCTGGTCGCACCGCTGCTCCTGGTGGTCGCGGTCGTCGCGGTGTGGGGCGCCTCCCTCGGGATCGGCGGACTGGTCTTCGAACCGCTCCTCGGCCTCAAGGGCACCGATCCGGGGCTCGGACTGCTGTCCTTCGTGTTCCTGGTCGCCCTCGGCGTCGATTACGGCATCTTCCTCATGCACCGGATGAGGGAGGAGTCCCTGGCGGGAGCAGAACCGACCGCGGCTGCACTCACCGCGCTGCGCACCACCGGCGGCGTCATCGCCTCCGCCGGACTGGTCCTCGCCGCGACCTTCGCCGTGCTGACGAACATGGGCCTGGTGCAGCTGGTCCAGCTCGGCTTCGTGATCGCCGTCGGCGTCCTGCTCGACACCTTCCTCGTACGGACGTACCTGGTGACCAGCGCCAGCGTCGCCCTGCGCCGGAAGGTGTGGTGGCCGGGCGTGCTCTCACGGGAGCCCGACCCGGCCGACCGGACCGGACCGGCCGGACCGACCGAGCCGCCGCGGCAGGCGGAAACCGTCGGCGCACCCTGAGCACGCTGATCGAACGCCTCGATCGAGCAATCTGATCGAACGCTCTGATCCAGCACGCCGATCGAGCACCTTGATCCGGCGGGCCCGCCCGGGTGCCTCTCCTTCCTGAGGGGCGCCCGGGTTCCCGCACGAGTACGGAAGATGGAGCCGTGGAAGAACGGGGAACGACCACAGGGGTACGCGACCGGTCGGCGGCGGAGACGACGGCCGGTGGCGGCGGGCGGTCCCGTCGCGTCGAGCACATCATGGACGCCATCAACCGCGAACCGCTGACCGCACCGCACCGCACCCGCAACGACGCGGTCCTCGCGCTGGGCGTCGCCGTGCTCGCCGTGGCCATCGCCCTGATGGGCGGCGAAGGGATCCCGCCCGACCATCTCGGCTGGACGCTGCTGCTCGCCGGGCATGCGCCCCTCGTATGGCGGCGCCGCCGTCCGGTGGTGGCCCTGCTCGGGGTGGTGGCCTGCGTGGCTCCGTACTACGCCCTCGACTACAACCCCGCCCTGCCCATCCCCGCGACCATCCTGGCGCTCTACACCGTCGCGGCGACCGGCACCGTACGCCGCACGCTGATCACCGGTGTCGCCGTCCTCGGCCCGACAGTGATCGGCGACGGCCTCACCAATCCGAAGGGGGCGCCGGAGTCCCTGGAGATCTCCGGCTGGATCATCGCGGTCCTGTTCATCGGTATCGACGTCCGCTACTACCGCTGGTTCGTCGCCTCCATCGTCGAGCGGGCCGAACGGGCCGAACGCACCCGGGAGGAGGAGGCCAGGCGCCGCGTCGCCGAGGAACGGCTGCGGATCGCCCGTGACCTGCACGACCTGCTCGCCCACAGCATCACGCTCATCGGCGTGCAGACGTCCGTGGCGGCCCACGTCCTCACCGCCGACCCCGATCGCCTCGACCGCAAGGCCGTCGCCCAGGCACTGGACGACATCGCGGGGACCTGCCGGACCGCCCGGGGGGAACTGCGTACGACGCTGGAGGTGCTGCGGGCGCATGACACGGTCGTGGGAGTGGGCGCGGATCCGGGAGCGGGGGCCGGTTCCGTGTCCGGTTCTGTTTCCGGGGCCGAGGACATGCGGGGGCCGCTGCCCGGGATCGACGGACTGGCCGGTCTCGCGGAGACCGGCCGGGTGGCCGGGGCCAAGGTCGAACTGTCCGTCCGCGCGGACGGCATCCCGCCCTCCGTAGGCGCCGCCGCGTACCGGATCGTGCAGGAGGCGCTCACCAACGCCGTACGTCACGGTGGCCGCGAGGACCTCACCGTGCGGGTGGGTCTGTGGACCGCGGACGGCGCACTGCGGGTGAGTGTCAGGGACGACGGGACGGGCGGGAGCGCCGGCTCGGGCGGCGGGATGGGCCCGTCCGACGGCAGGCCGGGGTTCGGGCTCGCCGGAATGCGGGAGCGGGCCCGTAGCGTGGGCGGGACACTGGACGCCGGTCCGGGGCCCGCTGGGGGCTTCGAGGTGACCGCCACACTGCCGCTGTCCCAGGAGGACGAGGTTCGATGACCATCCGCGTACTGCTGGCCGACGACCAGAACCTCGTACGGTCCTCCTTCGCGATGCTCGTTTCGTCGGCCGGGGACATGGAGGTCGTCGCCGAGGCGGGCACCGGGCGGGAGGCCGTGGCGCTGGCCCGGTCGGCGCGGGCCGATCTCATCGTGATGGACATCCGCATGCCCGACCTCGACGGGATCGAGGCGACCCGGCTCATCGCCGCCGACGAGGATCTCTCGGGGGTGAAGGTGCTCGTCCTGACGACGTACGAGACCGACGAGCACATCGTCGAGGCACTGCGGGCCGGGGCGTCCGGCTTCCTCGTGAAGGACATCAGGCCGGCCGAACTCCTCGACGCCATCCGGACGGTGGCCGCGGGGGAGTCCCTCCTCTCGCCCGGTCCCACCTCGCGGCTGATCGCCCGCTTTCTGCGCGCGCCGAACACCGCGACGACATCCGCGGTGGGCGGGCCGAGCGGGCTGTCCGAACGGGAACGGCAGGTGCTCGCGCTGGTCGCGCGCGGTCTCAACAACTCCGAGATCGCCGACGCGTTGGGACTCAGCCCGCTGACCGCCAAGACCCATGTCAGCCGGATGATGGGCAAGTTGGGGGCGCGGGACCGGGCACAGCTGGTGATCGTGGCGTACGAGTCGGGACTTGTGATACCCGGGACTGCCTGAGTTCGGGCCGACTCCGGGTCGGGCTCGGGTTGCGTTCCGGGGGTCTGTTGTGTGAGGTCGTGATCAACCTGTCGGCTTCAGGAGGTCGTTGATCCAGATCATCGAGGCGCGGAGGCGGAGGCCGGCGAGGTGGCTTTCGGGCGTCTTGCCGTATCGAGTGGCGATGCCCCGCCATGCCTTCAGCCTGTTGATCAGGCGCTCAACGGTGTTCCGCTCTTTATGGAGATCGGCGTCGTGGCTTGCGGGCCGGCCGCTCCGGGACGAGTAGGCCTCGTCCCCGGCGACCGCGTCGGGCCGGGGGCGGGGGCGGGGGCGGCCGATGGGGCCCGACGAACTCCCGCTCTGCGTCCGTCAGTTGCACTGGCGTCACATAAGACGGTCTACCGGTCCAGACCCCGCCACGAAGGCGAATCCCGCAGACTGATCACGACTCGATACGCGCCCCAGGCTGGGCGAAGCGGTTCAGGGAGGTGGTCAGGGTGGCCACGAAGGCGTCGCGGTCCTCCTCGGGCAGCGCGTCCAGGGAGAGGTAGGGGTTGAGGTCCTCCAGCTCGACCAGGAGCAGGTCACCGGCGACGGTGCGGCAGGCGTCGACGCGCTGGATGCCGTGGCCGAGCGCGTTCCAGTCGATGAACCGGCGGGCGAACTCCAGGTCGGCGGCGGTGGCCTGGTACGGCTTCATCTCCCAGCGGCGCCGGGGGTCGGGGGCGTAGAGGGCGTACGCGAAGTCGTCGTCCACGAAGTAGAAGGAGATCTCGTGGGTGAAGTCGACGTGCGGCTGCACCAGGACGCTGCCGTCGGCGACGGGCGCCTCGGCGACCCGGCTCGCGGGCACCACGCGCAGGCCCAGGGAGTCGGCGCCGAAGCGCGGCTTCACCATGTAGCGGTCGGCGCGCGGCAGCCGGTCCAGGTCCTCGGCGCGGTCGACGGTGGGGATGACCGGGAAGCCCGCCGACGTCAGCTCGATCAGATAGCCCTTGCCCGCCATGTCCGCCTTGCCGTTGAGCGGGTTGTACACCCGGGCCCCGGTCTCCAGCGCGTGCGCGCGGAACTTCTCGTACTCGGCCAGGTAACCGAGCACCGGGCCGCTGTTGCGGACCACCACGGCGTCGTAGCCGTCCATCAGGGCGGCCGCGTCCAGCGGGTGGCACAGGGCGAGGTCGAAGTGGGCGCGCAGGCGGGAGGTGAGGAACACGTCCTCGTCGCCGTAGCGGCGCCCACGGGCCGGGAACGCCAGATCGGTCACGTAGAGCAGGCGGGGGCGGCGCATGGTTGTTCTCCTCGGGCGGACCGGTGGCGACAGGGTGGAGAAAGGTTACGCCGCAGGCCGGGCGCCATGATCGACGGGCGTGGGGGGATCGCGTGGAGACGCACGCCTCGGCCGTGCCGTACAGCACTCGGTTCCCTCGCGGACGGCCCATGGTGCACCCAGTGCCACGCGGGTCCGCAGGGTGCTACGTTCCCGCTCATGAGCACCAGCAGCGCGGCCCCGGCCGTGAAGCCGCCGATGCGTGACGCCCTGGTCGAGGCGGCCTTCCGGCTCTTCCTGGAGCGGGGGTACGACCGCACCACCGTGGACGACATAGTGGCGCTGGCCGGGGTCGGACGGCGCTCGTTCTTCCGCTACTTCCCCTCCAAGGAGGACGTGGTCTTCCCCGACCACGAGCGCTGTCTCGCCGACATGACGGCGTTCCTCGCGGCGGGCGACGGCGCCGAGGAACCGGTGGCGCGGGTGTGCGACGCGGCCCGTCTGGTGCTGCGCATGTACGCGGAGAACCCGGCCTTCTCGGTGCGCCGTTACCGGCTGACCAAGCAGGTGCCGGGGCTGCGCGCGTACGAGCTGTCGGTGGTGCGGCGCTACGAGCGGGCCCTCGCCGGATATCTGCGGGAACGGTACGCGGGGCGTCCCGACGGCACGCTGCGAGCGGACGTGATCGCGGCGGCGGTGGTCGCGGCGCACAACAACGCCCTTCGGTCCTGGCTGCGTTCGGACGGTGCGGGGGACGCGGACGCGGCCGTGGACCACGCGCTGGGGTGCGTGCGGGCGACGTTCGCGGAACCGGGCGGCGATGCGGCGGTCCAGCCCTCCGTCCCGCCCGCCCGGGGCGAGGACGTGGTCGTGGTCGTCGCCCGGCGCGATGCCCCGCTGTGGCGCGTGGTGCGGGCGGTCGAGGCGGCGCTCGGACGGCCCTGAGCGGCAACCGGGCGGTCGCGCCCGCACATTGAGGGTACGGAGTGCCTTTACGACTGACACTGAGTGCCATACGCTGGCGGTGTGCACGGTGGCACGACGACCGGGCACACGTGTGCGCGGTTCGCACCGCGCGTTCGGGATTTCCGGCCCAGCGCAGGGAGTTGACCAGCGTGTACCACCACTCAGCAAGCGCCGCGCACCCGGCGGGCGGCTCGACGGCGGGGGTACTCGAGCCCCGGTCCGCAGTGACGGCGTCCGACGCCGACGCCGCCCCCGCCCCGTCTCCCACCGCCGGGTCCACCGGATCCGCGATACCCACGCGGTCCGCCGAGGACAAGGACGCCCTGACCTTCCAGCGCTGCTCCTGGTGCGGCACGGCGATGTACCACCGGCTGCTGTGCCCGGTGTGTCAGGGCAGCGATCTGCGCACCGAGCGCAGCCAGGGGCTCGGCACGGTCCGCCACTCCACCGTCGTGCACCGCAACACCCCGATGGCGCGCAATGTGTCGCTGGTCGAGATGGCCGAGGGCTTCGTGGTGCGCGGCCGGGTCATGGGCCCGGCCGTCGGCATCCACAGCGGGGACCGGGTACGGCTGTCCACGGCCAAGGACCCGGTCCGGGGCGAGCCGGTGTTCCAGCTGGTCGACGAGGCGTACCGGGCCTGGAGCTGAGCCGCGCGCGGTTCAGTCCTTGAGGGTGATCCGGATGCCGACGGTACCCTCCGCACCCCGGCGGATCCGGCTGCCCAGCAGTGTGAGCCGGCCGACGATGCCGTACTTGCGGGCGATGAGGGAGCGGTAGCGGGCGGTGGTGTCCGCGTCGGTGATCACGGCGGTGGCCGGGACCTGCTCGCCGGTCGCGTTGCCGCGCATGTCGCAGGGGCCCGCCAGTACATCGGCGCGGCGGCGGATGCGCTTGACCTTCCAGCTGTCGGCGGTCGTCCACACTCCGAGGGTGTCGCCGTCGCGCACCACCCAGACCGGGGTGGGAACGGGCGTGCCGTCCTTGCGGTAGCTGGTGACCAGCAGGTACTTGCCCGTGCCGAGCCGGGTCAGGAGCGTGTCGTCCATGTCCGCAGTGTAGGAGGCTGCCCCCTGCCCGGCAGCACGACGGGGCCCGGTGCCGGAGCCCGCTGCGCACGGACACGGCCGGCGGAATACCCGGGACCATCGGTGGGGATCAACTCCTGCGTCTAGATTGCGTCTTGACCCGTGTACCGCTCAAGGCACCACTCTCCCAAGGCCCTCAGGAGCTGACCCACGTGACCGACAACCCGGCCGCCGCCAACGATGTCGCCGAGTCGCTGCGCGCCCGTATCAACACCGGCCAGCCGCACACCGCCCGGATCTGGAACTACTGGCTCGGCGGCAAGGACAACTACGAGGTGGACCGCGCGGCCGGCGACCAGATCCGCCAACTCCACCCGGGCATCGGGGAGTACGCCCGCGCCGACCGCCTCTTCCTCGGCCGCGCCGTACGCCATCTCGTGGAGGAGGCGGGCATACGGCAGTTCCTGGACATCGGCACCGGGCTGCCCACCGCCGACAACACGCACGAGGTCGCCCAGCGGCTCGCCCCTGACGCCCGGATCGTCTACGTCGACAACGACCCGCTGGTCCTCGCCCACGCCCGCGCCCTGCTCACCAGCACCCCCGAGGGGCGTACCGACTACCTGGACGAGGATCTGCGCAACATCGACGCGATCTTCGAACACGCCGCGAAGACACTGGACTTCAGCGAGCCCATCGGTCTGATCCTGCTCGGCGTGGTCATCTTCATCGGCGACGACGAGGACCCGTACGGCCTGGTGCGGCAGCTCACCGAGCGGCTGCCCGCCGGAAGCCACCTCGTGCTCTCGCACACCATCACCAGCCCGTCGATGCCGGACGTGGACGAGGCGGTCGCGTTCTGGAACGAGCACGGCACCCCGAAGCTCACCCAGCGCACGCCCGAGGACGTGACCCGCTTCTTCGACGGTCTCGAACTGCTGGAGCCGGGCGTGCTCTCCTGCTCGCGCTGGCGCCCGGAGCCGGGTGACGAGGGCGAACCGGAGGAGGTCGCGATGTTCGGCGGGGTGGCCCGCAAGAGCTGACCCGGCCCGCGCGAACTCGCCCCGCGCGCAAGGGAAAACGGAATCCGCGAAACCGGGTGGAAGATCGCCTCGGCCGCTGAACGCGCCCGCCCCGCCCCACGTACTCAGGGGCGGGCGCTCATCGACCGGAGGGCCCCGTGGTGCCCGGCAGGGGCATCGCGCGCTCGGGGTTTTCGGGAGTCTGGCATGAGGCACGCACGACGGCGGGTCGTCCGGCGAGTGACACGGCTGGCGGCCGTCGGCGGACTCCTTCTGGGAGGCGCGATGGTGACGCAGGCGGCCATGGCGAGCGAGCCCCCCAGCTCCCCCGCGACCCCGCTGAGCACGGCGGGCACCGCCGGGGTGACGGGTTCCGCGCTGACGGCGAAGCTGGGCACCGCCCGCTCGGCGGGCAGCTGGATCGGCGCCGACGGGAAGCCGGTCGTCGCGGTGACGGACGCGAACGCCGCGGATGAGGTGCGGCGGGCGGGCGCCGAGCCCAAGATGGTGAGCCACAGCATGAACGAGCTGAAGTCGGCCACGGCGACGCTGCGTTCGGCACCGCGCGTGGCGGGCACCGCGTGGTCGGTGGACTACCGCACCAACCGGGTCGTGGTCCAGGCGGACAGCACGGTGTCGTCCGGTGACTGGACCGCGCTGACCAAAGTCGCCTCGCGCATCGGGAACTTCGTCACCATGGAGCGGTCGAAGGGCACGTTCACCACGCGGCTGAACGGCGCGCAGCCGATCCTCTCCACGAGCGGCCGCTGCTCGGCGGGGTTCAACGTGACCAACGGGCAACGGGACTTCATCCTCACGGCGGGCCACTGCGGCCCCACAGGATCCATCTGGTTCGCCGACAACCAGGGCAACCAGCAGCTCGGTTCCACGGTGAACAGCAACTTCCCGGGCGCCGACTTCTCGCTCGTGCAGTACGACTCCGGCAAGGCCGGGCCGGGGGCCGACGTGGTCGCGATCGGCGGCGGCAAGGGCATCCGGATCACCGGGGCGGCCGACGCCACGGTGGGGCAGCGGGTGTTCCGCAGCGGCAGCACCAGCGGGCTCCACGACGGCCAGGTGACCGCGCTCAACGCGACCGTGAACTACCCCGAGGGCAGCGTCAGCGGACTGATCGAGACGAACGTGTGCGCCGAACCCGGCGACAGCGGCGGGCCGTTGTTCTCCGAGGGGCAGGCGCTCGGTGTCACCTCGGGCGGCAGCGGCGACTGCACGTCGGGCGGTACGACGTTCTTCCAGCCCCTGACCAAGGCGATGTCGGCGCTGAACGTCCGCCTGATCACCTCCGGCGCGCAGGCCGGGGGCGCCGCGCAGAACCCCGCGCCGTCCTCCACCCCCGCTCCGCAGAGCACCCTGGCCCCGAGCGCGGCCACGCCGGGTTCCTCGGCCCCGGTGAGCGGCATCGCCGAGGGCCGTACGCTGCTGGCGCGCCTCACCGACACCCGGAACGTGGGCCCCGGGCTGCTCATCATGGCGGGCAGTCTCATCGCGCTGATCGCGGCCCGCTACATCCGCTCGGAGCAGGAGCGCCGGGCCTACCAGCGGTACTACTCGGCGACCTGGGGGTGACTCGGGGGCGGCGTGCCATTCCGGAAAGAATCGGTCACTCGAAACGCCCATCCGGTCACGGATGGGCGTTGAGGTGTATGTCGGTGGTCGCGCGGCGGCCGGTTCAGGACGGGCGGCGCGGCTGCGGTGTCGCGGAGGCCCACTCCAGGACGAGACGCTGGTACTCCGCGCGCTGCTCGGTGGTGAGTATCCCGCCCGAGCGGCGCCACAGGGCCCGGATCTCCTCGTTGACCTCCGCGGCCGACCGCTGGCAGGCGGTGTCAGCAGTGGTGGACATGATGTGAAGCATATGCCGGTCCCCGTGAAGACGACGTGAGCAAGTGCGCTCGATACGGACATTTCGGACCGTGTTACTCATCACGTCAATGGGGCGTGACCCGGGCGGAGTTCGGGGGCGAACGGGCGCCCCCGCCCCGCTTCTCAGGTGCCCGGCTTGCGGCCGTACACGAACACGTCGTCGCCGTTCCTGAGCAGCGACCAGTACTTCTTGGCGTCCTTCGTGGTCATGTTCACACAGCCGTGGGAGCCCGGCGGGTTCCACACGCTCACGCCGACGGAGTGGAAGGCCTGGCCGCCGTCGAAGAACTGGCTGTACGGCATCGGCACGTTGTACAGCGTGGAGTAGTGGTCGATGTGCCGCCAGTAGATCTTCTTCAGACCGGTGCGGGTCTCGTAGCGGTCACGTCCGGTGCGCACCGGCACGGGGCCGTAGACCAGCTTCTTGCCGTCCTGGATCCAGCTGAGCTGGAGCGTGAGGTTCACACAGGCGATACGGCCCTTGTTCACCGGGCACTTGCCGGCCTTGTTGGGGTTCTTCCCCACGGCCTTCTGCTTGTTCATGAGGTCCACCACGCCCCAGGTCACCGGACCCGCGTAGCCGATGGTGGGGGTGATGCCGTGCTTCTTCTGGAAGGCGCGGATGGCCGTGCAGTCCGCGCTCGACTGCTTGCCGTCGACCGGCCGCCCCAGGAACTTCTCCACCTGCTTCTGGTACGGCCCGGCCTTCGTGCTGCAGCTCGCGGCCTGCGCCGGTGCGGCGGTGACGACGAGCGCCAGCGGCGCCGCCAGTGCGGTGACGCCGAGCAGCGCGGCACCTCGTCTGCGTGTGTCCCCCATGATCCTGACCCCTCTCCCACTCTGCTGCCCGAAGGCATCCGTCGCCTACTAGACCCGCCCCCGGGCCGGACGGTTGTGGTTCCGGTCGCGCTGTGACGAAACGGTGAACTTCACCGTCTGCCGGTCATCTCCCGTGCAGCGCCGTGTGGAACCCGGTGTGCACGGCGGTGAGTCCGCCGTCCACCACGAGTGCGGTACCGGTGATCCAGGCGGCGTCACGGGAGGCGAGGAACGCCACGGCCGCGGCGACGTCCTCCGGCTCCCCGATCCGCCCGAGCGGATAGAGCCCGCGCACCGCCTCCAGATCCTCGTCGCGCCCCTCCCAGGCCGAGGTGCGCACCGTCCCCGGCACGACGAGGTTCACCCGCACCCCCCGCGCCGCCGCGTGCCCGGCGAGGGTGCGGGTGAGCGAGGCCAGGCCCGCCTTGGCGGCGCTGTAGGCGTGACCCCCGAAGTCCTGCAGCCCGTTGACCGACCCGATGCTGACGACCGCCCCTCGCCCGGAGGCGGCGAGATGCGGCAGCGCCGCACGACAGCACCGGTACACCCCGGTCAGCGTGGTGTCGAGATCCCGCTCCCACACGTCGTCGCGACCGTCCTCGAACAGCGTCTCGTCCGGCGACGAACGGGCAGCGCAGTTCACCAGCACGTCCAGCGTCCCGAACGCGTCCACGGCATACGCGACGGCCGCCTCGACCGACTCCCGCTCCCCCACGTCGCACTCCAACGCCCTTACGTCCAGCCCCTTTTCCCGCAGGCCCGCAGCCGTCCGCCCGGCCCCGTCGGCGTCCCGGTCGGTGACGAGCACCCGCCCGCCCTCCTCGGCGATCCGCCGCGCGACAGCCGCGCCGATGCCCCGGGCCGCACCGGTGACGAGAACTCCGTACCCCGCGAAGCGAGTTGGATCGGTCATGGGGCGACGGTAGGGCAGCGGGACGCTGCGCGACAGAGGCCGTACCCGATGCGAAAGGGGCGGCCGGTTTCGCAACCGGCCGCCCCTGTAGGCGTCTTGGCGGGATCAGTGCCCGCGTGCGATCCACTCCTCCAGGTGCGGGGCCTCCGCGCCGATGGTGGTGGGTTCGCCGTGGCCGGTGAGGACCTTGGTCTCCGGGGGGAGGGTGAGGAGCTTGTCCCGGACGGAGTCGATGATGGTGGGGAAGTGCGAGTAGGAGCGGCCGGTGGCGCCGGGGCCGCCCTGGAACAGGGTGTCGCCGGTGAAGACGGTGCCGAGACCGGGGTCGTACAGGCAGACGGCGCCGGGGGCGTGGCCCGGGGTGTGCAGGACGGTCAGGTCGGCTCCGGCGGCCTCCATGACCAGGCCGTCCCTGAGGTGGGCGTCCGGGTCGCGGTCGGGGTGGGTGAGCTTCCACAGCGGCAGGTCGTCCGGGTGCAGCCAGATCACCGCGCCGGTGAGGTCCGCGAGGGCGGGGGCCGCGTTGACGTGGTCGTTGTGCGCGTGGGTGCAGATGATGGCGGTCAGCCTGCGATCGCCGACCGCGCGGGCGATGGCCTCGGCGTCGTGGGCCGGGTCGATCACGATGGCCTCGTGGTCGTCGCCGACGATCCAGACGTTGTTCTCGACGTCCCAGGTGCCACCGTCGAGCGTGAACTGGCCGGAGGTGACGAGGCGTTCGATACGGGCGGTCATCAGAGCACCACCACCGAACGCAGCACGTCGCCCTCGTGCATCCGCTCGAACGCCTTCTCCACCTCGTCCATCTGGATCGTCTCGGTGACGAACGCGTCCAGCGGCAGCCGCCCCTGGAGGTGCAGGTCGATGAGCGTCGGGAAGTCGCGCGAGGGCAGACAGTCGCCGTACCAGGACGACTTGAGGGAGCCGCCGCGGCCGAACACGTCCAACAAAGGCAGTTCGAGCTTCATCTCGGGGGTGGGGACGCCGACGAGGACGACGGTGCCCGCCAAGTCGCGGGCGTAGAACGCCTGCTGGTAGGTCTCGGGGCGGCCGACCGCGTCGATCACCACGTCGGCGCCGAAGCCGCCGGTCAGCCCGCGGATCGCCTCGACCGCGTCGGTCTCACGGGAGTTGACGGTGTCGGTGGCGCCGAGCTCGCGGGCCTTCTCCAGCTTGCGGTCGTCGATGTCGACGGCGATGATCTTCCCCGCCCCGGCCAGGCGGGCGCCCGCGATGGCCGCGTCGCCCACGCCGCCGCAGCCGATGACGGCGACGGAGTCGCCCCGGCCGACGTTGCCCGTGTTGATCGCGGCGCCGATGCCCGCCATCACACCGCAGCCGAGCAGTCCGGCGACCGCCGGGGAGACGGCCGGGTCCACCTTGGTGCACTGCCCGGCGGCGACGAGCGTCTTCTCCGCGAAGGCGCCGATGCCCAGGGCCGGGGTCAGCTCCTGACCGGTGGAGGCGAGGGTCATCTTCTGCTTGGCGTTGTGGGTGTTGAAGCAGTACTGCGGACGACCGCGCAGACAGGCCCGGCAATTGCCGCACACCGCACGCCAGTTGAGGATCACGAAGTCACCCGGCGCCACCTCGGTGACACCCTCGCCGACCGACTCGACCACGCCCGCGGCCTCGTGGCCCAGCAGGAAGGGGAACTCGTCGTTGATGCCGCCCTGCTTGTAGTGCAGATCGGTGTGACAGACCCCGCAGGCCTGGATGCGTACGACGGCTTCGCCGGGCCCGGGATCGGGGATCACGATCGTCTCGACGCGCACCGGCTGGTCCTTCCCCGGTGCGACTACGCCGCGTACTTCCTGCGCCATGACCTGGCCCCTCTTCCCTTGTACGTACCTTCGCTGCCGACCCTACGCCACGGACATACGTCGGACCGGGCCTTGAAAGGCCCGGTCCGGAGAGCGTCGTTCGTACGGTCAGCCGCCGAGCGCCGGGAGGACGCCCAGCACCGGGGCGGCCAGGTCGGTCACCTGGTGGAGTTCGTTGAGGCGGTTCATGTCGCTGAGCTGGTTCAGGCCGCGCAGCTGCTCGGTGACGCGCGGGACCTCCGACCGGTGCTCGGCGGGGATGTCGCTGACGGCGAGGGTGTCCAGCGTGGTCATCGGGTTGATCTGCCCGGTGCCCGCGGCGCTCGCGTCGGCCGCGCTCGCGAGCGGTGCGGCCAGGCCCGTGACGCCGACGGCGAGACCGACCGCGGCGACGATACGTCGTGTTGAGATCATGTCCTCTGCAACGCCCGTCGGCCGCCCCGGACACGGGCACCGGCCGCCCCTCACCCGACAGGTGGAGCGCGTCGTCTGCGCTTGCCGTGGCCGCCGGGGCGGGGGAGCCTCGAAAGGTGGACCCGTGCGGTCCCGCTCCCCGCCGGGCCGCGAGCGTCCGAAGGAGGCCACCATGGGCAGCACGAAAAACCCCGCGTTCACCACCGACACACTGCGCGAGAGCATCGAGTCCGACACCGGCGACTCGCTGCTGAACCTGTACGAGGACGACGCCGAGATACGCGTCATCGACCGCGACGCCCAGCCGAGCCACCCCAAGGTGCTGCGCGGCCGGGGCGAGATCAGGGAGATGCTCGACGACATCTACAGCCGCGACATGATCCACCGGCTCGGCCAGTGCGTCATCGACGGCGACCACGCGGCGTTCACCGAGTCCTGCGAGTACGCCAACGGCGACCGGGTCTACGCCGAGTCGATGATCACCCTGCGGGACGGCAGGATCTCCGAGCAGATCCTGATCCAGGCATGGGACGAGTAGACACGCGGAGCGCGCACGCCCAGGTCGGCTCCCGGCTGTCGTGGTCGTTCTCGGCCCGCGCGTCCTACGCCCCCCGCCCGGCCCGGCACGAGGCGGCCGGGCCGGGGCATGTCTCCGGTGCGGGGGCGCTCCGCTCGGTGCTGCGCACGGCGGGACACGCGGCCAGGTTCGCGGCACGGCACCGGCCGAGGCGTCGACGGCACGGCTGAGAGGGGTCGGCCGGTGCCGTTCGGCGGTCTGCTCCTGTCGGTACCGCGCCCGGCCGGACACGCGGGCCGGTACGTGGTGCGGCATCGGCTGGGGCTGCGACGGCACACCGGCTGACCCACACCGGCGCGCCGCCGCAGCGCGGACCGGTGGCGAAGCGGCACCCGCCCGACCTCGAACGCCCGCGGACGCGCCGCTCGGCCGACGCCATTGACTCGCCCGGTCCACTGCCGGACCACCGGACCCCGTCGCCGTCGCTCCGCCGGAGGTCCGTCCATCCGCCGGGCCCCGCCCATCGCTCGACCCGGTCCCGCCACCGCGAAGGGCGCCACGGCGCCGGACCTCACCGCCCGGCCGAGCCCGGTCGCACAGCCGGGCGGCACCCGGTCGGCGGGACCCGACCGGTGCCGCCCGGCACCACCGCTCAGCCGGTCCGAGCCGAGCCCTCGCCCCTCCGCCGGAGGCCCCCGCTCAGGTGCCCGCCGTGTCCAGCACCATCCGGAACCGTGCCCGTCCGGCCAGCATCTTCTGGTATGCCGCCTCCACGTCGTCCAGCGGGACGACCTCGGTCATCGGGCGGATGCCGTGCAGGACGGCGAAGTCCATGGTGTCCTGCACGTCCTGGGAGGTCCCGGAGGGATGGCCCTTGACGTCGCGGCCGCCGCTGATGAGCTGGAGCGGGGTGATGTCCAGCGGTTCGGGCGAGACCCCGATGATGACGAGTTCGCCGCGCGGGGTGAGACCGTCCACCGTGGCGGACATCGCGGCGGAGTTCCCGGCGGTGGCGAGGACGACCTTGGCGCCGCCGAGGTGCTGCAGGGCCTCGGCGACCGGGGTGCCCGCCGTACTGTCGATGTAGTGATGCGCGCCCAACTCCTTGGCGAACCCGGCCTTTTCGGCGCCCCGGGCGATGGCGACGGTCTCGAAGCCCATGGCGGCCGCGAACTGCACGCCGAGATGGCCGAGCCCGCCGAGGCCGAGGACGGCGACCCGGTCACCGGCGCGGGCGACGCTGCGCCGCAGCCCGTTGAAGGTGGTCACGCCCGCGCAGGCCATGGGCCCGGCGGCGGAGGCGTCGAGGCCGTCGGGAACGCGGGCCAGCGCGTCGACGGGCACGATCACCTTCTCCGCGAAGCCGCCGTCGTAGGCCCAGCCGGGCACCTTCAGGCGTACGCACGCGATGAAGTCGCCCCGGCGGCAGGGCGTGCAGTAGCCGCAGCTGCCGCCGAACCAGCCGACCGCCACCCGGTCGCCGACCTTCCAGCCCCGGCCGAGGGCGCCCTCGCCGAGCTCCTCGACGCGTCCGGCGATCTCGTGTCCGGGGACCTCCGGGAAGGTGATGCCGGGCGCGGCGGCGTCCACGAACAGGGCGTCGCTGTGGCAGATCCCGCACGCTTCCACGGCGATCCGTACCTCGCCGGGCCCCGGATGCGGCACCTCCCGCTCGACCAGCTCGAACGTGCCGCCGGGGGCGGTGACCTGTGCGACTCGGTACGTGCTCATGCGTGTCTCCGGACGTACGGCTCGGGGGTGGGGATGCTGCCGTTCCAGCAGACCAGTTCGCCCGGGATCACGCGCGCCGAGCGCGGCGGCCGGGCCGGGCGCGTCCGCCGGACATCCTTTTGGACAGGTAAAACTGAACAGTCTCAGCTGGACAGTTTTACCTGCCGGTGTCTACGGTGACGGCATGCCCCACATCTCGGACTCCGCCGCCCTGGCCGCGCGCGAGCTGCGCGTGATGTTCAGCCGACTGCGGCGCCGTATCCGCGAGGTGGCGCGGGACTCCGATCTCACCCCGCCGCAGGAGTCGGCGCTCTCCCTGGTCGGCAAGCACGGCGCGGCCACGGCGAGCGCGCTGGCCGCCGCCGAGGGCGTACGGCCGCAGTCGATGGCGGCCACGCTGGCCGCGCTCGACCGGCACGGGCTGATCCGCCGTACGCCCGACCCGGCGGACGGCCGCCGTCAGCTGGTCACCCTGACCGAGGCGGGGCAGGCGCGGGTGGAGGGCAACCGGCAGGTGCGCGAGGAGTGGCTGGCGCGCGCCCTGGAGGACCGGTTCTCCGAGGAGGAGCGGCAGACCGTGCTCACGGCGCTGACCCTGCTGGAACGGCTCTCGCGGCCGTGACACCGAGCACCCCCGCCGGGCCGTACCCCTCCTCGGCCCCGGCCCCGTTCACGCTCGCCGGTCCGCCGGCGACGACCCCGCCGGACCGCTCGCGCGGCCGGTTCACCCCCCGAAAGGTCTGATCCCCTCATGTCCGTCACCACGCTCGACCCCCGTACCGCCCTCGTCGTGATCGACCTCCAGCGCGGCATCGTGGGCATGCAGACCCAGCCGTACGCCGCCGCCGACGTGGTGGCCCGTTCCGTGGAGCTGGCGGACGCCTTCCGCGCCCGCGAGCTGCCGGTGGTGCTGGTCCGCGTCTCGTTCGCCGCCGACGGCGCCGACGCGGTGCCCGGCCGCACCGAGCGGCAGCCGCGCGGCCTGTCCTTCCCCGAGGGCTGGGACGTCCTCGTGGACGAACTCTCCGGTCACGACGGCGACATCGTGGTCACCAAGCACAACTGGAGCGCCCTGTTCGGCACCGACCTGGACGTGCAGCTGCGCCGCCGGGGCATCACGCAGATCGTGCTGACCGGCATCGCCACCAGCATCGGCGTGGAGTCCACCGCCCGTGACGCCTACGCGGCGGGCTACAACGTCACCCTGGCCACCGACGCCATGGCCGACGCGGACGCCGAGGCGCACGCGAACAGCGTCGAGCGCGTCTTCCCGCGCCTCGGCGAGAACGGCACGACGGCGGAGATCCTGGAGCTGCTGGCCAAGACCCACGCCTGACGGGTCCACGACCGACGGCGCGACGGCGTGCCCGGCATCCGGTGCGGTCCACCGGGTGCCGGGCACGGGCGTACGACACCCCACCCGGCGTCAGCCCCCGGTCGCCGCCCGCTCCACCTCGGCCTCGACCTCGCCGCGCGGGCGGCCGGTCTCGCGGGCGTACTCGCTGACCGCGGTCTGGGCGTCGCGGGCCAGGTCGCGCCAGGCGCGCAGCGCGGTCTCGTAGGTGCCGGACTGGGCACCGGTCATCCCGCGCTCGGCGGGCGGGCCGTAGGTGTCGCGCAGGTCCGTCACGGTGGCGTGGGCCGCGTCGGCCGCACGCTGTTTCTGCACGAGTTCTTCAAAGGTGTGAGCCACACCAACCGACCCTAGGCTGACGCGGCGAACGCGCCACTCGAAAGGGACGGACCGCTCAGGTGTTCTCGCCCGTCACCAGGTCCGCCCACACCTGCTTTCCGCCGCTGACCGGCACGGTGCCCCAGGTCGAGGAGACCGCCTCGACCAGGAGGACGCCCCGGCCGCCGGTGGCCTCCCAGCCGATGTTGGTGGGCTTGAGGGGGCCGCGTGGGGAGGCGTCGGCGACCGCGAGGCGCAGGCGGTGGCCGACCAGGCCGAGGTCGAGGCGGACCTGGCCCTCGGTGTGCACGAGGGCGTTGGTGACCAGCTCGGAGACGATCAGCAGCGCCGCGTCCAGGGTGTCCTCGGGCACGTCCCAGCCGCGCAGCACCCGCCGGGTGAAGCGGCGCGCGTGCCGGACCGCCTCGGGGACGCGCCACACGCTCCAGCTCTCGCGCAGCGGGCGTACGGCCATGCCGTCGTAGCGGGTGAGCAGCAGGGCCACGTCGTCGCCCCGGTGGGCGCCGCCGAGCAGGGCGTCGGCGGCCGCGCCGAGATCGGCGGGGTCGACGGCGGCGAGGTCGCGGGCGAGCCGGGCCATGCCCCGGTCGAGGTCGGAGTCGGCGGACTCCACCAGGCCGTCGGTGGTGAGCGCGAGGACGGTGCCGGGTCTCAGGCGCAGCGGGGTCATCGGGAACTCGGCCCGGTCCAGCACCCCGAGGGGCGGTCCGCCCTCGGCCGCGACGATCTCGGTGGTGCCGTCGGGGTGGCGCAGGACCGGCTGGGGATGCCCGGCGCGTACGCACAGCGCGGAGCCGCTCTCCATGTCGACGTCGACGTAGGCGCAGGTGGCGAAGAGGTCGGTCTCCATGTCGAGGAGCAGCCGGTTGGCGAGGGCGACCACGACGTCCGGGGGGTGGCCCTCGGCGGCGTAGGCGCGCAGGGCGGTGCGGAGCTGGCCCATGAGGGTGGCGGCGCCCGCGTTGTGGCCCTGGACGTCGCCGATGACGAGGGCGACGTGGTTGTCGGCGAGCGGGATCACGTCGTACCAGTCGCCGCCCACCTCCAGGGCCGCCGTCGCGGGGAGGTAGCGGGCGACGGCCTCGGCGCCGGGCAGCCGGGGCAGTCTGCGGGGCAGCAGGGTGCGCTGGAGCATGCCGACGAGTTCGTGTTCGGCGTCGAAGGCGTGGGCGCGCAGCAGGGCCTGCCCGGTCAGGCCCGCGCAGGCGGTGAGCAGGGCGCGTTCGTCGGGGCCGAACTCGTGCGGCCGGTCCCAGCCGATCAGGCAGACCCCGGCGGTGCGGCCCCCGGCGGGCAGGGGCAGTACGGCGAGGCCGCCGGGGCCGACTCCGGCGAGGCCGGGCTCCAGGCGGGAGCCCGCGGGCCAGATGCGGGCGCGGCCCTTGCGCAGGGCGGCGGCGAGGGCGGGCATCGCGCGCACGGGGGCGTCGGGCCACTCGCCGCGCCACTCGGCGCGCCAGAGTTCGGGCCAGGCGCTGGGTTCGGGCGGGTCGAGGACGGTGACGACGAGGCGGTCGTTCTCCAGTTCGGCGAGCGCGATGCGGTCGGCGCGCAGGGGTGCGCGCAGGGCGGCGACGACGGCCTGGCCGACGTCCTTGACGGTGCCCGCGGTGGCGAGGGCGGCGGCCAGGCGCTGGACGCGGGCCACGTCGGTGACGTCGGAGCGGAAGGCGGAGGCCTCGGCTACGGTGCCGACGAGCCGGGCGGGGTGTCCCCCGCCGCCGGGCAGCAGCCGGCCGCGCAGCCGCAGCCAGCGGGGCGCGCCGGAGGGCTGGAGGGCGCGGAACTCCAGTTCGCGGTCGCCGACGGGCATGTGGTCGGCCTCGACGACGGACATCAGCGCGGGCAGGTCCTCGGGCACCGTGCGGCCGAGCAGCGTCTCGACCTTGCCGTCGAACGCCTCGCGGGAGAGGCCGAAGAGCCGCAGGATGTCGTCGCCGACCTCGACCCGGCCGGTGTCCATGGCGAGCCGGAACGCGTCGTCGGCCAGTTCGCGGGGCGGGGCGGGCGGCACGGGGACCGGCGCGGTGACCGCCCCGGCGAGCAGCTCCAGACAGGCCCGGTCGTCGGCGCCGAAGCCGCCGGGCTGTTCGGTGACGGCGACCAGGCAGCCGCTGCCCGGCGCCCCGAGCGGCAGCGCGGCGAGCGCGAAGTCGGCGTCCGGGGCGGG